>CAIVTJ010000138.1 GCA_903908825.1 uncultured Pseudomonadota bacterium | reverse complement strand
GTCAGGTCACCAAGTCCTGGGGACAGTTCGACAGCCTGACCTGGCACCTCACGCCCAAGCTGAACCTGACTGCCGGTGTTCGCGTCTCGCAAGACAAGAAGGACTACGAAGCCACGCGTCGCGCCGGCTCGGGCCCGACGCCGATCTGCACGACCATCGCCGGCAAGGCTTATTGCACCGGCGCCGCCAACGACTTCGTACCGACCTATGCCGGCAACAACGGTGCGACCTCGATCACCGTCAACAACAGCCACACCTGGACCGAGGTCGACTGGCGCGGCACCTTGGACTATCACTTCACCGACGACATCATGGGCTATGCCACCGCTTCGAAGGCGTTCAAGGATGGTCAGTACTCGTACACCATCTCGGCAGCAGCCTCGGGCCCCGCACAGAGCGACGTGATCCAACCCATCTCGCCGGAAAAGGTCATCAACTTCGAGGCCGGCCTGCGTACCACGTGGCTCGATGGCCGCCTGCGCATCAACCCCACCGTGTACAAGATGGCTTGGACCAACCGTCAGTCAGCCCAGCAGGCTAGCTGCACCGTGGCCACTGACCCCACCTGCCCGCAGACTGGCTTTCGCATCGTCACCGTCAACTCGGGCGATGTGGATGTGACGGGCGTCGAGCTCGACGCGCAGTTCGCGGTGACCAGCCACCTGTCGTTGGACGGCGCTATCGGCACGACCAAGTACACCGTCAAGGACGAAGTGGCTAACAAGGGTCCCTACCTGTTCCCTGACCAGCCGACTCCGACCTATAACATCGGTGTCACCTACAGCGTCCCGGGCACTCGTTTGGGTGACTTCACGGCCAACCTGAACTACGCCTATCAGGGTCCGCAGCAGACCTACCCGGGTTCGGACACCTATCCGGTCAACAGCATCGACTCGACCTATCAGTTGCCCAGCTATGGTCTGGTCAACGGTCGCATTCAACTGGCTACTGAAGGCCGCAAGAACGTGATCTCGTTGTACGCCAACAATCTGGCCAACAAGGTCTATGCGACCTATGCGACCAGCTTCGGCGGCGGCTACTGGGATGCGGGTGGAGGCACGGTGTCGACTCCGCCTGCAGGTGTTGCAGCCGATCAGCGCTTTGCTCTGCAGTACGTTATGGGACGCCCGCGTGAGTTCGGCCTGCAGTGGCAGCACAACTTCTAAGCGTTTAAAGAAACGGCCGGGGGCTACTTTAGCCCCCGGCCTGATCCCGCGACCTGTGCCTACAGGTCATTAAGACGGGAACTTACAGGCCTCCTGCCTGTCTAAGTGCACGGCATCCTTTCTTTGAAGATGCAACGATTCATTCGCCGGTGTCGCAATTACCTAACTTGTGCACTACTTTCCGCTGAGGGTAAGCGGTTGCAGGTAGACTAGCGCCACTCTCATCGGTCTTAAGACCCTCTGCTTTACTCTCGAACTACGGATCATTGACCATGGCCAAAGCCAAGAAAGTTGCTGCCACTCGTACACCGGGCAGACCCCGCTCTGATGCCTCACGTTCAGCGATCCTGAAAGCGGCCTATCAGATCTTGCGCGAAGGTGGTTTCGCACAGTTCACCGTCGAAGGTGTTGCTGCCCAGGCCGGAGCCGGCAAGGCCACCATCTATCGCTGGTGGGCCAGCAAAGGCATGTTGGCTGTTGAGGCCTTCATGGTCGCAGTCGCGCCGCAAATGGATGCCATCACCGAGTCCGATCAGCCGCTGGTTGACCTGCGCAAGCAACTGCATCTGGCTGCGGCCATCTATCGCGGTCGTGCCGGACAACTGTTGCGCGAGCTCATGGCATTGCGCCAGGCCGATGAAGAAACCAGCAAGCAACTGGTCAGCGATTTTCTCGAACCACGTCGCAAGGCCGCTTTCATCACACTCAATCGTGCGCTCGAGCACGGTGACCTCAAGCCCGGCATCGATCTGGAAGTATTGGCCGATGCTTTGTGGGGCCCTATCTTCCATCGCGTGTTGGTCACGCAGACCAGCATCAGCAAGCAGTTCATCGATAAGCTGCTCGACATGGTGTTCGGCGGGGCCACCGCGCAGCGCTAGCCGCAGCCAAACCCTGCGGCCTATAATTTGATTAGACGAAAAGAACAGCCGGCAGAGCACCACTGCCGCACCGGCAGCACACAAGGACCCGCCCATGACGATCGCCACCTTCAGTGATTGGCTATCCAACACTGCACCGAGTCAATTTATCCAGGTCACTAACTGGATCATCCCGACCATGCAGACCATCCATATTTTGTGCATAGCCCTGCTGCTGTCTGCAGCAGTGCTCGTGGATCTGCGCATTTTTGGCGCAGGCCTGCGCTCGGAGACGCTGACGCAAGTGGCAGACCGGTTCGTCCCCAAGATCTGGGCCTGCCTGCCGGTGCTGTTGGTCACAGGCCTCATCCTGATCGTCGCCGAGCCCGGCCGCACGCTGGGCAACCCGGCCTTCTACGTCAAGATGATCAGTCTGCTGCTGGTCATCGGTGTGACGCTTTGGCTGCACCGTTATGCGCGCAGCGCCCGCCCGCTCAGCGCGCTGCCGGCGCTGCTGGCCATCGTCTCGGTACTGCTGTGGGCGACCATCATCGTCTCCGGCCGTCTCATCGCTTACATCGAATCGATCTGAGGAGCTGGCTGCCATGATTCATTCTTTTGCCGAATGGCTGCAAAGCTTGCCCTTGGCCGTGTTGGTCAGCGAAAGCTGGTTTCCGCAGGTTGAGTCCGCACACGTTTTTGCGCTGACGCTGTTTCTGGGCTTGCTGATCACCGTCGACTTGCGGCTGGTCGGCTGGGGCTCGCAGCACATGCGCTTCACGCAGCTTTCAGACCAACTGCTGCCGTGGACCTGGCTGGCTTTTGGCTGCGCCGCGATCACGGGCGGCCTGCTGTTCATGGCCAACGCCACGACCTATGTCGACAACGTGCCGTTCCAAGCCAAGATGGCGCTGCTGGTATTGGCGGGCCTGAACATGGGCTTCTTTCAGTTCGTCACCTTCCGCGGTGTTGCGGCTTGGGACGACCGTGCGGCCACGGGCGCCGCTCGCTGGGCGGGCATCACTTCGCTGGTCCTGTGGACGGGCATCGTGACCTTCGGCCGATGGATAGGCTTCGTCTGATTTAGCGGGCGCTGACCGGTGCGGGCTCGACCAGCACCGGCAGCGCGAACAGCGAATTGCCGCCGGTGGCGCCACCGCCAGCCACATCGTTGCGCACGTTCAGTTGCACCAGGTACATGCCCGCTGCTCCGGCATGCAGGGTCAGCACCCGCTCGACGACCGCATCAGCCTCCAGATTTGACTCCCGTAGCACCTGGTTACCAGCAGCGGCATGCAGACCCTCTGCGGGTACATAGTCGACTTGCAGCGTGCGTGTCGGCGCTGTGACGGTCCACAGCAGTCGCACCCGGAAATCCCCGTTGGGCAACGGCCGGTCCAGCAACTCAAAGCGCAGGCCCAACGCCGTTGACCCGCTTTGCACCGGCACGGCGGCGACCAAGCGTGAATCGGGCTTGTTAGCGGCAGCGGCCGCCGCGCTGGTATCGGCCTGAACGGCGCTGTCTGCCGAAGGCTGAGAACTACCGCAGGCAACCAAGCTCAGCACCACGGCACCGGCCAGTATCCGCCGCGTTGCCCCGCTTATCGGGCTTATCAAAGCCGCCAACTTCGCCTTCATCTGTGCTTCCCCGATATGTTTGATGGCAAAACTAGCACGAGCGCAGCAAGGGCGGGTCAGCCAAGGCCTCAAGCTGATCGCGCAGATCCGACACATGCCGTTCCCAATAGCGCGGTTCGGCAAACCATGGAAAGGCCCGCGGGAAGGCCGGATCGGCCCAGCGACTGGCCAGCCAAGCCGCATGGTTGAGCATGCGCAGACCGCGCAAGGGCTCGATCAGCGCCACTTCCCGGTAATCGAAATCTGCGAACTGCTCGTACCCGGCCAGCAGCTGCGCCCATTCGCCCTGCTGCACGGCAGCCGTTCCGCCACTTAAAAACATCCACAAGTCCTGCACGGCAGGGCCCTGAACGCAGTCGTCCAGATCAACAAACACCGGCCCGCGGGCGTTCCACAGGATGTTGCCCAGATGGCAGTCACCATGCAGGCGCAGCGAACGCCAACTGTCCGGCGGACCGGCTTGCGCCTCGATGGCCTCGGCCAGCTGAGCGCTGACCTGCTGGTAGCTGTCACGCAAGGGTGGCGGGATGACGTCCAGCGCCAGCACCGTGCGCCGCGCCCGCTGACCCCAGCCGGCATCGGCGATGGTTTCGCGATATCGGAAAGGCCGGCGTGCGCCCTGTGCGTGGATGCGGCCCAAAGTGCGTCCCAGCAATTCGCGGGCACCTTCGGCATCGAGTTCGGGGGCACCGCCACGGCAGCACTCGAACAGCGCAAAGCGGAAGCCCTCGCGGTGGTGCAGGGTCTGGCCTGCGCAACGCACAGGCGCAGCCACCGGCAGCTGCGCTGCGGCCAGTTCTAAGGCATAGGCATGTTCTTCGAGGATCTGCGCATCGCTCCAGCGATTTGGCCGGTAGAACTTGACCACGACCGCATCGAGTTGCACATCAGCGGCACTGAACGCCTGAACGGCCAGCGGCTGCTCAAGCCCCACGCGATAGACCCGGTTTTCATAACTGTTGAGCGCGAACAGACGTCCGTCAGTGAGCAGGCCCAGCGATTCGACCGCCTCCAGCACGGTCTGCGGGTCCAGCCCGGCGAAGGGCGTGGCTGTGCTCATGGCAGGTATTCCGGCGACCCGGTCACAGCGGCGTTATGGTGCAGAGTTATCATCAGCGCATCATAAGCCTGCCAGCACAACTGCCGAGACAACCATGAGCCCAGCACAACGCAAAACCATCCTGGTCACCGGCGGAGCCGGCTATATCGGCAGCCACACCGTGCTGCAGCTGCGCGAGCGGGGTGACCGGGTCATCGTGCTGGACAACCTGTCGACCGGCTTCCGCCAGTCACTGGGCGATGTGCAACTGGTCGAGGGCGATGTCGGTAACAGCGCGCTGGTCGCGCAGCTGCTGGCCGATGAGGGCATAGACACCGTGGTGCACTTTGCCGCCCACACCATCGTGCCGGAATCGGTCAGCGATCCGCTCAAGTACTACGGCAACAACACCTGCCAGACGCGCAACCTGCTGGCCACTTGCCTGGCCGGCGGCGTGCGGCAGGTGGTGTTCTCCTCGACCGCGGCCGTCTATGGCATCCCCGTCTCCGGACTGGCTGCCGAAGACTCGCCATTGGCACCCATCAATCCCTATGGCACCTCCAAGCTGATGTCTGAATGGATGCTGCGCGATCTGGCCGCCGCCACCGACCTGCGTTTTGTGGCGCTGCGCTATTTCAACGTCGCCGGCTCTGATCCGCAGGGACGCATCGGCCAGTCGACGCGCAAAGCCACCTTGCTGGTCAAGGTCGCCTGTGAAGCCAGCGTCGGCAAGCGCACGCATGTGTCGGTCTATGGCAGCGATTACGACACGCCGGACGGCACCGGCGTACGCGACTACATCCACGTGGCAGATCTGGCGCGCGCGCATCTGCATGC
>CAIVTJ010000137.1 GCA_903908825.1 uncultured Pseudomonadota bacterium | reverse complement strand
CTCCAGCACCCGGTCCAGCGCGAACCACTGCGGGTTGCCGCTGGCCTCCAGCGTGATGTGCTGGCTGACCGGCCTGCCGGCGGGCTGCGGCGGGCTGGCGATGGCTATCTGCCCGGGTGATCGCCGCCAGGTATAGCCATCAAACTGGTGCAGCACCGGACCCCGCCAGTAGCGCTGCTCGGGCGCAGGCACGTCCGCGGCAAACTTCACCCGGAAAACGACGTCTTCAGAGACCGCCAGTTCGCTGATGCTGCCCGGGCTCATTTCATCGGACAGTCCCGTGTTGGCGCGTTGCTCGTTGGGCATGCCCCACAGCGGCGTGGCCAGCCGCGGGAACACCCAGAACAAGATCAGTGCCAGAGGCAGCGCCAGCGCCAGCGCGCGGCCACCGCTGCGCAGCGCCTGTCGCGGGTCGCGGCCAGGCCGGGCACCGCCCAAGGCGGCCAGCGCACCGCAGGCCAGCCACAGCACGGCCGCATACAGGGGCAGGCGCAACAGCCCCTGGCGTTCCAGGCAGGCCGCGAGCAACAGGATCAGCGCCACGGCTGTGACGATGTAGCCATCGCGTCGTGCCCGCGTTTCTAACAGCTTGGCGGCGCCCATCACGGTCAGCAGGGCGCTGCCGGCAGCGATGCCGTTGAGGGTGCGGAAATTGAGGATGGTCAGCAGCACCAGCAGCACTGTCAGCGCCCAACGCAGCGCGCGGTGAGGCTGTGCGGCCTGTGTTTGCAGGGCGCTATACACGCGCCAGCCCACGGCCAGCACTGCGGCCAGACTGCACCACAGCGGCAAGCGGTCGCAGTGCAGCAGCACGGCAGCCAGATAGGCGGCCAGCGCGCATTGCAGAGGCTGGTCCGCCGCACGCACGGTAAATCTCCTGGTGCAGGGCCTCGCGGCGCTGTGCCGTGCAAGGCCAGGGCGTTCAGGCAGCGGTGCAGGTGCGCGGCGCCCTGGTCGGGCGGCAGGGTGATTTCGGGCAGACGCAGGCCAAAACGGCGGCCCTGCTGCTCGGCGGTCAGGGCCCAGCGACACAGTTGCGACAGGCGCTGTTCAAGGTCGGGCAGCGGCACCTGCGCCAGGTCCAGCAGCAACGGGCCACCGGTCTGCGCGCTGTACTCGGCCACCTGCAGCGGTCCGCCGCGGGCATAGGCTTTCCACGCGACCTGTCGCAAGGGGTCACCCTCGCGCCAGGGGCGCAGTTGTTGCCATTCGTCCTGCCCGGACCGGTCGGCTGCCGCACCTTCGTCCTCGCCGGCGCTGCCGGCCAGCGGCAGGGCACCTACGGCAGCCGGATAGACCACCGTGGCCTCATCCAGATGCAGCCATACCCAGGCCCGGAACAGCCCGAAGGGCGCGCGCGTCTCCAGCCCGAGAGCCGGTAGCTGCCAGCGTCCGCGGATCAGAGCCGGCGCGGACAGGGTCAGCAGAGCGTCGGGGTGGCCGCTGGCTGCTGCCGTCCCGGTACGCGCCCCGGCCTGGTGGATGAACCCGTGCAGGTCGGCCGCATCGACCCCGGGCCCCGGATGCAGCCGCAGGCTGATACTCAAGCTTTGCCCGACATGGGCCGGTGCCAGCGTGACCTGCTGCAGACGCAGGCCCAGCAGTTGCCGGTGGCACAGCACCAGCGCCACGCCTTGCACGCCGGCCAGCAGGAAGGTCAGCAGCAGGGCGAGGTTGTTGTTGTAGTTGAGCCCTGCGACCAGCAGCACCAGCAGCAGCGCCGCCAGACCCCAACCTGCCCGGGTCGGCAGGATGTAGATGCGGCGACTGTCCAGCGTCAGCGGCAGGCGGTCTTGCCCCTGACGACGCAGAGCCCAGGCACCGGCCTGAATGGCCAGTTGCTGCCGCAGTGCGGCCCGCAAGCCTGTGCTGGCCACGGTGTCAGTCCGGGACCGGTACCGAAGTCAGCAACTGCGCGACCAGCTGCGACGAGCTGCCGCCTTGGCGCGGTCGCAAGCGATGGCTGGCGATGGCCGGCAGGACAGCTTGTACGTCTTCGGGCAGGACCCAGTCCCGGCCCTGCAGCAGAGCCCAGCTGGCGGCAGCGCGCATCAGGCCTTGGCCGGCGCGCGGCGACAGGCCCTGGCTCAGGGCCGGGTTGTTGCGTGTCCAAGCCAGCAGGGACTGCACATAGTCGAGCAGCGGTTCGGCCACGTTCACCTGTGCGGCTTGCGCCTGTAAGGCCAACACCTGCGCGGCGTCCAGCACGGCCGGTGCCTGCTGCAGGCGCTGGCGGTGCGCGGGATCGCGCAGCAATTGCCGTTCCTGCGCGGCGCCCGGATAGCCCAGCGACAGGCACATCAGAAAGCGATCGAGTTGCGATTCGGGCAGGGCAAACGTGCCCAGCTGCTCGTGCGGATTTTGTGTGGCCACCACGAAGAACGGCACTGGCAGCGCGTGGCTGACGCCGTCGAGGCTGACCTGTCGTTCGGCCATGGCTTCGAGCAGCGCACTCTGGGTGCGCGGACTGGCGCGGTTGATCTCATCGGCCAGCAGTAACTGCGTGAACACCGGGCCGCGGCGCAAATCGAACTGCTGGCTGTTACG
>CAIVTJ010000136.1 GCA_903908825.1 uncultured Pseudomonadota bacterium | reverse complement strand
GCCATTACTTACACGCCCCCGGTTAACTCCAATGGCACTTCCTATGCCGATGCAACTTTTACAGCGGCATACAACGATGGTTACAAAACATCCAGCGGCACTACTAACCTTTCGCTAGCGACGACTACAACGAAGACTGTTACCGTTAATTTAGGTAATAGCCCGGTTTATACAACCCTAGGTTCAACCTCAGTGAAAGTGACGCAGGTTAACCACGGACTGGTTACCGGCACCAGCGTAGCTTTCAGCCGTGCCTTAACTGTTAATAAAGTAAAAATCAACAACACCTTGATCATAACAGTCATCGACAGCAACACCTATTCAGTTACGGCCACACAATTCAGCAGCGGCTATGCTGCCGCAAATGCCACAGGTTCCGGGGGCGGCAACTCGGTACAAGCCACCTATTCAGTAACAGAAACACTAGCCCCTTATTACACGGAATACACAGCCGCGCCGACCTCACCACTTACCACCTGCGGCAGCGATACCGATTACACCAGGAAATGGCCGGTAACAGCGGCGGAAAAAACCAACTACGCGAACTGGTACAGCTATTACCGTACTCGCATGTTGAACATGAAAACCTCTGCCGGCCGGGCTTTTAAAAATATCGACCAGAGCTTTCGCGTTGGCTTTTCAACCATCAACAACACCGGCACAACAGGCAGTAGTTTTCTTAATATAAATACCTTCAATAGCACCCAAAAGGCAGCTTGGTACACAGCCTTCTACGCGACGCAACCGGGTTCCTCCACGCCATTGCTGGGCGCCCTATCTAAGGCCGGCCGACTGTATGCGGGCAAATTGCTGACCGGCAATAGCGACCCGGTGCTCTATTCTTGCCAGCAGAACTTCACCCTGTTGACCACTGACGGCTATTGGAGCACTCCGACCAGCACCTATGGCCCCTATAAAGAGGACAACACGACCTCGGTAGATGATCAGGACGGCATTGCCGGCACCGCCCGTCCCTACTATGACAGCGGCCATAAACTCAATACGCTGGCTGACGTCGCCATGTATTACTACAAAACCGACTTGCGGCCCGTCAGCGGCAGCTTGGGCGGATTAACCCCGGACAATACGCGCGTGGATGTGTCGACCAATAATGTGCCGTCTGCCGGCAGTGATTCGGCGTCCTGGCAGCACATGACCACGTTCACCCTGGGCCTTGGCGTTCCGGGTACGCTGGTCAACTATAATGAAAACTATTTGACCGGCGGATCCAGCGATTACAACGCAATTGTGTCCGGCAGCCTGAACTGGCCAGATCCGAGCTGCAGCGGCTGCGACTTACAAAAGCTGGATGATCTGTGGCACGCGGCCGTAAATGGTCACGGCCAATATCTAAGCGCCAGCAACCCTGACTCATTGATATCGGCACTGCGCAAAACGCTGGCTGCTATTTCCCGTACCAATGGCTCTGCCGCCACTGCGGCCACCAGCAATCTGGAGCCTGTTGCAGGCGATAACTATGCTTTCGTGGCGCAATATTCCACGGCTGTCTGGACCGGTGACCTGCAAGCCCGAACCATAGACTTGGCGACCGGTGCGCTATCTGCGAACTCGGTCTGGTCAGCCAAAACCCAACTGGCCGGTAAGACCAGTGCCGCCTCGGATACGCGCACCATCAAGATGCGCGGTAGCAATAACACGCTGGTGGACTTCAGCAGCGCCAACCTCAGCAGCCAGAAGTCGGCTGGCTACTTTAAGTCGAGCAACAGCAACCCCAATGGCGCTCTGTCGCAATACGTCGACTTTACTGCCACACAGCAAACCGCTGCGACAGATGACGCCATGATTGCCTATCTCCGTGGGCAAAGCGGCTCGGAAGACAACGCCAACAACACCAACCGCTTGTTCCGCGAACGCGCCGAGACTGTGTTGGGTGACATCGTCAACAGTGCACCCGTTTATGTGCACAAGCCGCCCTTTACCTATGCAGACGTGGGCTATACAGCCTATGCAACAAGCAAAGCCAGCCGCCAAGCCATGGTTTATGTGGGTGCTAACGACGGCATGCTGCATGCCTTTAATGCCGACAACGGCAATGAAGCCTGGGCTTTTGTGCCGACTGCCGTCATACCCTATTTGTACAAGCTGGCGGACTACACCTACAGCAACAACCATCGCTTTTATGTCGATGGCGCGCTGTCCGTTGGCGATGTCTTTGACAGCAGCAACAACAGCTGGCACACCATCTTGGTGGGCGGTTTAGGCGACGGTGGCCGCGCTTATTTTGCCTTGGACATTACCGACCCGGCTGCGCCTGTGCTGTTGTGGGAGTTCGACACCGCGAGCGACACCGATTTGGGTTACAGCTATGGCAACCCGGTGATCACCAAACGCGCTTCGGACGGCAAATGGATCGTGGCCTTTGCCTCCGGCTATAACAACACAGTGGGCGACTCCAAGGGGCGGCTCTATGTGGTTGATGCCCTGGCCGGCACCAAACTCAGCGAGATCATCACCGACAACTCGATCACCAACCCCGACGTCAGTGGCATCGCACGCATCAATAACTTTGTCAGCAACACCCTGACCGATAACACCACGCAGTACGTCTATGGCGGCGACCTCGGCGGAGCCCTGTGGCGCTTTGATTTGAGCAGCGCCAATTCGCAAAAACTGGGCTCGACGTCGGCTACGACAGGCAACCAGCCCATCACCGTGCGGCCGGAAATCGGCTACGTACGCGACAACGGTGGCACGTACCACCGTGTGATTTACTTTGCGACCGGGCGCTACCTGGGCTTTAACGACCTGTCGACCACGGTGCCCTCCGCCACCGTCGCCCAAGGGGTCTATGCCGTCGTCGATACCGGCACCAACCTCGGAGTACTGAGCGGTTCCAGCGCCCATCTGGTCGGGCAAACGCTGAACACCGCCACCTATTCAATCGACAACCCCTCGTCCGTCGATCTAGCCAGCAGCAACGGCTGGTACGTGAACCTGCCGGTGGGTCAGCGCGTGTCTGTCGATCCGAAACTGCAGGTGGGAACGCTGACGTTTGTGGCCAACATACCCAAAGACGATTACTGCGTGGTGGGCGGCAGCAGTGTGCTGTACGAGTTTGCTTACAAAACCGGCACAGCCATCAGCACGCAAGTGAACAAGACCGTGGGCTTCCCCATCGGCTCATCCATCGGCACAGGTATGACCTTGGTCAAGCTGCCCAATAATAAAGTTGTGGCGATCGTCACCGAAGCGGATACCAGCGTGCCTGTGCTGTCCTTGGCAACCGATGCAGGCTCGGGTCTGAATCTGCGTCGTGTCAGTTGGCGGGAACTGAACTAGCGACCCCAAATAAAAAGGGCAACCGGTGAGGGTTGCCCTGAAGTGTTGGTGGAGAGGAGGAGGATCGAACTCCCGACCTCCGCATTGCGAACGCGGCGCTCTCCCAGCTGAGCTACCCCCCCACACGTAGCGCGCGATTCTAGCATCGCAGCCCAGATGGGCAAGGTAAACCGGCGCGCCTCCAGCAAACAGGCGCGCCCCCTACCCGATTCAACCCTAGGTGTGCGGTCCGGTGGCTACGGCCTTGACCGGCTCTGCAGCTGCAGGCTTGGCATGCGCCTTCGCATCGATAGCGCGGTTCACCAGATAAGCGCGGACAGCTTCAGCGTCATCCGGTTGCAAGGCCTTGGCGAACGACACCATGCCGTTCTTAGACAGCGCACCACCGATAACGATGGCCTTAAAGGCCTCGGCCGCTTGCAGGGCGCCGGACATGCGCAGATCCGGGAACATCCCCCGGCTCAAGCCATCGCTGCCGTGGCAGGTGCTGCAGTAGCGACCATAGACTTCTTCACCGTGGGCAATCACCTGTGCCGTACCAAACGCGGCCGGCGGATTGATCTCGGGTGCCACGTAAGGCACGGCTTCGGGCAGCTTGGCCGTACCGCCTATCTTGTAGACCAGGATGCGCGAGTAGTTGGGCGCGTAGTAGTTGCCGGTCTGACGGAACCCGGACTCGACGGCCACGTACTGCTCACCATCGATCTCATAGGTGATGGGGCCAGCCATAGCGCCGGTCTGCACGTCGGTGCTCCAGAGCTTTTCACCGGTGTCGGCACGGTAAGCGGCAAAGCCGTTCTCACTGTTGCCAGCAAACACCAGACCTCCGGCCGTGGCCAGTGTGCCGCCGCTGCGACCGCTGTTAGCCACTTCAGCGCGCCAGACTTCCTTTTGCGTGACCGGATCCCAAGCCAGCAGATAGCCCTTGCTCACCGGCTTGGGATTGGTCTTGGCCATAAGCTCGGCGCTCTTGGCAAAGCTGATGGACAGCTTCTGACCCATCGGGTTGTCGTCTTGACGTGCTGCCCCGTAGGCATAGCTGCTCTGGATGGCCGGGATATAGACCAAGCCGGTCTTGGGGCTGAACGAGATCGGCTGCCAAGTGTGCGCACCGCCGTAGAACGGGCTGACAAACGTGGTCTTACCGGTCTTGGCATAGTCTGCCGCCGGATTGATGTTGGGGCGGCCGGTTTTCTTATCGACCCCGTTGGCCCAGTTGACGCCGGGCACATAGGGCTCTGCGGACAGCAGCTTGCCGTCTGCCGCATCGAGCACATAGAAGAAGCCGTTCTTGGGCGCCTGCATCACCACATGGCGCGTCTGACCATTGATGGGCAGGTCTGCGGTCATGATCTGGTTGGTGTTGTCGTAGTCCCAGCTCTCGTGCGGTGAGGCTTGGTAGTGCCAGACGTATTCGCCGGTGTCGGGCTTAAGCGCGACGATAGACGACAGGAACAGGTTATCGCCGCCACCCGGTGAGCGGTACTCGGCCGGCCAGGGCGCGCCGTTGCCGGTACCCACGTAGATGAGGTCGGTCTTAGGGTCATAGACTATGGAATCCCACGGCGCACCGCCGCCACCGGTCTTCCACCATTCGCCGCGCCAAGTCTTGGCGGCCATCTCCATCTGCTTGTTCTCAAAGCCATCGGCCGGATTGCCCGGCACCACGAACCAGCGCCAGTCCAGCTTGCCGGTCTCAGCGTCATAGGAAGACAGATAGCCACGCTGGGCGAACTCGCTGCCGCCCTGGCCGATGAGCACCTTGCCCTTGACCACACGGGGTGCGCCGGTAATGGCGTAGGGCTTGCCGGCATCGATGGTCGAGATATCCCAGACCGGCTTGCCGCTGGCCGCATCGATAGCGATCAGGCGACCGTCGATGGTGGCCAGATAGACCTTGCCGTTCCAAGCTGCAACGCCACGATTGACCACATCGCAGCAGGCGTTGACCGCCCATTCACCCGGCACCTTGGGGTCGAAGGCCCACAAGGCTTTGCCGCTCTTGGCGTCAAAGGCAAACAGCTTGCTCCAAGCGGTGGTGACGTACAGCACGCCATCGATGACCAGCGGCGTGGACTCCTGACCGCGGCGCGTATCGAAATCGGCGAACCAGGCCAAGCCCAGTTGGCCGACGTTGTCGGTACCGAGCTTGGTCAGCGGACTGAAGCGCTGCTCGCTGTAATCACGACCATGCGACATCCACTGACCGGCATTCGCAGCCTCATCGGCCGCCAGCAGGCGT
Organism: uncultured Pseudomonadota bacterium; assembly: GCA_903908825.1. Classification (GTDB taxonomy): domain Bacteria; phylum Pseudomonadota; class Gammaproteobacteria; order Steroidobacterales; family Steroidobacteraceae; genus ZC4RG30. Next base: position 8,598 of record CAIVTJ010000136.1, on the reverse strand, counting down.
GCAGCGTTGACTTGGGCAGCCGGCGCAGCGACGGGCTGCGGGGCCTTGTTAGCTGGCGCACCACACGCTGACAACAGCAGCATGGCGCCCAGGACAGGCAAACTGACACTACGCATGAGGATCCCCCGGTTATTCGTGCGGGTATTCTGCGACCGCGCCCCGCAAAACTCTAGCTGCGTGATAACGCGGCGTGGCCGTATCATCTGACCATGTATTACGAACCCGGCAAAACCGCTCACGGCTTGCGCTACGACCCGTTTAAATCGTGTGTGGTGCCCCGCCCCATCGGCTGGATATCGACCCGCAGCGCGGCGGGCATCGACAACCTGGCACCCTACAGTCAGTTCCAGAACCTGGGTTTCAATCCGCCCATGGTCATGTTCAGTGCCAACCAGACCGAGCGGGGTTTGCGCAAAGATTCGGTGGTCAATGCCGAGGCCACCGGCGAGTTCGTGTGGAACATGGCCACCTATGAACTGCGCGAGGCGGTCAACAAATCCTCAGAACAAGTGCCGCCCGAGGTTGACGAGTTTGCCTATGCGGGCTTGAGCAAACTGCCCTCACGCTTGGTTAAGCCACCGCGTGTGGCCGGTTCGCCGGTGCAGTTCGAATGCGCCTATGTGCAGACCGTGCGCCTGCCCGGCAACGGACCTATGGGCACCATCGACGTCGTGTTCGGACGCGTGCTGGCTATTCACATCGACGATGATGCACTGACACCCGAGGGTCGTTTAGACATTACCCGTCTGCAGCCCCTGGCGCGCATGGGCTATTACGACTACACCGCAGTGCGTGAAGTGTTCACCATGCGCCCTGAAGGCAGCCGTGCACGCGCGGCCGGCTTGGAAGGATCACCCGACAAAGTGGCCGCCGCACTGGCCCAAGGCCATGGCCTGGTCGATAACAGCAAGGATTGACCATGCTTGAAGCCTTTCTGGTGTCCACCGGTGTGGTGGCCTTGGGTGAAATCGGTGACAAGACGCAATTGCTGGCGCTGCTGCTGGCCACGCGCTTTCGCCAACCCGTGCCCATTGTGCTGGGTATTCTGGTCGCCACGCTGATCAACCACAGCGCAGCCGGTTATGCCGGTGCCTGGGTGGCCGCCCAAGTCGGGCCGCAACTGATGCGCTGGATACTGGGTCTGTCGTTTCTGGCCATGGCCGCCTGGATCATGGTCCCGGACAAGATCGACGACATGCCAGACAAGCCGCCGCGATACGGCGTGTTTGTCACCACCGCGGTCACCTTCTTTTTGCTGGAGATGGGCGACAAGACTCAGTTAGCAACCGTGGCGCTGGCAGCTCACTACCCGTCGCTGGTGGCTGTGGTGGCCGGCACCACACTGGGCATGATGATCGCGGACGTTCCGGCCGTTTATCTGGGCCAGTTGGCCGGCAGCAAGCTGCCCATGAAGCTGGTCCATGGCATTGCCGCAGCCTTGTTTGCGCTGCTGGGACTGTTGGTGCTGCTGGGCGTGGGACACAGTGCTTAAGGGCATCACGCCACGCCTGTCGTGCGTGCTGCTGGCCGTGCTGCTGGCGGCCTGCAGCGGTGCTTCCCGTTCTGCACCCGAGGCACCGGCCTGTGACCGCGCTTGCCTGGAAGGGCTGATCAACCAGTTCATGACTGCCATGGTGGCGCACGATGCATCGACCTTGCCGCTCAATGACAGCTTTGTTTACGTCGAAAACAACCAGACTTTAAAGCCCGGTGACGGCAGCTGGCAGACGCTGCAATCTTTCGGCAGCTATCGTCATTATTTTGCTGACCCTGAAGCCGGTCAGGCCGCGATCATCAGCACGATGCGCGAGAACAACGCTGCCGGCTTGTTTACGCTGCGCATCAAAGTCGACAAAGGCAAGCTCAGCGAAGCCGAAGCGATCATCACCCACGATCCGCGTGGCGCTGACAACTATGAAAAGCTGAAGGCACCGGCGAACGAGTGGCTGGAAACCGTGGCCGAAGAAGATCGCATGTCACGCGATGAGTTGGCCGTGTTGGCGAACAAGTATTTCGGCTCGATGGAAAACAACGACGGCAAAGGCGACTATTCTTTCTTTGGCGATGACTGCGACCGGCTCGAACATGGTCTGCGCACGACCAACAATACACCGCAAAAATACGGGCATTCGGATGACCGTGAGTTTGTAACGCTCGATTGCCGCGGGCAGTTCGAAACCGGGTTTCTCGGGTTTGTGACGCGCATCCGCGATCGCCGTTATGAAGTCATCGACGTTGAACGCGGTGCCGTGTTCAGCATTGCCGCGTTTGACCATGACGGCACCCTGCGCAACATTGCGCTCACCAATGGCAAGAACTTTAAGGTGCCCAGCTATTTCTCGGTACCGCGCAGCCTGCAAGTAGGTGAGGCATTTCGTGCCCGTGACGGGCATATCCAGGATATCGAGATGACGCTACATGAGTTCCCTTATGGGCAACGCATGGCATTGCATAGCACCTTCGTGCCGTCCAGTGCAGTCCCGGGCGGACGTGACGCGCTTGCAGATACACCTTGTGATCAAGCCTGTGTAGAGCAAGCTCTGGACCAATTGCTAACGGCATTAACCACCCACAAAGCGCAGGCGGCGCCGCTGGCGGGCCTTGTGCGTTATATAGAGAACGATCAGCCCTTGGCCATCGGTGATGGCTTATGGGGCACCCTGACCGCCCTAGGCAACTGGCAGATACGTTTGACCGATGCCAACCAAGGCACGGCGCTATTTATGGGTCGCGTGACTGAGACCGACGTTAACTCGCTGCTGACTTTGCGCATCAAGCTGCAGGGGGATCGCATCACTCAGATCGAGGCGCAGGTGGTGCACGAAGAAAAGACCGGTGCCGAAGAGCTGTTCCGGCCTTTGCAGCCCACTGATCCGCAGCCGGCTGCGCTGAAGGCCGCAGATCCCGTGTTGCTGCAAGCGCTCCCCCTGGAACAACGCGTAGAGCCCAAAGCCCTGATTGCCACGGCGCAGCATTATTTTGATGCCCTCGAAGGACACAGCGAGGAGCCGGTGACCTTTACTGCCGATTGCAGCCGTCGCGATAACGGCCTGCTGGTCAGCAACAACCCTGATCTGCCCTCACCGGCCAGAGCGCAAGCGCAAGGGCAATTTCAATGGCGGGTAGAGGCACGCGGCACCGGCAATGTATCGGCCGAGTTCAAGCCTTATGCGCTGCCCTGTAGCGCGCAGTTAGCCAGCGGCTATGCATCCGCCGTCAGCGCCGTACGAGACCGCCGGGTGTTGATCAGCGACGCCGAGCGGGGACTGGTCGCGGTAGCCGCCTATTACGACTTGCCCGGCACTCGGCAGCAGTTCATGTCGGCTGACGGCGTGTTGGTGCACATGCCTGCTGTGTGGGGCCGCCCCCGCACGCTGGCCACGCGGCAATTGTTCAAAATTGAGGGCGGTGCCATCCGCCGCATAGAAACTTTCAGCAAAGTCCTGGCCTATGGGGCCAGGCCTTTATGGCCGGGGGCTGCGCTCAGCCTGCCACCAGCGCCGTAACCTGTATTTCGACGCGGTACTCCGGCGCAACCAACAGCGCCTGCAAGGTGGCACGCGCAGGCTTGGCCACCGGATGCACCCAGGCTTCCCAGGACTTGTTCATGTCAGCAAAGGTGCTGATGTCCGCCAGGTAAATGGTGGCTGACAAGATGAACTCTTTGCTGCTGCCGGCCGCTGCCAGCAAGCGGTCGATTTCGGCCAGCACCTGCGCCGTCTGACCTTGCACATCGGCACTGGTATCGGGCGCGACTTGGCCGGCGAGAAATACAAAGCCGTTGGCGATAACGGCCTGCGACATGCGGGCACTGGATTCGAGTCTTTTGATGATTGTCATGACGTGCTTAAGGTTGGTCGGGATGTGCGGTCCAAGGTGAACGGGTGTAGTACGCGGCCTGCACAAAGGTGGCCTGTACCCCCGCAATCATATCGTTGCGGATCTTGAAACTCTCTAAAAAAGACCATGTCTGCGGCTCGCGAAACACCGACTTTTGCGGCGTGCCATCGGTGAGCGTGTAGTTATCGAGCACGCCTTTGTGATCGATGAAGCCACGCGACATCACCACCTGCCGTTCTTCATCGACCAGGAAAAAATCGCGATCGCGCACCCGTTCGTTGAACAGGTAACGGCCCGACTTAAAGCCCTGCTCAATATCTGCGAACTTCAGGCCGTTCTCATGGCGCACGGCATTGGGTGCAAAGCGGGTACCGCGGATCTCGCCGTTGTTGTGCTCCAGTGTGGAGAAATAACCATTGGCGTGGGCGATCAGACGGGCACGGGAAATCCGATCGGCGACCGGCACCACACGGGTGAAATCGGGGTCAGGCTTGAACTCATGCACATCACCGATGGGCGTCGGCGGACTGGACAGATTGCGCTTGGTTGAGATGATGTGCTCGACCTCGCCAATGCGACCGCCCTGCACTTTCAGACGCACAGCCAGAAAGCCCGGCGTGTCGTTTTGCATGATGGTGGTATAGATGCCGACATTGCCTGTTTGCGTATCAGACAAAGTCAGTGCCGGCCCGACCTCTTGTGTGACCGTGTCCCAGGTGGCGTCCGGAAAACGCATCTGCACGTTGTTCTCGGTGAAGCGCACCCGGGCGGCAAACGGAGCCTTGGATGGGTCGTGCGCCAGATAGGCCGCGCGATACTGATCTGCGATGCCTTCCAGGCAAGCCTTGTTACAGGCCGGTGCGGCCTGCACCATCAATGGCAGAGCCATGACTCCAAACCCCAGCAATATTGCGCGTGACTTGTTCATGGCTCCCCCTGTTTGACGTGGTTGCAAGCGATCAGAAGTTGACTTCACCCTTGCGCGGCATGACCAGAATGTAGATCAGCACGGCTGCGACCACAGACCCGAAGGACAGCAGCAGCGACACCTTGGGCAGGCTGTTGCCGGCCTGGAACAGGAAGCCCGCGATGATCGGCGCCAACACCGAACCGCCGCGACCGATGCCGATACCAAAGCCCGTGCCCGAAGCGCGCATGTGGCTGGGGAAGACCTGGGCAAATGTGGCATAGAGGCCGTTGATGGCGCCGTTGGTAAAGAAGCCCGCGCAGGCGCAGACCAGCGACAAGGTAGCCAGATCGGTGTAGCCCCGACCGAATACATTGACCATGACTGTTGAGGCCACCAGCACCGTAATGGTCACAGCCTTGAGGCTGAAGCGGTTGGCCAGAAAGCCGACCACGGCCCCACCGAGCGCGCCACCGACATTGGCCCAGACCAGCACGCCGGCCGCGGCCGAAGCGGCAAAACCCATGTCGACCACAATCTTGGGCACCCACTTGAGGATGTAATAGAAGGTGGTGATGTGGAAGAAGTAAGCGCCGGCGACGATGATCGTAGTGCGGATCATGTGCGGCGAGAAGATGGTGTCGGTGCCGACCTTGCGGCCGCTCGGGTCTTCGCCCAGCACCGGTAAAGCATCGACGGTGGCATGGCCCATGCGGGTCATGGTCGCATTGATCTTGGCCAACGCATCTTTGGGCTGCTTGTTGGCCAACCAAGACACGGCCTCGGGCACGAAGAACCACACCAGCGGCAGCAGGCAGGCCGTGACGGCCGAACCGAACAGGAACACCGGGCGCCAGTCGCCGCTCTTCAGCAACTGCGCAGCCACCAGGCCACCCAGCACCGCGCCGACCGGATAACCGATAGACATCAGCGACACGTTCAGGTTGCGATTCTTGGCATTGGAAAACTCGGCAGCTACCGCGTTGATGGTGGCCAGTACGCCGCCTATGCCTAAGCCCGTGAACACGCGCCAAGCCGACAGGTCAACCACACCGGTGGCGGTAGAAGCCATGTACATGCCTACAGACATGACGGCCACACAAGCCAGAATCGTGGGGCGACGGCCGATGGCGTCTGCCACACGACCCAGCAGCAGCGAACCCAGCGCCATGCCGATGAGTTCCATGGACAACACAATGCCCAGGGCGGCGCGATCGATATGCCATTCGGCAGCGATGCCCGGCGAGGCGAAGCTGATGGCCATGACGTCAAAGCCATCGAGCGCGTTGAGCGCAATGGTCAGGCCGATGACGACGAGTTGCAGCACGCTCATCGGGCTGTCTGCAATGATTTGGCGTGGGTCGTTTTTCACAGGCTCAATCTCCCCGGGAACATGAATCTTGTTGGTTATGCCGGCTCAAGCTCGCCAGCCTAACAGAAGGAGACCCAAAACAAGAACGGGCCCAATGGGGCCCGCTCCTGCTCACCAGTCGCAGCCTGGGCTGCCGCCGGGATTACTCTGCCGCGAAGCAGTAGGCACAGATCTTGTTGCCTGACGGGTCGCGCAGGTAGGCGGCATAGGCGGTCGGGGTAAAGGCGCGCGGGCCGGGGGCGCCTTCGTCCGTACCACCATTGGCCAAGCCGGCCTCATAAAAGGCATGCACGGCGGCGCGGGTGGGGGCTGCAAAGCCCAAAGTGCCGCCATTGGCGCCGGTGGCCGGGCTGCCGTCGCGCGGCTTGGTCACCAGAAACTCGGGCGAGCTGACGCCGTACAGAAAGGCGTTGTCTCCCATAGGGCCGAGGTTGTTGATGCCCAGCGCGCCCAGTGCAGCGTCATAGAACTTGCGGGATTGCGCCACATCGTTAGCGCCGAGACAGCAATGCGTGAAGATAGCCATGGTCGATACTCCTAGAGGGGTGACGGAACGGGGCAAGCTTACTGGCAGTGAATGGCTATAAACAATTTATCGCTAGGGAGTCACTGCTCAAAAAAAGCGAGCCACTGACAGCAGCAGCGCCTTGCCCAGCAACAGCAGCGGCCGCCGTGCCGGCCATTGCAAGCAGGACTGCAGCAAAAGGCGCTGCGCTTGCGCAAGCCGACTGCCTGCCAGCGCGCCGGAACCCCACTGCTCATAGATCAGCGCCCGTGCGCGCCTGACTTGCACCCAATAGCGCTTAAGAAACGACGGGTGCTCGGCGATGAAGTCGTGAATAACCTGAAGGTTGTCGACGTACACGCCATCCCGCCGCAGCCCCGTCAGACTGCCTGGCGTGGTGACCACCGTGACTAGAGTGTCCGGCAGTCGTGCCACCGGACCCAGCCAACCCAGTCGCAACCACAGATCAACATCTTCGGCGCATCGATAGTTGGACCGGAACTGACCGGCCGCAAGAAAGGCTGATTTGCGTACAACAACAGATGGCGTACCCAAATAAGGCATTTTGAACAATTGCCCAAAATCAGCGTAGCGCACGGCTGGCGCGAGGCTCAGAGTCTCCCAATCTTTGGGCGCCGGCACAAACCTGTAAACGGTGCTGCAGACATGCAGGTCAGGGCTGCTCTCAAATGCAGCTCGCTGTAATGCCAGTTTTTGCGGATGCCAATAGTCATCCGCGTCCAGAAAGGCAATCAGTTCGGTCTGCGCCAGACTGACCCCACGGTTGCGTGCCGACGCTGCGCCGGCGTTGTCTTGTCGCACCACCTGAATTCGATCAATAAAGGGCTGCAGAGCCGCAGCAAGGTCGTCTGTTGAACCGTCATCAACCACGATAACGCACTGGGCAGGTGACGACTGCGCAAAGACCGAGCTTAATGCGCGAGCTATGGTTGCCGCAGAGTTATAGACAGGCATAACGACGCTGATCGTCAGTTCTTGAGTCATATGTCCGTGCCCGTTAACCAACGCTCAACGCTCTGCAAATACGCTATTGAGCCACGCCGCGATGCGCAGCCCGCCCTGAGTCAAGCGCAGATCCACCTCTGCGGCGTGGTCGTAGACATACTGGTAACTTAATTTGCTGTCCGCCGGATAGATGCGGTCGCGCAGCGCAGCACTCTCAGCGATCCACACCAGCGGGTCGGCACTGGACCAGGCGCGAGCCTCTTCAGGCTTTAGTTTGCGCGTCAGCCATAGCGTGTATTCGCTGAATGAGAGGCCCTTGTTATTGGGCAACTCGCTGTCCCAGACAGCATGCAATTCGGTGTCGCGGCCGAACCAACGCACGCGCACCGTGTTGCCGCCCTTGTCGGCGCCGTTACCGGCGTGCAGCGGCTGTTGCAGGTCGGCGATGACATGTACCGCAAAGCGCAGCGCCAAGGCTTGTTGTTCGGGCGTGGCGCTTTTATCGCGCAACGTTCGGGCAAACCCCTGCAGTGCCGTCACAGCATCGCCCTCAGGCGGCGCCCCCACCTCGGCATAGGTCTTGCCCGGCGGTATGGTGACGTAATGCCAGGGGTTGGCGGTCTGCTGCCAGAAAGGCTCCGGGTTGGAGCGCATTTCATCGGCCCAGGTTGAGGCCTCGGCCAAGTCCTCTGTGCCTAAAATGCGCTGCACGGCTGCCGCAGCACGCGGGCTTAAACGCGACTGCGCGATCTGCCCGGTGACCCTGTGCCCCAAGGGGCCCCAAGCCAAGGCAGCCTGAGGCACGATGAGGATCAACAGCAGGGGCAACACTCTCATGGGGTCTCCGGTCGGCAGGCAATAGGGTTTAACGCTCAGTCTATAATCTGCGTATGACAACAACAGGGAAACAGTTCATGGAACAGCAAAATCAGATCGAAGCGGACATTCAGCGACTGCTGACCCTCTATGCCAACCTGAACGACACCCGCCAATGGCAGGACGTTGCCG
>CAIVTJ010000135.1 GCA_903908825.1 uncultured Pseudomonadota bacterium | reverse complement strand
TGGGACTGCAGCAGAAACGCCGCGATGTCCTGAAGCCTTTTTTAGCCTTTCCCAACCCGATTTGCAAGCATCCGGCTAGACCGGTCGATAACCGGCGCACAGTTCTATGATCAAAAAGCTCATCGCAAAACTCTTTGGCAACAACACAGCAGCAGCACCCGCTGCCGCTGCCGCGGGCGCCACCAGCACTCCGGCTGCAGCAGCGCCGTTGGCCGCTCCGGCCGAGCCGGTACGCTCGGCAGCCGTCGACGCCAACGCACCGGCCTATGCCAGCTTCGGGCTGCACCCGAACGTCATGCGCGGCATCGTCGATGCCGGGTTCACGCATTGCACACCCATCCAGGCACGCACCCTGCCCTTTGCACTGGCCGGCCGCGACGTGGCGGGCCAGGCACAGACCGGCACCGGTAAAACGGCGGCCTTTCTGGTGGCCATGTTCCAGTCGCTGCTGACCCGCCTCGATCGCGGCGAGCGCAGCCCCAATTCGCTGCGCGGCATCATCATCGCGCCGACCCGCGAACTGGCCGTGCAGATCAACAACGATGCGCAGCTGCTGGGCCGCTACACCGGGCTCAAGCTGGCCTGCGTGTTCGGCGGTGTCGATTACGACAAGCAGCGCCGGCAGTTCGAAGACGGTGCCGACATCCTCATCGGCACGCCCGGTCGCATCATCGATTTTTATAAGCAAGGCGTGTTCGACCTGCGACAGATTCAGGTCGTGGTGCTCGACGAAGCCGATCGCATGTTCGATCTGGGCTTCATCGACGACATCCGCTACATGCTCAAGAAAATGCCGGCGCCCGATCAGCGGCAGTCCATGTTGTTCTCGGCCACGCTGGCGCAGCGCGTGCTCGAGTTGGCCTATGAGCACATGAACAGCCCCGAGCTGGTGCAGATCGAGTCCGACCGCATCACCGCCGACAAAGTGCGTCAGCTGATCTACTTCCCGGCCATGGAAGAAAAGATGCCGCTGCTCATCGGTCTGCTGCGCAAAGCCGATGCGCGCCGCACCATGGTGTTCGTCAACACACGCCGCATGGCCGAGCGCCTCGAAGAAGTGCTGCGCGCCAACAACATAAACGCCCAGGCTATCTCGGGTGACGTGCCGCAGAACAAGCGTCTGCGCTACCTCAAAGACTTTCACAGCGGCGAACTGTCGGTGCTGATCGCCACTGATGTGGCCTCACGCGGCCTGCACATTCCCGACGTCAGCCACGTCTACAACTTCGACCTGCCGCAGGACTGCGCTGACTATGTGCATCGCATCGGCCGCACGGCACGCGCCGGCACCGAGGGCGATGCCATCAGCTTCGGCTGCGAAGACTATGTCGTGGGTCTGCCCGACATCGAACGCTATATCGAACACAAGATTCCGGTCGCACAGGTCAGCGCCGAACTGCTGGCCACCGATGTGCGCTTCCCCCGGCGCAAGCCGCGTGAAGACGGCCCGCCGCCGCGTCGCAGCGGGGGTGGTGGCGGTGGTGGTGGTGGCGCACGTCGCGGCCCGCCTCGCAGCGGCGGCCCGCGCCGCTAAGGCGCTACAGCTCGGCGACCGCGCGCACCCATTCAAAATCAGCCGGGGCCGCCTTGGGTGGCTGACTGCTGTCCGGATGGGTGATGGCAATCAATTGCGCCAAGCCCGCCGTGCGGCCTGCGGCCAACACCTGCAGGTTGTCATCCAAGAAGGCCGTGCGTTGCAAGTCAAACGGCTCTGCCTCCTGCAGGCTGCGCCAGAACGCCTGATCCTCTTTGGGCGCGCCGAACTGGTGCGAGCTATAAGCAGCATCCAGATGATCGGTCACAGCGATCTGCGACATCTTGATGCGCAGCGTCTCAGGATGCGAGTTGGTGGCCAGCACCAAGCGACGGCCGGCAGCGCGTTGCCGCACTAAAAAATCTTGCGCGCCCGGCAACCACGCCACATGACCGGCGTGCTGCTGGTGCAAAGACTGCAAGTCCAGCTGCAGTTCCTGCGACCAATGGTCGAGGCAATACCAAGGCAGCGTGCCGGCCACAGCGGCCATGCGCGGCCGCATCTGCGCCAAAGCCTCGCTGTTGCTGACGCCTAAGCGCTGCCCATAGGCCGCCGGCACCACCTGCAACCAGAAGCGGCTGTCAAAGGCCAGATCGAGCAGCGTGCCATCCAAGTCCAGCAGCAAGGTGTCGATATGGTCGGCAATGCGCACAGTGTCGGTATTCATGTCTGCGTATCATAAACGCACGATGTTTGAACTGGTCGATCTACACACTCACAGCCATCACTCCGACGGTGTGCTGGCGCCCGCCGAACTGGTGGCGCGTGCCGCGCTGCGCAAACTCACGCGGCTGGCGCTGACCGACCACGACACCACTGCGGGCTTGGATGAAGCGCGTGCGGCCTGTCAGCAGCACGACATCGCGTTTGTGAACGGCACCGAGCTGACCACGTCGTGGCGCGGGCAGGAAGTGCACATCGTCGGGCTGGATATCGATCCGGCCAGCGCGGCATTGCAAGCGCAGTGCGCCACGGTGCTGGCCTTGCGGCGCACGCGCATCGCCGCCATCGGTGCCTTGTTGCAGCGACTGCCGGCCTTGGCCGGCGAGGACCTCAGCATCGCCTTGCTGGCAGAGCCCGGCATACCTACGCGTCTGCATGTGGCCCGCGAACTCGTGCGACGCGGCCTGGCCGGCGGCACCCAGGATGCCTTTGACCGGTTTCTGGCGCGCAAGCGGCCGGGCTATGTCGGTCAGGAATGGCCGACCATCGAGTCCGCACTGACCGCCATCACCGCCGCAGGTGGTGTAGCGGTGCTGGCGCATGCGCATCGCTATAAGTTTTCGGCCGGTGTGCTGGGCGAGCTGTGCAGGCAATTCAAACAGGCCGGGGGCAGCGGCATCGAAGTGAGTCTGCCGGGCACCTCGCCTGCCGATACGGCCCGTCTGGTGCGTCTGGCGCGGCAACATGCATTGGCCGGTTCCATGGGTTCGGACTTTCATGAACCGGGGTTACCATGGCGTCCACTGGGTCGCTTCGCTAAGCTACCCGACGAGGTCGCCTCCATTCTGGATAGGCTGCGTCCGCTGTAGTCACTGCGTCGCTCGCCGGGAACCACTTGCGTATGTCCGAAGACACTGACGACAACATCGACCGCGAGCTGTTCCGCAACATCGAAAAGCTGCGCCAACTGCGCATCGAGCACCGCGACCTCGACCAGATCATCGACCGGCTGGCCATGGACTTACGTTCCGACGAAGTCGAGGTTCGCCGGCTCAAGAAGCGCAAGCTGATGCTCAAAGATCAAATCCAACGTCTGCTCAGCGAATCGATACCTGACCTCAATGCTTAATCTCAGCTCCTTGCTGCCCGTGGACCTGCTGGACGTCGCACACATTGCGCTGCAGCTGGTCGCGTGTGCGGTTGCCATCCTGCTGGGCGTGGTGCTGGCCAAACTGGTCAATCGTTGGGTGCAGCGTGCGGCCGATCGGGGCGTGCAGGGCTGGCATCTGCGAGTGCTTGAACTGCTGGCCATTGCCACCGGACCCATCGTCATTTACGGCGTGCTGTATCCGCTGTCGCACTACTTTATATCTGCGTTTATCGGGCTCGATCCAGACTTGCTCGTGACTGCTGTCGTACTGTGCGTTTACTGGCTGTGCGCGCGCGCGGTCATCTATGGCCTGGTGCTGTTGACCGGGCGTGACAGTTGGTTAGGGCGCCGGGAGATGGCCTTCAGCTGGACCGCATTCGGGCTGTTAGTCGGCTACGAGTGGGGCATTTTTGACTGGCTGGAAGCTGCACTCGACGGCATAGACCTAGTACCCGGCAAAGGCGAGTTCTCGCTGTGGTCGTTGCTCAAGGGTCTGGTCGTGGTCACCTTGTTCGTGGCTATCTCGAGCCTGATCTCGCGCGCTATCGAGCGACGCGTCATGAAGGTTGAGGCGCTGGCGCTGTCGACGCGCATCGGCATCACCAAGTTCACCTACTTCTTTCTGATCGCGCTGGGCGTGCTCATCGGCATCAATGCGGCAGGCGTGGACCTGACGGCCTTAACGGTGCTGACCGGCGCTGTGGGCATAGGCCTGGGCTTTGGCCTGCAGTCTATTGCCAGCAATTTTGTCAGCGGCTTTGTGCTGCTGATGGACCGCTCTATCAAACCCGGTGATGTCATCAGCTTTACCGGCATGACCGGCACCAGCACCGAGAACTTCGGTTGGGTGCAAGAGCTGCGCGGCCGCTATGTGGTGGTGCGCGATCGCGATGGTGTCGAGACGCTGGTGCCCAATCAGAACCTCATCACCAACCCGGTCATCAACTGGAGCTACAGCGATCGCAAGGTGCGCCTGAAGCTGCCTGTGCGCATCAGCTATGCCGACGATCCCGAGTTAGCACTGCAGGTGCTGATCGCGGCGGCCCATTGCAGCGCGCGCGTGTTGCGTGATCCGGAACCGGTCAGCCGTTTAATGCACTTCAGCGATCACGGCATCGACCTCGAACTGCGCTTCTGGATCGCCGATCCGGCCAATGGCGTGAATAACGTGCGCTCGGACGTCAACCGTGCCATCTGGAAGGGCTTTAAAGAAGCGGGCATCACCATCCCGGTCGCCCAACATGATGTGCGTATGGTGACGGCGCGCGGCGGTGGTCAGTGATCGAGCTGCAACTGCCCGACAGCGACATCAGCATCACCTTTGTACGCTCGGCCGGCCCCGGCGGTCAGAACGTCAACAAGGTCGCCACAGCCGCGCAGCTGCGCTTTAACCTCGCTGGCACCAGCGTACTCAACGATCGCATGAAAGCGCGCTTGCGCGTGCTGGCCGGGCGCCGTGTGACCGACGACGGTGAGCTGCTGATCATTGCGCGCAACCACCGCACCCAGGAAGGCAACCGCCGCGAGGCACTGGCGCGCTTGCAGGCGCTGGTCGAAGAGGCCCGCATCGAGCCCAAGCTGCGCCGCGCAACGCGGCCCACCAAGGCCTCTAAAGAACGCCGGCTGCAAGGCAAGGCGCGCGATCAGCGGGTCAAAACGCTGCGCGGCAAGGTACGCAGCGACGATTAGGACTGCGTCTGGCTGTGCGTGACCTGCAAAATGCTGTGACGCAGCGGTTCTGACAGCACCAGCTGCGCATCGGCGACGATGCTCTGCAGGCCCTCATCAAAATGTAGCGCCCCGCTGCCCTCTGCGCGCAGCACGCCGCGCCGCCGCAGCAACGAGACAAAAGCCTCGTGCAGGCTGCGATCGAAAAACTCGGGCGCATAAAACCCGTAGAGCGTGACCATCTGCTTGGCCGTCTGCTCGCAGCGTTGCTGCAGCACAGCTGCTGTGATCTGCCCGCTGCCGGCTTGCAGCAACAAGGCCAGCGGCAGGTAATAGCGCTCGATGATCGACAGCGTGGCCTGCGCCAGCAACGACAATTGCACGGCCGGGGCACTGGCTGCAGCCGGCCTGCGCCATTGATCAACTGCCGGGTCGTGCTCGAGCAAGCCCAACTGCGCCAACACCGCCAACGTATCGCTGACGCACTGCGGCAAGTGTTCTTCGCTCCAGTCCAGGAACAACTCACCGCGGATATACGGATAAATGCGCCACGCCAGTCGCTGGATGTCCGCGGTAGACATCACCGGGTTAGCCACAAAGCAGCAGGCGATCAACGAGGGCAGCGCGAACAAGTGCAGCACGTTGTTGCGGTAATAGTTCATGACCGGCGCTTGCGCCGGGTCGAGGCGCACTACATCGCCATCACCGGCCACATCCGACGCACTGCGCACCACCGCTTGCATGGACTCGCCATAGGCAACAATCGCTGCCGCATCCAAATGGGTGTAGGTCACCCGCGACGACAGTGGCAAGGCCTGCAGCAACTGCAGACAGACTTCGATCTGTCGCTGCAAGTCGACCTCACGCAGCACTTTGAGCGGCGAGGCCAGCAAGGCAAAGGCCAGCAGATTGATCGGTGTTACCGCTGCGGCAGCATTGATGTTGCGCATGATCTGCAGGGCAGCCGTGTCGACTACTGCACCCACCCACGGGGCGCGGCCCTGATCATCGACAGCGGCCAGCCGCCAAGCGGGCTCTTGCGCGTCGAGCAGAGCCGACAGGTGGATCGGCTCACCCAGGTTGACGTGCACCCGCCCGAAGCGCTCGCGCAGCTTGCGCAGCGAACGCAACAGGCCCAGAAAAGTCTCTTTCTGCTTGGGCTTGCCTGACAGCTCACCGACATAGCTGTCGATTTCCATGATGCGCTCATAGCCGAAATAGACCGGTATGAACACCACCGGGCGCACCGGTTGGCGCAGAAAGCTGCGCACTGTCATCGATAACATGCCGGTCTTGGGAACCAGCAAGCGGCCGGTGCGGCTGCGTCCACCTTCGATGAAATATTCGATGGGATAACCGCGGGCCATGATCACCGACAGATACTTCACAAACACCACGGTATAGAGGCTGTTGCCGCGGAAACTCCGCCGGATGAAAAATGCACCGGCCTTGCGCAGCAACCGGCCGACCACCGGCAAGTTCAAGTTGATGCCGGCAGCGATATGCGGAATGGCAAAGCCCTGCTTATAGATGGCATAAGAGAGCAACAGGTAATCGATGTGGCTGCGATGGCAGGGCACATAAATGATCTCGTTGCCTGCGGCCACATCGCGCAGCGTCTGCGCATGACCAAACTCCACACCGTCATAAATGCGTGTCCACAAACGCGTGAACAGGCGCTCGCACAGCAATACAAAAGCATGCGAGTAATTAGCAGCGATCTCTTCAAAGAGAACTTGCGCATCCTGCAGGCCGCGACGGCGGGACACTTTGCGTTCACGCACGTCTTGCGCCACTGCACTGCGCACCGCGCGGGTACGCAGCACTTGCGTCATGATGGTTCGCCGATGCGAGAGATCGGGGCCGATATGCGCCGCACGCGCTTGCACAAACTGCGCTTGCAACAGACGCGTAATGCGACGGGCCGCTAACTTGCCTGCAGCTTCACCGGCCAGCAGTGCCCGCAAAGACTGAGCGCTGCCAAACTGCACCAGCGTATCGCGACCGTTAAACAGCAAGGTCAGCGCGCGCCGCAGGCTGCTGGCCACGGCCCAATCTTCAGACAGCACCAGCCGCAACCACGAGTTTTGTTTTTGCGGCGCCCGGCCCCAATAGATGGCGACTGTCACCAGCTGCACATCGAAGGCGGGGTCAGCCAGCACCTGAGCGATGAGTTGTTGCAGTGCCGGCGTGGGCCGGCGATCCAAACGCTGACGCCACGTGCCGACGCTGCGCGCCAAGGGCAACACAGCGTTGACGTTACCCGTCGCAGCAGACAACACACGCCGGCCGGGACGCGGCAGCTTTTCGCGCAGGCACGCGCGACGCAGCACCGTGGCATCGGCCCGGCTGTCCCGCTCGATCACATAGCAGACTGGCGCAGCGCTACCGGTCAGACGCCCGGCGACATCGGACGGCCGGGTTGTGAACCGCAACCACGGCAGCCACAAGCGACCTTTAAGGCTGCGCATGGTCGATCTCTGGCGCAGAGGCGCCGTCCAACGAGCGCAGCAACTGCTGCAACAGCGTGTCGACCAGCGGCAGCGAGTCATAAAGCCGGTGATCATCATCGACCAGATGCAAGGCTGCCTGTTGCACACGGGCATAACGGATGCTGTTGTCACATGGCACGACCTCATCGCGCCAGCCGTGCACGATGACTGTGGGGCAAGCCGGCAAAGTCTGTGGTAGATCCGGCAAGACCGGCAGATAGAACGCTGGCGCCATCAACAGCAGGCCACGCGCTTTAACCGCAGCAGCGGCACCCACAGCGACCAGACCACCCAGACTGCTGCCTACCAACACTGGCGCTGCCGGCAAGGTTGCGCAGAACGCCACCAGCTTGGCGATCCGTTGCTCGACGCTATCGATGCCTTGGTAGTCCACCGATTCGACGCCATAGCCCATGGCCGTCACTGTCGCGGCCAGTGCTTTTATTTTGTGGCCCCAGGGACCACTGTCCTTACCATGTGAGAACACCACCACCGCTTGAGCCATCACGACACCCTTTAGCGCGGCAGGTTACGCAGTAAGTCCGCTTCGATTTCGGCAGCCACGTGCCGGCCGGAAGTGGCCATGCGACTGACGCTGACGCGGCGGGTGCTGCTACCGGCAGCCTCGTGCACGACCAGCCAGGCGCAGTACTGCCCGGTACCCTGGGTGGACACGCCATAGAGCAAGCGCAAGGTGGGGTTGGCATAGACGCGCGCTTCGTTGAGGCGCTGATCACAGATGACGAACAGTTCTGTGCCGGTCTGCGGCAGAGCGCCGGTGGCCTGCAACTGCTCGAGCAGTTCGGACACTTGCTGCTGCACCCGCGCCCACACTGCCGGATCGCCGCGACGGTTCAGCGCCCAGCGTGTACCGCGTTCAATGGTTGCAGCCAGCCAGAGCTCCAAGCGCTTGGCGAGCAGTGTTTGCGGTTCCTGACCTTGGGCACTGAGCAGCGTACACGGTGCGTTTGCGGCCAAGGCATCGCTACGGCGGCTGAGGGTGTTGATGCCCGCCTGCGCCAGCGCTTTGCGCTGCGAGTCAGACACAAGCGCTGCCGGCTCTGCGGCATCGGCCAAAGCCAGCGCTATGCCCCCGGTCTGCCACCAACGCGCCTCTGCACGGCTGTGGCGCGCCAACAAGCCAGCGACCACAGCGGCCGAACCTAACACCTCCGTGGACGGACCCTGGCGACCTGCCAGGCGCACGCGCGGATAGAACATGACGGCATCGGCACTGTGGAACGGCCACTGGGGCAACTGCGCCAACGCAGTCTCGGCATCACCCCATTGCAGCGGCGGATCGACCAGCAACAGCGCGTGGTTCTTGCGGCAGAAACGGGTCGCGACCACCAACGTCGCCATACCCACCGGCTGCCCCGGTGCCAGGTCGGGTATGCACAAAAAATTGAATGCGGGGCCGGCATCCAAGGCGAACAAACCGCTGCGCAGGCTGTGATTGCCGATGATGTCGTAATCGCTCAGCGGCTGACCATCGTTGCCATCGAAGTTGCAATCGATGAAGTTCACCTCAGCCGGTTCTGAAGCACTGCGCGTGGGCTGCGGCCTGACAGCCGTGAGCCTGCCTTGCACGCGCACCAGGCGCGAGCCCATCAAGACCGAGCGCAGATCACGATCCACGCCAGGCGTGATAGAACAACGCCGGAACACTTCTTGTTGCTCGACCAGTGCGGAACCTGCGGTGCGTAGACGCTGCACGGTCAGATTGAACTGCGTGCGGTTAGCCGGATCGATGCCGTCGTAATCGACGCTGGCCCGCAGGAACTCGCGTGAGCCGGGACAGATGCCTACCAGCACCAGCGTTTGCTCGCCGGCCGGCAGATCGAGGGTCGGCGCCTGGCCGCCGCTGGCCACGCGCACGATGACCGCCAGCTCGCCACCGTGCTCGAAATACTGTTCGACGGCCGCAGACAGCGGTGCTGACTGCCACTGGCCGCCGAAGACCTGCGCGTACTGCGCGAGACTGTTGATGCAAACCGGCTCGTTAACCGGTCCTTTGAGCGTACGACCCACAAAAGCAGTGACCGCCGTAGCCACCGGAACCAGTGCTCTGGCGCCCGGCTGGGACTCGTCGCCGCCGGCCAGACTGTGCCCGACTGATGCGGGCTGTCGCATCAGGGCTGCCGCTGTGGCACGCCCGCAGGCGCTGCGGCTTTGGCGGCATCACGCAAAGCCTGTTCAGCCGCGGCGCTGGCGGCCTCTTCCTGCTTGCGGGCGATTTCGCTCAACATAATGTCGAGCCATTCAGATTGAGTGTTCATGAGCTTGCGACTATAGCCGAAGCCACAGTGCGGATCACCCGCTCAAGGGCTGCGCTTTACCGGCTTCTGGCGTTCAGAGACCATTTGCAGCACGTCTTGCTGCGCAGCTGCGGCAATCTCATCGCGACCATCCCAGTTGGCACCGGCCGGAATGCGGTTGATTACCCTCGGCGCGTTGGCGAGGACGGACTTGATGTCTGAGGCCGCAGGACCCACAGGCATCGGCAGGCCTGTTGCAGCCTGCGCCTGATGCATCAAGGCCACCCAATCCACTGTCTGCGTCTGCGACTTGAGTTGCTGCTCGATGCGCGGCGTCAGCACTTTTTGCAGCAGCTTGGTGTTAGCTGCCCGCCAATCGCGCCGGTCATCTTCCAGCACATTAAAGGCCTGTAGCTGCAAGCGGCCTTCATGCCAACCCAGCACAAAAGGCTGATTGACCACACGCACTACAGTGCCCACGGGAATCATCTCGTACAAGGCTTCGATGTCCTCGGGATAGAGGCGCAGACAACCATGACTGGAACGCAAACCCACACCATAAGGTTTGTTGGTGCCGTGAATAAGGTAGGACGGCCAACCCAGCGTGAACTTGTACCGACCCAAGGGGTTGTCCGGACCGGCCGGTACAGCCGCAGGCAGGCGTTCACCGTTGGCCAGATGTTCTTTACGGACCGACGCGGGCGGTATCCAGACCGGATTCTTTTGCCGGCCGGTAATGCGCGTGCTGCCTTCCGGCGTGGACCAGCCCACCTTACCGATACCGATGGGGTGGGTGTAGACCACTTGCTTGCGGCCGGCGACCGGAGGCGCAAAGTAGAACAATCGCATAGCGGCGATGTTGATGACCAAGCCTTCACGCGGGGCATTGGGCAGCACAAAGCGCGTCGGCACGATGATCTCGCGACCTTCGCCGGGTAGCCAAGGGTCTACGCCGGGATTGACCCGCACGATCTCTTCATAGCCCACATTAAAACGACGTGCGATGTCCGGCAGCGTATCTTCGCGTGAGGCGATGACCCGTTGCAGCGTACCGAGCACATCGTCGTTGCTGTCTATTTCGAAACGATGCGTATCGATAGGTGATTGCAGCATGGCCACCGGTGGCAGCGGCGCCACCAACCGTACCGGGGCAGGCGGCGCAGGCAAAGGCGCCCGCGTGGAACAGGCTGCCAGCAGGGCCAGCGCCAGCATTAGTCCGCTCTGACGGCTGCGACTCATGGCCGCGCCGCTACAGCAGGACCGGCTGGTCCGGCAGCTCGTTGCTGCGCGCGCCGGCGGCCGGGTAGTGCTGGCGCAGCAGGGTTGCCGAGGCCTCTACGGCCAGCAAAGCACCCTCACGGAAGCGGCGCTGCGCAAAGCAGGCTTGCAGCTGCACACACAGTTGGTCCCACTGCGGCTGGGGCACGCGGCGTGCGATACCGCGATCGGCAACGATTTCGACCGCACGCTCGGCCAGCAACACATAAACCAGGATGCCGTTGTTGGCTTCCGTGTCCCAGACGCGCAGTTGCCCGAACACTTGTAGCGCACGCTCACGCGCTGTCAGGCCGTGCCAGATTTGCCACGGCTCTAGCGCATGTTCAACGACAAACCGCAGTTCTCCGCCGTGCTCGCGCTCGGTCGTGGTGATGGCCCGCTGGATATCGGTCAGCACAGCAGCAGGAAAGCGCCGGTGCATCAGCCAGGCCGGCGAAAACAGGTGTTTGAATAGACGCTGCATAGTGATCACCAGCTTCCTGACGAACCACCGCCACCGAAACCACCGCCGCCACCACCAAAGCCGCCACCGCCGCCGCCAAAACCGCCACCACCGAAACCACCGCCACCGAAGCCGCCACGACCCAAGCCGCCACCGAGGCCGCCACCCGGGCCACCTGTGCTGATGCCGCCGGCAGCACCCATGACCAGCGTCAGCGCCAAGCCAATAAAGCCCGTCAGCAGTGCAGCGCCGAGCAACTGTGTCAGCAGCCAGGTCAGCAGGCCTGCTCCGACACCTGTGGCCACCGAACCCAAGCCCCGTCCCAAGATGGCGCGCAGCACACTGCCACCGATGAACACCACCATGAGGTACAGCGGCAGTAGTTTGCCCACCTGATCGGCGGGCCGCTCCCAGCGTTTATCCGGCGGTGGCAGTACCTCGCCGTCGATGACGTCCTGAATCTGCTGCAGACCTGCGCCGATGCCGCCGAAATAATCGTTCTGCCGGAACAGCGGTTTGATGGTCTCGTTGATGATGCGACTGGCGATGGCATCGGTCAGCGCGCCCTCCAAGCCATAGCCGACTTCGATGCGCAGCTTGCGGTCTTCTTTGGCGACCAGCAGCAGCACACCATCATCGGGCTTATCGCGACCGAGTTTCCAAGCCTCGACCACGCGTATGGAGTACTGCTCGATAGACTCTGGCTGGGTGCTACGCACCATGAGCAAGGCGACCTGCGCACCCTTACGTTGTTCGAAAGCGGCGAGCTTTTGTTCGAGCTCGGACTGTTCTGCTGCCGTCAGGGTGCCGGTCTGGTCGGTGATGCGCGACTCCAGCGGCGGCACCGGCACCAGCCCCTGCGACTGGGCTTGCGCCACACACAGGCCCAGCGCCAAGCAGGCGCCGAGCAGACCCGTGCCAAGGCGCATCAAGTAACGGATATCAGCGCGCCGGCTGCGCAGCAGGCGCATTGAAATCGATGGTCGGTGCCTTCGATACCGCCGCCTCGTTTTCAACCGTAAAGCTGGGCTTCACTTCATTCTTGAATAACATCGCCGTGAGGTTGGTCGGGAACGAACGCACGGTGATGTTGTAGGCGCGCACGCTGTCGATGTAACGGTTGCGCGCCACAGTGATCCGGTTTTCTGTGCCCTCGATCTGCGACTGCAGTTCACGGAAGTTCGCATCGGACTTCAGCTGCGGATAGTTCTCGGTCACCGCGAACAGGCTCTTTAGCGCCTGGGTCAGTTCGCCCTGAGCCGCCTGGAACTTTTTGAAGGCCTGCTCGTTGTTGATGAGCTCGGGCGTCAGCTGGATAGAGCCGGTCTTGGCGCGCGCTTCGGTCACACCGAGCAGCACTTTTTCTTCCTGCGCAGCGAAACCTTTGACGGTGGCCACGAGATTGGGGATCAGGTCGGAGCGGCGCTGATATTGGTTGAGCACTTCGGCCCAAGCGGCCTTAACGGTTTCGTCCTGCTGCTGCAGCGAGTTATAGCCGCAACCGGACAACAACACCGCCACACTCATCAAGAGCACTTTCAGACTGCGCATAGTGATCGCCTCGCTTCAGAGCCGGACGACGTTCGCCCGGCGCGGGCCGATCATGGCACGAGACGCACCTGTCGGGGAATTACACTTCCGGTCAGTGCAGCAGCGCCCAGTGCAGTATCCTGATGTCCTCACGGCGCAGGTCGAAGTTTTCGGCCAGCACCGCGCTCAATTGGTTGATTTCACCGGCTTGGCGCAGCGGCAGCGGCATTTCAACGACGCCGGTGTACTCGCCGCAATGGAGCGCTTCGGGGGCATCGGCGACGAAGTGGGTGTAATACTTGCTGCTCATAACGGTCACTGTTGTTTGCGTTGAGCCTAGCGACGCAGCGCCCGCAGGGATGTGAGTTGCAGCACAGTTACAGAGGAAATCTGGCGCCATGAGCCGCTATAGACCACCGCAAGCGCCTGGCTCGCGCTACATAACGCCCGAAGGCGCGCAACTGATGCAGGCCGAGTTAGACGAGCTGTGGCGGGTGGAACGACCGCGCGTGACGCAGGCCGTTTCGGCCGCTGCGGCCCAGGGTGACCGCTCGGAAAACGCCGACTACACCTACGGAAAAAAACGCCTGCGCGAAATCGACTCGCGGGTGCGCCACCTGCGGCGCCGCCTGGATGGCATGACGATTGTTGATCAGCCGCCCAGCGACCCGCGGCGGGTGTTCTTTGGCGGGTGGGTCACGCTCGAAGACGAGCAGGGCCGGTTGCACTGCCATCGCATCGTGGGGCCCGATGAGTTTGACCGTGAACCGGGGTTCATCAGCATGGATGCGCCGCTGGCGCGGGCGCTGCTGGGCAAGGCGCTCGATGCCACAGTGCGCATCGAGACACCGGCCGGCACGCGCGAGTATGTGATCGTGGCGATCAGCTATGGCAGCCGACCGCCACTGTCAGACTAGACCCGTACGTTGCGGAATTGCCAGGCATCGCTGGTGTCGATGTCCTCGGCAAACAGGCTCTGTCGATCGGTCAGGGGCGTCCAGTCGGTATAGGCCCCGACCACCTCGCCCAGATACGGACGGCAGATTTCCATGTTGCGGCGGAAGTCCATTTCGTCCGGCTCAACCAGACCGCAACGCGGGTTTTCGATGGCCCAGATCATGCCCGACAACACCGACGAAGTGACTTGCAAGCTGGTGGCGTTGTTATAGGGCGCCAGACGGCGCGCCTCGTCGATAGACAGCTGCGAGCCATACCAGTAAGCCGGCGCATCTTTGCGCCCCAGCAACACGCCCAGCTCATCGATGCCCGAGACGATCTCGTCCATCAGGATGCGCTTGGAGTCCTGTACCCGCCAGTTGCGACCGGCAAACTCGTGTACCGACACCACTGCTGAATCACTGGGGTGATAAGCGTAGTGACAGGTCGGGCGATAGACGACGGCATCACCCTCGCGCAGGGTGTAGTAGTCAGTGATCGAAATGGCTTCGGCATGGGTGATCAAAAAACCGTGAAAACAGCCAGCCAGCGGCGCCCAGGTGCGCACGCGCGTGGCGGCACCAGGCTGCATCAGATAGATGGCTGCCGCATCGGCTTGCGGATGACGGCGGCCATCAGCAGGCAAGCCTTTTTCGTGCGAGCCCCAACCCAGTTCGGCAGGCTGTGCGCCCTCGGACACAAAGCCATCGACCGACCAGGTGTTGACGAACTCATTGGTGCGTTTGGGCTGGCTGGGTACTTGCGTGTCGCGCTCAGCGACATGGATGACCTGTACGCCCAGATCGCAAGCCAGCTGCGCCCACTGTTGCCGCGTGACCGGTTCGACGATGTCCATCTGCGCATCGGCAGCCAGGTTGAGCATGGCCTGCTTGACCAGATGCGACACCATGCCGGGGTTGGCCCCATGGGTCATGACGGCCGTCGGCGCGTGCTCGTTACCTTCGCGCAAGCGCAGCGCTTCGGCACGCATCGCATAGTTGGTGCGTTCGCCCGCAGGCACTGAGGTGTCGGTATAGCCGCCGGCCCAAGGCTCCATGCACGTATCGAGGTACAGCGCGCCGCGCTCCCAGCACAGCTGAATGAGCGCGACACTGGACACATCGACCGACAGGTTCAAAAGAAAATCGCCCGCGCCCAGCAGCGGCTCGATAACACGACGGTAGTTGTCACGGACCAGCGGTTCGCAAATAAAGCTTACGCCCAAGTCGACAGCTTCCTGTTGACCGGCCTGCTCGGCGGTCACGATGGTGATGCGATCGGGGGTAATGCCAATGTGGCGCAGGATGAGGGGCAAGACGCCCTGACCAATGCTGCCGAAGCCGACGATGAGGATGCGGCCGGGAAACGCTGCGTAAACGGGGTAGGTCATGATTTTTCTTTAGGAACTCCGGGAGTGCTTGTGGGTCGACTAGGGCAAGGCTGGCCAGTCGGGGGGCCAAGTGTTGCTGAAACCAGGCAGCGCCTCAACCCTGAGCAACCAATTGGCCAAGGCCGGATAATGCACCTGCGCGGGCAACAAACGTGCAGAGAGTTCTTCGGCGCCCGGGCGGCGCAGACAATGCATGACGAGGCGGATGAACGGATAAATAGCCAGATCGGCCGCCGACACGTTGTCGCCGACGATCCAATCGCCCTTAGATAAGCGCCCTTCGATGGTGCGCGCTTCGCTGGCCACGCAGTGCATGGCCTCGGCCATCTCACCGCTGAAGCGTGGCGGGCGACCCTGCAAAAGCGACTCAACCAGGCCCATGAGCGCCGATTCGGTGTAAGCCTGAAACTCATTGATGACCCGCATGATCACCGCCGCCTCTTGGGCGTTGCGCCCGAACAGCGGCGTCTGCGGGTATTGCAGATCGAGGTAATAGAGCACCGCCAGCGACTCGAACACCACGTAATCGCCGTCGCGCAGCACCGGTACGCGGCCACGGGGGTTCATCGCCAGCATGGCCGGCGACTTGTGCTCTTGCAGCTGCAGCTGCAGGCGATGGCTGACATAAGGCAGCCCTTTGACTTCAAGAGCCAGCAGCACCCGCCATGAATAGGGGCTGCCGCTGGCCCAGTACACATCAATACTCATGGTGCTCCAGGCGCTGAACGACGAGGATTGTAGCGATGATTGATAATCTGCTGCGACTAGCGAGGATGAACCCCCCATGAGCACATCGCCACTGATCGATTGCACGGCCTTGGCGGCCCTGCTTCAAGACCCGCACACTTTACTGGTGGATTGCAGATCCGATCTGCTCGATCACCAGTGGGGACAGCGCCAATACGAGGCAGGGCACCTGCCCGGCGCCGTATTTGCCAGCTTGGGCACCGACCTGTCTGCGCCGGTCAGTGCCGATAGCGGTAGGCATCCGTTGCCGCAAGCAGCGCAATTTGCGGCGCTGCTGTCCGGCTGGGGCGTGAACGAACAGACGCGCATCGTCGCCTATGATCAGGGGCCGGGGCCTTACGCGGCGCGGCTGTGGTGGCTGCTGCGCGCCTGTGGCGGACCTCAGGCAAAGGTGCTCAACGGTGGCTGGGCAGCTTGGGTGGCGGCCGGGTTGCCTGTCACGCAAGAGCTGCCTGCCGTGCGCCCGGCGACCTCCCTGCCGTTACGCGAGTTCGCGGGCCATGTGGATGTGACCACCGTCGCCGCAGCCGCGCAGGACCCCACCCGGGTGCTGGTCGATGCGCGGGGCGCCGACCGTTTTGCCGGGCAAAACGAAACCATAGACCCCATCGCAGGTCACGTGCCCGGTGCCGTCAATCAGCCGTTCACCGCCAACCTCGGGGCCGGCGGCCGGTTTGCCGAGCCTGCCGCCTTGCGCGAGCGCTGGCTGCAGGTGCTGGGCCCACGCACGCCGCAGCAACTGATCGCCATGTGCGGCTCGGGTGTCTCGGCCTGCCACAACCTGCTGGCGCTGGAACTGGCCGGATTGGGTGGCGGACAGCTGTATCCGGGATCGTGGAGTCACTGGATACGCGATCCGGCCCGGCCTGTGGCGACCGGCGCGGCGTAAGCATTTGTAACGCGTGTTTGTTACTGTGCGCGGCCTTGCAGCGCCGTCGGCGCCAACCTCTTGGCGGACAACCACGTGACAGCAGACAAAGTAGTGCGCAAACCAGCGGCCGGCGTGAGTTGGTCGGTGGAAGATTCAGCCGATCTGTACAACGTCGCCGCGTGGAGCAAAGGCTACTTCGCGATCAACGACGCCGGTCACGTGGTGGTGCGTCCCAATGCGGAGCCGGGCAGTGAAATAGATCTGCACGAGGTCGTGCAGGGTTTGTCTGAACGCGACCTGCGCACACCGGTCGTGGTGCGCTTTTCCGGCATTCTGGCGCACCGCTTGCGCCACTTGCACGATGCGTTTGCTCAAGCCATTGCCGAAAACGACTATCGCAACCGCTATGCCGCGGTGTTCCCCATCAAGGTGAACCAGCAGCGCCTGGTAGTGGAAGAAGTGTTCCGCTATGGCGCAGAGTTTGGCTTTGGCCTCGAGGTCGGCTCCAAGCCGGAACTGCTGGCCGTCATGGCCATGAGCGAAGCCTCGCCGGACCGGTTGATCATCTGCAACGGCTTTAAAGATTCCAGCTATATCGAAGCGGTGATTCTGGCGACCAAGCTGGGTCGCACCATCATTCCGGTAGTCGAAAACTTCTCGGAGTTAGCGCTGATCCTGCGCCATGCCGAGCATTACGGGGTGCGGCCGCGTATCGGTGTGCGCGTCAAGCTGGCCAGCGAGGGATCGGGCCGTTGGCGTGATTCGGCGGGCGAGCGCAGCAAGTTCGGCTTGTTCATCACCGAGATACTCGAGCTGGTCAACGTTCTGCGCGAACGCAACATGCTCGACTGCCTGCAGCTGGTGCACTGCCACCCGGGCAGTCAGCTGCAAGATATCCGCCGCGTCAAAGATGCCATCAGCGAACTGGCGCATGTGTACGCCGAACTCAAATTGCTGGGTGCGGGCCTCGAATACATAGACGTGGGTGGCGGCCTGGGTGTCGATTACGACGGCAGCGGCACTAACTTCCCGTCATCGATGAACTACACGCTGAACGAATATGCCAACGATGTGGTGTATCGCATCGCCAGTGTGTGCAGCGCGCGTCAGGTCCCGCAACCGATGATCATCAGCGAGTCGGGGCGCGCCATCGCGGCGCATCACAGTGTGCTTATTTTCGACACGCTGGGCAGCTCTGCCCTTGATGGCTTTGAAGTCACGGGCAAAGAGACCGACAACTACAAAGGCACCGACCTACTGCCGCAGCCGGTCAAAGATCTGTTTGACGCCTGGCGCTCTGTCAACCCGCGTCGCCTGGTCGAGTGCTATCACGATGCGGTGACTGCCCGTGAACAAGTGCTGCAGATGTTCAAGCTGGGCCTGTTGTCTTTAGAGTTCCGCGGGCTGGCTGAGCGTTTGTACTGGGCCACGTGTACCAAAGTACGGGATGCGGCCCGCCGGCTCGATGAAGTACCTGAAGAGCTGGAAGATCTGGAAGAGACGCTGTCAGACACCTACTTCTGCAACTTCTCGCTGTTCCAGTCGCTGCCGGACAGTTGGGCCATAGACCAGTTGTTTCCGATCATGCCCATCCACCGGCTCAACGAGGCACCCACCCGCCGCGCGGTGCTGGCTGACATAACCTGTGACAGCGACGGCAAGATCGATCACTTCGTCAGCCAACGTGACGTCAAGCGCACGTTAGAGTTGCACCCGCTGCGCGACGGTGAAGATTATTTTCTGGCGGTGTTTCTGGTCGGCGCCTACCAAGAAACGCTGGGTGACCTGCACAACCTGTTCGGCGACACGCATGTTGTGCATATCCGCCTGCATGATGAAGGCGGCTGGTGGATCGAAGAGATCGTCAAAG
>CAIVTJ010000134.1 GCA_903908825.1 uncultured Pseudomonadota bacterium | reverse complement strand
GACAGCACCAACAGGCTCAGCAGTGCTGCTCCCAGCAGTCGCGGAACCAAAACACGGGGAACGGGTCGAGGAATAGTCGGGAGCATGGACGCACTGCCGGTTGTGAATATCGGATTGCTGATACATTATCAGTAAACTGATGGTTCGCAAGCCAGAAAAATAAAGATTCGCACCTATGTCGCGCGCGCCTGAAGAAGAGATCGGCTATCTGCTCAAACGGCTCATGCATCTGTTCCGGCATGAGCTCGAGCAGCGCCTGCGCGAGGGCGCCACACTCAGTTTTGCCAATATGGTGACGCTGTCCGGCATCGCCGAAGAGCCGGGCATCGCCGGCGCGCAGCTGGCCCGGCGCTTGATGATCACCGCGCAGTCCATGGCGGTGTTGCTGCGGCGCCTCGAAGAGGACGGCAGCATCGAGCGCCGCCGCGACCCCGGTAACCGCCGCGCCGACCGCTGGTATGTGTTGCCCGCTGGCCTGGAACGCTTGCAAGGCGCCCGTGCCGCCGGTTCGCCGGTCATGACGCAGATGCTGTCCGGCTTGTCCGGCGACGAAGTCAGCGGCCTGCGCGGCTATCTGGACCGCTGCGTGCAGTCCTTGGAGGCCGGCGCACAGCCTGTAAGCAAGACCGTTAAGGCTGCCCGGTGAGCCGCGCGCCGCGGCTGCACAGTCTGTATGTCTATCCGGTCAAGTCCTGCGCCGGCATCGCGCTGACCGGGGCGCAGCTGGGGGCCACCGGCCTGCTGCATGACCGCGAGTGGATGGTGGTCGATCCTGCGGGGCAGTTCATCACCCAGCGGCAGACGCCGCGTCTGGCCTTGGTCAGCACTGCACTGACCGGTACTCACTTACAACTGAGCACGCCCGATGGCGCACAGGTCGCTGTGCCCTTGGCTCACGAGGGTGAACTGTCCACGGTCGGCGTGTGGCGCTCACGCGTGCCGGCCTTTGACGCCGGCGCCGCAGCGGCTGCTTTTTTCAGTGATTGGTTGCAACAGCCTGCAAGGCTGGTGCGCTTTGATGCGCGTCATCGTCGTCTCAGCAACCGGGATTGGACCGGCGGTCTGGCCGCGCCCAATTTGTTCAGCGATGGCTATCCGCTGCTGGTGTTATCCGAAGCCTCGCGTCTGGACTTGTCGGCGCGTGTCGGTCGCGATCTGCCGCTGGATCGCTTCCGGGCCAACCTTGTTTTAGACGGCGTGCCGGCTTATGCCGAAGATCAGTCCGCGCAGTTGCAACTGGGCGGCGGCGTTGTGTTGCGCCTGGGTAAGCCGTGCACGCGCTGCATCATGACCACCATCGACCAAACCACGGGCTTGCCCGATGGCGATGAACCGCTGCGCACGCTCAAGACCTATAAGTACGACGCTGGGCTGCGCGGCGTGACTTTTGGACGTAATGCAGTGCTGATGCCGGGTGCTGTCGGGGCAACGCTGCGCGTTGGTGATCCGGTCACACTGCAAGCATGACGGTTATGTGACGGGCGTCCGTACCGGCTGGTACGGCTTGCGCAGAATGCCGCCATCGCAAGCCCGATGAGCAGCCCGTCAGTGAAGTCAATCGTCGAGTCCCCGGATCCCTTGGAAGAGACACAGGTCAACATCGAATTGCCGCGTTTGCTCGCGCAGCGCAGCCGCAGCCTGTGTGGTCACCGCACCTATGACACCGTCGAACGCACACCGGGTCTGCCGCAGCGCGACGCGGCCCAGATCTCGATGGTGTGCGTGGTGTTTGCCAGCGCCGTGCTGACCTATGTCGGCACACCGCTGGTGGACTGGGCCCGTCTGGCCGGCTAAGCCGCGCTAGGCCTGCGGCGGCTTGTTCGCCATGACGCTGCCGCGCCCCACCAGCCACAACAACACCACCAGCGTTGCAAACGGCAGCAAGGCCAGCCAATCGGCATCGGGCCCGGCAAAGAACGGGTTATGCGCTGTGGCCCAGTGCTGCAGCGTGTTGTCGAAGTGCCCCATCACGCCTGCTAAGAAGGCAATGACGATGCCGGCAATGGCGCCACCTGCGATGTAACCCGAGGCCAGCAGCACGCCCGGCCCGCGATCAGATTGCGCGGTGATCTGCGCTTCGGTGGCTTCGCGGTTCTGCGGCAGCGCACGGGCGCGGCGGTCGACCAGCCAGCGCACCGCACCACCGATGAACAAGGGCGCTGACGTCGAGATGGGCAGATAAACACCTACGGCAAAAGCCAGCGACGGCACGCCGGCCAGTTCCATCAGCAGCGAGATCATCGCGCCGAAGATCACCAGTTCCCACGGCAGTTGCCGGTCGAGGATGCCCTTGATGATGTAAGACACCAGCGTGGCCTTGGGCGCATCGAACTTGCGCACCTGCGAGCCATCGGGGCGCGTGTCGTGCGCGCCGTTGATACCCGGATCGACCAGCCACACAGCCTGGCCGGCGTCATTCACCAGATATTTGCCGGCCGGCGCGCCGGTGGTGTCGGTCTTATGCCAGACGCGATAGCTGGCGTGGTCGTCATCGGCCTGCGGGCCCTGCAGCGATTCGCGCTGCGTATCGTATTGCGTCAGCGGCACGGTCAGGCCCTGCGGCGCGACCTGGGCAACCGGCACATAGACCGTGGCGGTCTGGTTGAGCTTGAGCAGGATGGGGCCCATGCACAGCGCCGAGGCAAACGCACCGATCAGGATCGACACCTGCTGCAAACGCGGCGTGGCACCGACCAGGTAACCGGTTTTAAGGTCTTGCGAGATGGTGCCGCCGTTAGAGCAGGCGATGCACACGATGCCGCCCACCGACAGGGCGGTGACATACCACGCGCTGCCGGTCCAACCGACCAGCAGAAATACCAGGCAGGTGAGCATCAGCGTGGCGATGGTCATGCCCGAGATCGGGTTGGAGGTTGAACCGATCTCGCCGGTGAGGCGCGATGACACGGTCACGAACAGCGCACCGAACAGCAGGATGAGCAGTGCGCCCAGCACGTTCATGTGCAGCGAGGGCGACAGCAGGATGACCGTCAGCAGGCCGATGATGCCGATGCCGACGAACTTGATCGGCAGGTCGCGACTGGTGCGGCCGCTGTCGGCGGCGCCTTGGCGGGCGGCCGCAAAATCGTTGATGCCGGCGCGGATGCTGGCGATGATCAGGGGCAGCGCGCGCAGCAGGCTGATGATGCCGCCGGCGGCCACGGCGCCGGCACCGATGTACAGGATATAAGCGCTGCGCACTTCACCGGGTGACATGGCCGAGATCGGGTGTACGCCCGGAGCCAACACGCCCGGCAGTTTGGCGCCGAAGAACATCACCATCGGGATCAACATCAGGTACGACATGACGCCGCCGGCGAACATCATGCCGGCGATGCGCGGCCCGATGATGTAACCCACACCCAGCAGCTCGGGTGAAATCTCGGCTGAGATAGAGCCGCCTTTCAGCGGCGCACCGAACACGTGCTCGGGCGCATCGCGCCAACCCTTAAAGGCCACGTTGAGCGTCTTGTACAACAGGCCGATGGCAAAGCCGGTAAAGATGGTGCGTGCGCTGATGCCTTGCGTATCGCCATCGCTGGCGCGCGGGTCGGCCGCGGCGCGCGATTCATCAGAGGCGCCGGCTTTGAGCACTTCAGCGCAGGCCGTGCCTTCCGGATATTTCAAGATGCCGTGCTGGTTGACGATGAGTGCGCGGCGCAGCGGGATCATCATCAGGATGCCCAGCAAGCCACCCAGCGTGGCCACCAGCAACACCCGCGTCAGTTCCAGGTCAAAGCCCAGAATGAGTATGGCCGGCATGGTGACGCCGACACCGAACGCAATGGACTCACCGGCAGAGCCTGCGGTCTGCACGATGTTGTTCTCGAGGATGCTGGCATCGCGCACGCCCAGTTTGGACAGCAGCCGGAACAGCGTGATCGAGATCACCGCCACCGGTATGGACGCGCTGACGGTCAGGCCCACTTTGAGCACCAGGTACAGCGACGAGGCGCCGAACACCACACCCAGCAGCGTGCCCACGATCAGCGCGCGCAGCGTCATCTCGGGCAGGCGCGTGGCAGACGGGATGTAGGAATGGAAAGGCGCTGGTGTCTGGCTCATGGCAACGCTCCGCAAGGCGTTTGTTGTAATGCCGCTGACTCTAGCGCGGATTGGCCAGCAGCGTACGCAGCGTGGCCAGCAGTGCCAGCGGCTGACTGACCGGCAGGTGGTGATAACTGCACGGCAGCACGATGGGCGCACGCGCATTCACCAGCATCCGGGCCAGACGCGCGCAGCGTTCGGCGGTGGCCACGCGGCTTAATTCCCCGCGGATGAGGTCGATGGGCATGGGCAGCTGCGCCAGCTCCTGCAGCTCGTCGCGCGGGTCTTCATCGCTGTGCTGGCTCATGAGCAAAATGCGGTCATCAAACTTCCACACCCACGCGTCGCCGTCCTGGCGCGAGCCGGCGCGGGCCATGTGCGCCAGCGCAGCCGCCGGCGCGGGTTCTTCGGGCATCAACACGAAGCGATCGACCATGGTCTGTTGATCGGCGTAGCGGCGCTTGGGCCGCCACATCTCTTTGAAGCCGCGCATGGGGTCGGCCGGCGATGTCAGCCGCGAATCGACGACGATGGCGCGGCTGATCGCGGCCGGATGCTGCTGGCAGGCGTGCAGCAGCGTGCGGCCGCCGAAGCTGTGGCCGACGGCCGCGCAGCCGGTGATGCCGGCGTGGGCGATGACCGCAGCCACTTCGTCTATGCACAACTGCAGGCTGTAGTCATCGCGATGACCGCTGTCGCCCATGCCACCGAAATCCGGGGCGATGACGCGGTAGTCCTCGGCCAGCCAGGGCGCGATGAAGTCCCACCAGTGCGCATGGGCCAGAAAGCCATGCAACAGCAGCACGGCCGGTGCGCCGGGCGGCCCGGGCCATTCCAGGTAGTGCAGGTCTATGCCAGTCGCGTTGCAG
>CAIVTJ010000133.1 GCA_903908825.1 uncultured Pseudomonadota bacterium | reverse complement strand
TGTGTGCCGGCAGTGGGGACACGCGTTTGTTCATCACGCCGGGCTTTGTGTTTCGCGTGGTCGACGCACTGATCACCAACTTCCACCTGCCCGAGTCCACGCTGCTGATGCTGGTGTCGGCGTTTGCAGGCCGCGAGCAGGTGTTGGCGGCCTACGCGCATGCCATACAGCAGCGCTACCGGTTTTTCAGCTATGGGGACGCCATGCTGGTGTGGCCCGGCGAGTCCGCTAGAACCCCCGATTGACACTGCTCGAAGCAGTGGGTCATCCTGAACGCTGCGGTTCGAAACTGAAGTTTTTGATATCAGGGGGAGTTGCATGCTGCACCGGCGTTTTCTCGCCCTTTGGCTGGCCGCAACGGTCTTGGCACTGCCGACCCAGGCCGCGAAGCTGCCCGATTTTGATGGCGTGTGGCAGAACATCAGCGGCATCGGTGTATGCCAGCAACCTCACCGATGAATCGACGGTGCTGGGTGTCGGAAACACCTCGCCATCGACTATCGTTACCGAGACAGCCGTGCGTCCGCGCGAAGTCGGCGTCACACTGTCTTATCGCCATTAAGCAGGGGGGGGATATCCATGCGTATCGTCAATTCAATACAGGGTGTGGCCGGCGCGCTGGCGCTGGCCATGCTTGTGGCACCGGCAACAGGCTGGTCACAAAACGCCATCGCCGCAACAGCTGCGCCTGCGGCCGCGCGCAAGGTCGAGGGCTTTGTGCCCAAGGCCTACGTGCCCAAGTCGCGCCGCGACTTCAACGGGCTGTGGGAAAACCGCGGCGGCATCGGCTGGCAGCAGGGCATCCCGCCCGGCAAAGGCCAGAACGCCCCGCTGACGCCCGAGTACCAGAAGATCTTTGACCGGCATCAGGCCAATGCGGCCATGGGCAAGCCCACCGGCGATCCGACGGCCGCCTGCCTGCCGCAGGGCATGCCGCGCATCATGACCATGACCTATCCCATGGAAGTGCTGATGAACGAGCTGCAGGTCAACATCTTTGCCGAGTGGAACGGCCAGACGCGGCGCATCTACACCGATGGCCGGCCGCTGCCGCCCGACGACGAAGTGGACATCACCTACAACGGTTATTCGGTGGGACATTGGGAGGGCGATGTACTGGTGGCCGACACCAACGGCATGCGTGGCGACACCAACCTCGAGTCCTCAGGCTTACCGCATTCCGATGCCATCCGTGCGCGCGAGCGCATCTGGCTGGCGGACGACAACACCCTGAAAGACGAGATCACGCTCACCGACCCCAAGGCCTTTACCAAGCCTTGGACCGTCACCAAGGCCTATCACCGTGCCAAGCCCGGTGCCGAGCTGATCGAGTACGTCTGCCTCGAGAACCAGCGCAACCCGGTTAACGATAAAGGCGAGATCGGCGTCATCCTGGCGCCCAACAAGCCCTGAGCAACATCCGCGGGCGCACTCGTTGCGGTGCGCCTGCGGCTTGCCTACCATCGCCGTCCTTTGTTTTTACCCTGCGCGGGGCGGCTGACATGATCCATTACGAACTGCTGCGCCGTGAGGGCCTGGCCCGTCGCGGCCGGCTGACGCTGGCGCGCGGCAGCATCGAGACGCCGGCCTTCATGCCGGTGGGCACCTATGGCACGGTCAAAGCCATGACCCCCGAAGAACTCGAGGGCATCGGCGCACAGATCATCCTCGGCAATACCTTCCACCTGATGCTGCGACCGGGCACGGCCATCATCGACGCGCATGGCGGCTTGCATGGCTTCATGCACTGGAATAAGCCCATCCTGACCGACTCCGGCGGCTTTCAGGTGTTTAGCCTGGCCGAGCTGCGCAAGATCACCGAAGAGGGCGTGAAGTTCCGGTCACCCATCGATGGCAGTCCGGTGCGGCTGACGCCTGAAGACTCGATGGATGTGCAGCGCTCGCTGGGCTCGGACATCGCCATGGCCTTTGATGACTGCACGCCGTGGCCGGCCACCGAGGCGCAGGCGCGCGAGTCCATGGAACGCTCGATGCGCTGGGCGGCGCGCGGTCACCGCCATTACTACCGCGACGATCCGGCGCCGCCGCGCGGCAACCTGTTCGGCATCATTCAGGGCGGCATGTACCCGCAGCTGCGCCAGGCTTCGCTCGAAGCGCTGCTGCAGATCGGCTTCCCGGGTTACGCCATAGGCGGGCTGGCCGTGGGTGAGCCCGAAGAAGTGCGCCTGTCGGTCATCGAGGCGGTAGAACCGCACATTCCGGCCGATAAACCACGCTATCTGATGGGCGTGGGCCGGCCCGAGGACCTGATCGCCGCGGTGGCGCGCGGCATCGACATGTTCGACTGCGTGATGCCGACCCGGCACGCCCGCAACGGGCATTTGTTTACCGCCACCGGCGTGCTCAACATCCGCAATGCCGCCCACGCCAGCGACACCGGGCCCATAGATCCGCAGTGCGGCTGTTACACCTGCCGCAACTACTCCCGCGCCTACCTGCGTCACCTCGACCGCTGCAACGAAATACTGGGCGCCCGGCTCAATACCATCCACAACCTGTATTTCTATCTGGACCTGATGCGGCAGATGCGCGCGGCGCTCGATGCGGGCGAATTTGCCGCCTTTGCGGCCCGGACGCTTGCACAGCGCCGGTCCGGCCCCGACCCTGTGGCATAATCGCCGTCCTTTTGCCAAGCCCGCTTTGCCGCGGGCGATTTATCGGAGGCTCGACACATGTCTCTACTGATTTCCGATGCTCAGGCCCAGGTTGCGGGCGGCCCCACCGGCGGCGTGACCGGCCAGATGCTGATTCTGGTCGTATTCGTCGTGGTGTTTTATTTCCTGCTGATCCGTCCGCAGCAGAAGCGCGCCAACGAGCACAAGGCCATGTTGGCCAAGCTTGCCCCGGGTGATGAAGTCGCCACGGGCGGCGGCATCATCGGTCGCATCACCGAGCTCAGCGATGCCTTCATCACCGTCGAAATCGCTGACGGCGTGCACATCAAGGTGCAGCGCGCGCAGGTGACTTCACTGGTACCCAAGGGTACCTACAAGAGCTTCTGAGGCTTGCATGCTCGACTACCCACGCTGGAAATATCTGCTGGTCGCCACTGTCCTGTTAGTGGCCTTGCTGTTCGCTGCGCCCAACTTCTTTGGTGAAGATCAGGCCTTGCAGGTGGCACGCAAAGACCGCGCTGCCATCGATGACACCGCCCGCTTGGCCGTCGAGGACTTCCTGACAAAACATCAGGTGGTGTTCATTCGCTCTTATGTCGATGACGGCCGTTTGATGGTGCGCTTCGGCAGTGTCGCGCAGCAGTTGCAGGCACGCGACGCCGTCAACGAAGGCTTGGCCTCGACCTACGTGTCAGCGCTGACACGTGCCTCACGGGCCCCGGAGTTTTTCCGTTCCTTGGGCCTGCGTCCTATGCCGCTAGGCCTGGACCTGCGTGGTGGTCTGCATCTGCTCTATCAGGTCGATGTCAACGGTGCTGTAGGCCAGTTGCTGGACAGTTACGAGCAGGATTTCCGCCGCGGTCTGGCGGCGCAGCAGCTGCCGTTCAATGACGTGACGGCTATTTCCACGCAGGGCGGTGTGGTCAACGGACTGCGTATCACCTTGCCGGCCACGGCGGATGCGCCGGCTACGCGTGATGCGCTGCGCAAGATCGTCGCTGACCTCAATTACGAGATCGGCGGTAGCGGCGACTTCCGCTATGTCGAAGGCTCGTTGTCGACGGCGCAAGTGCGGCAGCGTCAGGACGACGCCATCCAGCAGAACATCATCACGCTGCGTAACCGCGTCAATGAGCTGGGCGTCTCCGAGCCCATCGTGCAGCGTCAGGGTGTCGACCGCGTCGCCGTGCAGTTGCCGGGCGTGCAGAACTCGGCCGAAGTTAAAGACATTCTGGGCAAGGTTGCCACCCTCGAATTCCGCCTGACAGACACGCAGAACAGCGTCCCCGAGGCCGTGCAGCGCGGCCGTGCACCGCTGGGCTCCAAGCTCTATTACGACCGTAGCGGCCGGCCTACCTTGCTCAAGCGGGAAGTCATCGCCACGGGCGACCAGTTGGTCGATGCCACCTCAGCCGCCTCGCAGGATGGCCCTGCGGTGTCGGTGCGCCTCGATGCGCGCGCCGGCGAGCAGATGCTGCAGACCACCCGCGCCAACGTCGGCAAGCCCATGGCTGTGGTGTTCATCGAAAAGAAGCGTGAGACCACCGAAGTCGATGGTCAGAAGGTCGATCGCGACACCACCACGCAGCAGGTCATCAGCCAGGCCACCATCCGCGGTGTGTTCGGCAATCAGTTTCAGATCACCGGTCTGACACAGACCGAGGCGCGTGAACTGGCGTTGTTGATGCGCTCGGGTCAGTTGGCCGCGCCGCTGTTCATCGTTGAAGAGCGCGCCATCGGCCCAAGCTTAGGTCAGGCCAGCATCGAGATGGGCGTCACGGCACTGCTGATCGGCATGGCCGGTGTGTTCGTGTTCATGATCGTCTACTACAAGGCCTTCGGTGTGGTCGCGTCGCTGGTGCTGGTGGCCAACGTGGTGCTGCTCACTGCGCTGTTGTCGATGATGCGGGCAGCGCTGTCGCTGCCCGGCATCGCCGGCATCCTGCTCACCGTGGGTATGGCGGTGGACGCCAACGTGCTTATTTATGAGCGCATCCGCGAAGAGCTGCGTAATGGCGTCTCGCCGCAGGCGGCCATCCGGGCCGGCTTCGATAAGGCGTTTTCGGCTATTGCCGACTCCAACGTCACCACCTTCATCGCCGGCCTGGTGTTGTGGGTGTTTGGTACCGGCGCCATCCGCGGCTTTGCCGTGGTGCTGACGCTGGGCATCGCCACCTCGATGTTCACCTCGGTCATGGGCAGTCGCGCCCTGATCACGCTCATTTACGGTGGCCGCAACCGGCCCACCCGCCTGCTGATCTAGGAGCACACAGCCATGGAATTTTTCAGCAAGGTCAGCAATTTCCCGTTCATGGCCACACGCAAGGTGTGGTACACGCTGTCGGTCGTGCTCATGTTGGTGTCGTTCGGTTCGTTCTTTACGCGCGGTCTCAACCTCGCCATCGACTTCACCGGCGGCGTCAGTATCGAGGCCTCGTTCCCGGGCACGGCCAACATCGACGCCATTCGCGCAGGCTTGGTGCAAGCGGGCTTTAAAGAGCCTTCGGTGCAGAACTTCGGTACATCGCGCGATGTCGCCGTGCGTCTGCCGCCCGATGCCAAGCTCTCCGGTGCCGAAGTGCGTGCCAAGGTTGACGGCGTGCTGCGCGGCGTTGACCCGGGCGCAGCCATCCAACGGCTAGAGGTTGTCGGTCCGCAGGTGGGCGATGAACTACGCAACAGCGCCATCTGGGCACTGTCCATCACCTTGCTGCTGGTGTTCGGCTATATCTCGCTGCGCTTTCACACTTGGCGCTTGTCTTTGGGCGCCATTCTCGCCGTCATCCACGACCCCATCCTGGTGCTGGGCGTGTTCTCGATTACCGGCACGCCGTTTGACCTCGCTGTGGTGGCGGCCATCCTGGCCGTGGTGGGCTACTCGCTCAACGACACCATCATCGTATTCGATCGCATCCGCGAGCGCTTTGAGGCCAACCGTCGTCTGGCTACAGCCCTGGCGCTCGATCAGTCGATCAACCAGACCCTGTCACGCACCATCATGACCAAGCTGGTCACGCTGATCGTGGTGGTGGCGCTGTTATTCCTGGGTGGCCCGGTATTGCGCGGCTTCTCTGAAGCGTTGTTGATCGGCATTCTGGCCGGCACTTATTCGTCGATCTACATCTCGGCGTCTATCGCGCTCGACTGCGGCCTCAAGGCCGAGCATGTGTTCCCGGTGGTCGATCGTAAGGTTGTCGACAGCCTGCCATGAGCCTTATGCAGTTGTTGATGGACCCCGGTACCTGGGTCGCGTTTGTGACCTTGTCACTGCTCGAGATCGTGTTGGGCATCGACAACATCATCTTCATCTCGATTCTGGTCGGGCGTCTGCCGCCCGACCGACGGCCGCAAGCCCGTTTTGTCGGTTTGGCGCTGGCCATGGTCACGCGCATCGCGCTGTTGTTCTCGATTGTATGGCTGATGCGCCTGACGCAGCCGTGGTTCGAGTTGGCTGGCCGGGGCATCTCGGGGCGCGACCTCATCCTGTTCATCGGCGGCTTGTTTCTAGTGGTCAAGAGCGCGCTCGAAATCCATCACTTGCTCGAAGGGGCTGCCGATACGCGCAAGACCCGCACCTTCAGCAACTTCGTGGTGATCGTGGTGCAGATCGCCATCATCGATATCGTGTTCTCGCTCGACTCGGTCTTCACCGCAGTGGGCTTGGCCAATGCCGATCAAGTGCCGGTGATGGTTGCGGCCATCGTGGTGTCGGTGTTGGTCATGATGCTGGTGTCGGGCAGCATCTCGGATTTTGTCGAGCGCCATCCGACGGTCAAGGTGCTGGCGCTGGCCTTCCTGGTACTGGTCGGTGGTGCCCTGATGGCTGAAGGTCTGGCCATCCACGTGCACAAAGGCATTCTCTATACCGCCATGGCGTTCTCGGTCGCCGTAGAGATGATCAACTTAAGGCTGCGCAAACTGTTGGCTCATCGCGGCCAGCATCATTGAGCTAGTTCGCTAATGGTCTGGGCATCTCTGTGGTTTGCTGTCTACAATCGGACGCAAACCACAGGGAGTTACTATGAACTGGCGAGTCAAGCCTCTTGATCTGATCCTTGCGACGGCCGAGAAAAAAGGCCTCAAGCGTCAGCTTGGCGCCTTTCAACTCACCATGCTGGGCATCGGTGCAGTGATTGGCACCGGCATCTTCGTACTCACTGCCGTGGCAGCTAACAAGGCCGGTCCGGGCATGATGTGGTCGTTCATCATTGCCGGCATCGTCTGTCTGCTCACCGCACTCATCTACGCTGAGATCGCCTCGATGGTGCCGGTGTCAGGCTCTGCCTACACCTACTCCTATGCCGTGCTGGGCGAAGTCATCGCCTGGATGGTGGGCTGGGCGCTGATCCTCGAATATGCCGTGGCTGCCGGTGCGGTGGCCGTGGGCTGGTCCGGTTACGTCAACGGCTTTCTGGCCAGCATCGGTCATGGCTTGCCGGTGGCACTGACCGCAGGTCCGGCCGATACCATCACGCTGGCAGACGGCACCCGGGCTGCGGGTGGTTTCAACCTGCTGGCCTTCGGTATCTCGGCGTTGGTCACTTACATCCTGTACGTGGGTACTTCGGCCAGTGCCAAGTTCACCTCGGTACTGGTGATGATCAAGATCATCGCGCTGACCGTGTTCACGTTCATCGCACTGCCTGCAGTCGATAGCGCCAACTTCGTGCCGATGTTGCCCAACGGTTGGGGCACGCCGCTGTCGGGTACGGGTGTGCTGGGTGCGGCGGCTTCCATCTTCTTTGCCTACGTCGGCTTCGATGCCGTGTCGACCGCCGCCGAAGAAACCAAGAACCCCAACCGCAACATCCCCATCGGCCTCATAGGTTCACTGGTCATCTGCACCATCTTCTACCTGTTCGTGGCCTATGCCGCGGTCGGTGCGGTGGGTGCGCAGCCCGGTGGAGCCTTGTCCGAGTCCAAAGAACCGCTGGCTTTCGTGCTGCGTCATCTGGGTTGGCCGCAGGTCGGCAACTGGGTGGCCGCTGCGGCCATCGTGGCGCTGCCTTCGGTCGTGCTGATGATGATGTTCGGCCAGACCCGCATCCTGTTCACCATGTCGCGTGATGGCCTGATGCCCAACGTGCTGTCCAAGGTGCATCCGCGCTTTCATACGCCGCACGTGGTGACGGTGGTCACCGGCATTGCGGTGGCCTTGTTTGCCGCGGTGTTCCCGGTGGGCATGCTGGCCGACATCTCCAACTCGGGCACGCTGTTCGCGTTCTTCGTGGTGGCGCTGGGTGTCATGATTTTGCGGGTGACGCAGCCGGCGCGGGCGCGTGTGTTCCGCACGCCGCTCATCTGGGTGGTTGGCCCCTTGGCCATGGCCGGTTGCCTGCTGCTGTTTGTCAGCCTGGGCAGCTACACCATCAAGCTGTTCTTCATCTGGGCGATCGTGGGTCTGGTGCTCTATGCGCTGTATGGCCGCAAGAGCAGCCATCTGGGCAAGAGCCTGACCGACGATTCGAAGGGCTGACAACTCGCAGGGCTGACCTCAGCCCTGCTGCGACCGGCGCGCCTTAACCGGCGTCGTCGGCCGCTTCGGCCGATTTGAGGGCGGCCTGTGCGCGGGCCGCAACCTCACGCGCTGTTTGTTCCAGCGCCGCCTCACGCAGGTCTGCCGGCAGATGCGGAGCAAAGGCTTCAACCAGTGCCATATACACCCGCGGATTACCGGCGATGATGTTGCCGTTCTGGCGATAGTCGCCACCGTCCAGCGTGCCCACCAGACCGCCGGCTTCACGCACCATCAGCGTGCCGGCCGCCGTGTCCCAGGCTTTCAGGCCGATCTCAAAAAAGCCGTCGGTGCGACCCGCAGCCACATAGGCCAGATCCAGGGCCGCGGCGCCCGGGCGCCGTACGCCGGCTGCGGTGGTCATGACCGTGCGCAGCATGGCCATATAGGGGTCGAGGTAATGCAGGTTCTCGCGATACGGGAAGCCCGTACCGATCAGCGAGCCTTCCAGGGTGCGCTGCTTGCTGACGCGCAGACGGCGGCTTTCCAGGTAAGCACCACCGCCACGCGAGGCGGTGAAGATCTCCTGCCGCATCGGGTCATAGATGACCGCGTGTTCGATGACATCGCGCACCTGGCAGGCGATGGACACCGCGAACTGCGGAAAACCGTGCATGAAGTTGGTGGTGCCGTCCAGCGGGTCGATGATCCAGGTGGTGTCGGCATTGCCGCTGGCACCGCTTTCTTCGGCCAGAAACGCATGGTGCGGATAGGCCGTGTGCAGGATGTCGATGATCTCTGCTTCAGCGGCCCGATCTATGTTGGTGACATAGTCGTTGAGGCCTTTGGTGGCCGTCTCGACCCCCTCAAAGCGGGTCAAACCGCGGACGATGGTCTCGCCGGCCTTGCGCGCGGCGCGCACGGCTGTGTTCACAAAGGGATGCATGTTGATTGTCAGACCGTGCCGCTGGAAAAGCAGGCGCTAGAATAGCAGACCCCCCAAGTGCGCCCTTCAATGATGCAGCCCCTACCGATCCGCTTTGTCCTTGTCGATACCAGCCATCCGGGCAATATCGGCGCGGTGGCGCGTGCCATGAAGAACATGGCGCTGACCGATCTGGTGCTGGTCAACCCGCGCGTCTTTCCCGATGCCGAGGCCACTGCACGTGCTTCGGGTGCTGACGATGTGTTGGCCTCGGCCCGGGTGGTGCCGACAGTGGCCGAGGCGGTGGCCGATTGCAGCTATGTCATGGCGACCACGGCCCGTGAGCGTGACCATTATTTCCGCGTGCTCGATGCGCGCGATGCAGCGCTGCAGCTGGTCGAACGGGCCCGCGAGGCCGCACCGGGTGCGGCGGTCGCCGTGCTGTTCGGCACCGAGCGCTTCGGGCTGACCAACGAGCAACTGGCAGCTGCCCAGGCGCTGCTGCGCATACCGGCCAATCCCGAATATCAGTCGCTGAACATCGCCATGGCGGCGCAGCTGATCGGCTATGAAATCTACATGGCGCGACGCGACGGCACCGGCGCCAGTGTGCTCGCCCCGCGCGAAGCGCCGCTGGCTGCGGCAGACGACTACGAGCGGCTGTATGAACATCTGCAGCAGGTCATGGACGAAGTCGGCTTCCGTGACCGCACGCAGAGCGGCACGCACTTGATGGCGCGCATCCGGCGCTTTTTAAACCGTGCGGAACTCGATACCAACGAGGCCAACATCCTGCGCGGACTGCTGACGGCCATTCAGAAGCGGCGCCGGGTTGCCGGCGGGCAGACGCCATGACCACGGTGACCTATCTCGATCACGCCGCCACCACGCCGGTCGATCCGCAGGTCGTCGCAGCGCTGGGCGCAGTACTGGCCGAAGGCTTGGGTAATCCGTCCGCCAGCCATGCGGCGGGCCGGCGGGCCGCAGCGCTGATCGACCGCGCCCGTTTGCAGGTTGCCGCGCTGATCGGCACTGACCCGGCGCACCTGGTGTTCACCTCGGGGGCCACCGAGGCCAACAACCTGGCGATCGCGGGTCATGCGGCCGGTTTAAACAGCACGCAGCGCCGTGGCGCGCAGGTGCTGGGCTTGGTCACCGATCACAAAGCCGT
The DNA here is from genome assembly GCA_903908825.1 of uncultured Pseudomonadota bacterium. Taxonomy (GTDB): domain Bacteria; phylum Pseudomonadota; class Gammaproteobacteria; order Steroidobacterales; family Steroidobacteraceae; genus ZC4RG30. The sequence goes on along the minus strand of CAIVTJ010000133.1, from coordinate 15,545 downwards.
GCTGTCGCCCTTGCGACGCCTGGCCGAGGCGGGCTTTGTGCTGACGCTGTTGCAGCCCGATGCACAGGGCCTGTTGTCACCGCAGGTGCTGGCAGCGGCATTGGGCGAGGGCGCGCAGCTGGTGTCACTGGTGCACGTCAACAGCGAGACCGGTGTCATGCAGGACCTGCCGGCGCTGGCCGCCGTGTGCCGTGAGCGCGGCGTCGCCTTGCACATCGATGCCGCACAGTCCGCCGGCAAGCTGCCGTTGTCGGTGGACGGCATCGACTACCTGTCGTTCACCGCGCACAAGTTGGGTGGACCGCAGGGCATAGGTGCGCTGTATGTGGCGCCGCAGCGGCGTGTCGCGCTGCAGGCGCAGATCGTCGGCGGCGGTCAGCAGCGGGGGCTGCGCTCGGGTACCTTGCCGACCCATCAGATCGTCGCCTTCGGGCTGGCTTGCCAATTGGCCGCCGACCGGCAGCCCGAGCTGGCCGGCAGACTGAGCGGGCTGCGGCAACGGCTGTGGCAGGGTCTGGCCGATCTACCCGGTGTGTTGCACAACGGCCATCCGCAGCACTGCGCGCCCGGCATCCTCAACCTGTCGTTCACCGGGGTCGAGGGCGAGAGTCTGGTGGATGGCCTCAGTGAACTGGCGGTGAGCACCGGCTCGGCCTGCAATTCCAGCAGCGGTGAGCCGTCCCCGGTGCTGCGTGCCCTGGGTCGTGACACGCAGCTGGCGCAGGCTTCGCTGCGCTTGAGTCTGGGGCAGACCAGCACCGCCGCCGATGTCGATGTGGCGATCGCTGCCATCCGCCGGGAATTGTCCCGCTTGCGGGCCTTGTCGCCGGACTTGCCGCCGCCGGTCGCCGATTGGCAGGCTGCCGGTTGGGTGGTGGCGCAAGGCGAGGGCGGCGAGCGTCGCTTGGGCACTTGGGTGCGCTGCCTGCTGGCGCTGGACGGGCCGGTGATCCGCGCGGCGCGCTTTCAGGTCTACGGCTGCCCCCAGACTCTGTCAGTCTGTCAGCAACTGGCCGGGCGCTTGCCGGGCCTGCCGCTGGCCCACGCAGAGGTCGGCTCGCCGCAGCAATGGCTGGAAACCGTGGCCGCTCCGGTTGAAAAACTCGGGCGGATGCTCATTATCGAAGATGCGCTGCGCGCTGCGCAGTCCTCTGCTTTGCAACCTTTCGCCGCTGCCGGAGTCTGACTTACACCATGGCCATCAACCTGACCCTCTCTGCCGCCGAACGCGTGCGTAGCTTCCTGGCTGCCCGGGGCCATGGCGCGGGCCTTAAACTGGGCGTGCGTGGCACGGGCTGCTCCGGTTATGCCTACGTCATCGACTATGCCGACGAGCAGGCTGCCGCCGACGTGGTGTTCGAAGACCACGGCGTCAAGGTGTTCGTCGATCCCGAGAGCCTCAAGCTCATCGACGGCACCACGGTCGACTTTGTGCGCAAAGGGCTCAACGAAGCCTTTGCCTTCCGCAACCCCAACGTCGTCGGTGAGTGCGGTTGCGGCGAAAGCTTCAGCGTCTGAGCTGGAACAGGTAGACTTCAGCCCTTTTTCCCAGCTGGAGTCACCATCATGGCGCTAGAGCGCACCCTGTCCATCGTCAAGCCCGACGGCGTTGCCCGCAACCTCATCGGTCAGGTCTACACCCGTTTCGAAGCCGCCGGTCTGCGCATTGTCGCCGCCCGCATGCTGCAGTTGTCCAAGGCTGATGCCGAGGCCTTCTATGCCGTGCACGCTGCCCGCCCGTTCTATAACGACCTGGTTGCTTACATGAGCTCGGGCCCGGTCATCGCGCAGGTGCTGGAAGGCGAAAACGCCGTTCTGGCTCACCGCGACATCATGGGCGCCACCGACCCCAAGAAGGCCGCGCCGGGCACCATCCGCGCCGATCTGGCTGAAAGCATCGAGCACAACGTGGTGCACGGTTCCGATTCGGCCGAGAACGCCGCTGTCGAAATCGCGTTCTTCTTCCGTGCGCTCGAGATCTGCCCGCGCGCCTGATGACCGACAAACGCGTCAACCTGCTGGGCTTGCCGCGGCCGCAGCTTGAGGAGTGGATCCTCGAGCGCGGTGGCAAGCCCTTCCGTGCCCGCCAGCTGTTTCACTGGTTGTACCGGCGCGGGGTGACGCAGTTCGATGAGATGACCGACCTGGCCAAGGCGTTCCGCGACCAGCTGAACGCCGAGGCTCACGTCAGCCTGCCGCAGATCGTCACGCGCCAGAACGCCACCGACGGCACCATCAAATGGATGCTGCGCGCCGACGATACTCAGGCCTTCGAAATGGTCTACATCCCCGACGGCATGCGCAGCACGCTGTGCATTTCGTCGCAGGTGGGCTGTGCCATGGATTGCACCTTCTGCTCAACCGCGCAGCAGGGCTTTAACCGCAACCTCACCGCGGCCGAGATCGTCGGTCAGGTGTTTCTGGCTCAACAAGAGCTGGGTTTTCAAGCCGGCGACAACCGCCTGATCAGCAATGTGGTGCTGATGGGCATGGGTGAGCCGCTGGCCAATTTCCGCAATGTCGTGCCGGCGCTGCGCGTCCTGCTCGACGAGATAGGTTTCGATTTTTCCCGGCGCCGGCTGACGCTGTCGACCAGCGGCCTGGTGCCGCAGATGTACAAGCTGGCCGAGGAGACCAACGTGGCGCTGGCCGTGTCGCTGCATGCGCCCGATGACGAACTGCGCAGCCAGCTGGTGCCCATCAACCGGCTGCATCCCATCGCCGAGTTGCTGCAGGCCTGCTGGCATTACATAGACGAGCAGAACGGTCGCAGCGTCACCTTTGAGTACGTGATGCTCGATGGCGTCAACGATTCGCCCGCGCAGGCGCGGGCCTTGGCGCGGCTGCTCAAGGGGCACCCGGCCAAGGTCAACCTGATTCCGTTCAATCCGTTTCCGGGCACGCAGTACCGCCGCTCGCGCCCCGAGGCCATCAGCGCGTTTCTCGATCAGGTGCTCAAGGGTGGCGTCATGGCCACGGTACGACGCACGCGCGGCGATGACATAGACGCTGCCTGCGGACAACTGGTCGGTCGCGTCATCGACCGAACCACGGCGCGCCTGGGAGCCAAGCGCATCCCGATCGCACTCGAGCCCTTGAGCGGGTCGCTGCCATGAGCCGCGTTATCGCGTCTGCCGTGCTGGCGCTGACTCTGTCTGCCTGCGCAAGCAACAGCACGCAACCGGCCGCTCCCGGGCGCGATGCCGCCCATGCCAACGTGCAATTGGGCGTGGCCTATATGCAGCAAGGGCAGTTGGCACTGGCCAAAGAAAAGCTCGAGCGCGCTGCCAAGCAAGACCCGCGCAGCGCCGAGGTGCACAGCGCTTTGGCTTACTTGAACGAGCGCTTGGACCGGCCCGACGCGGCAGATGCCGAATATCGTCTGGCGCTGCGCTTATCGCCCAACAACTCCGAAGTGGGTAACAACTATGCGGTGTTTTTATGCCGCAACGGCAAGGTCGATACAGCACTCAAGCAGTTTGACTTGGCGGCACGTGACCGCCTGTACACCACGCCTTGGGCCGCCTTGACCAACGCCGGTGTGTGCTTGCGCTCGGCCAACCGGGGCGGTGAGGCCGTGCGACTGCTCGAGCAGGCCATCGCCTTGCGTCCGCAATACACCCCGGCGGTGTTCGAATTGGCCGACTTGCAGCTGGAACTGGGTTCGCCGGGTGTGGCCGGCTTGGTGGTCGACCGTTTCCTGGCCTTGGGGCTGACTGCGCCCGACGTGCTGTTGTTGGGCGTGCGCGCAGCGCTGGCCCGCGACGAACGGCCTGCCGCGCAGACTCTGGCGCGGCGTCTGCGCCGCGAGTTTGCCAACTCCGAGCAAGCCAAGGCGCTGACCGCGCTGCTGGGCGATGGGGTCAGCAACCGTGAGTGAGTCGCAAGACAGCTTGTTTGTGCAGCCGGATGCCGCGACGCTGCTGCAGCGCGAAAGCATCGCTGAACCCGACGTCACCAGCGCAGAACCGCTGTCGGTCGGCGCGCAGCTGGCTGCCACGCGTGTGCGTCGCGGCGTCAGCTTGCAACAGGCTGCCGACGCCTTGCGCGTTGATGTCGACGTCATCGAGGCGCTCGAGGCCGAGCAGTTCGAGCGCTTGGGACCGCCGGTTTATTCGCGCGGACACCTGCGTCGCTACGCCGACTTTTTAGGCGAACCGCTGGCGCCGTTGCAGGCCAGCTACGAGGCTGCGCAGATCGAACCGCTAAGCGGCCGCTTGCGGGGCCGGGTGCAGCGCGTGGTGGTTAAGCCTGCCCGGCCGGCCGTGCTCAGTTGGCCTGTGGCGCTGGGTCTGGGCGTGGGCGTGCTGGCGCTTATTGTGTGGTGGGCGCTGCGGTCGCAGCCGGCCCTGTCTTTCTAGAGTCTGAAGGCTAAGCGCGTGGAAAACCCGTTTTTGGTACAGAGCGTCCGGGGCATGAACGATGTGCTGCCGGCACAGGTCGCCGGCTGGCAATGGTTGGAGCAGGTCACGCGTGAGCTGTTTGCCGCCTATGGCTATGAAGAGCTGCGCGTGCCGGTGGTCGAACACACGGCTTTGTTCAAGCGCGCCATCGGCGAGTACACCGACATCGTCGAAAAAGAGATGTACACCTTCACCGACACCGGTGGCGACAGCCTGACGCTGCGTCCCGAGGCCACGGCGGGTGTGGTGCGTGCGGCCATCTCCAACGGCTTGCTGCGCGGTGCGCGGCTCAAGCTGTGGACCGCAGGCCCGATGTTCCGCCACGAGCGGCCGCAGAAAGGTCGCTATCGCCAGTTTCACCAGATCGACGTCGAGGCCATCGGCTTTGCCGGCCCTGACATCGACGCTGAACTCATCGCACTGACGGCGCGCTTGTGGCGGCGTTTGGGCATCAGTCGCGTGCGGCTGAAGATCAATTCGCTGGGGGACCAGTGCGTCGCGGCGTGTTTATCGCGAGCAGTTGGTCACATACTTTACCCAGCATGCCGAGCGCCTCGATGCCGACAGTCAGCGCCGTCTGCAGGGCAACCCGCTGCGCATCCTCGACAGCAAAAACCCCGAGATGCAGGCGCTGGTGGCCGCTGCGCCGCTGCTCACCGATTATCTGGACGCCGAGTCGCGCGAACATTTTGACGGCTTGTGCGCCATGCTCAGCGGCATGGGCTTGGCCTACTCCATCGACCCGCGACTGGTGCGCGGCCTCGACTACTATTCGCGCACGGTGTTCGAGTGGGTCACCGATGCCTTGGGCGCGCAAGATGCCGTGTGTTCCGGCGGTCGCTATGACGATCTGATCACGCAGTTGGGCGGCGAGGCGCAACCGGCCATCGGTTTTGCCATGGGCATAGAGCGCGTCGTCGAACTGCTGGTGCAGGGCGGTGCCATACCGGCAGCGCGTCCGCCCGATGTCTATGTCATCGCCGTCGGTGAGCGCTCGCAGCGCACCGCCATGGCATTGGCAGAACGTTTGCGCGACGACCTGCCACACTTGGCGCTGCAGCTGAATCTGGGCGCGGGAAATTTCAAGGCGCAATTCCGTCGCGCCGACCGCAGCGGTGCTCCGCTGGGACTCATTTTGGGTGATGCGGAACTCGAACGGGGCGTGGCGGCACTAAAGCCTCTGCGCCAGGACGTTGGCCAGAGTGAATGCGCGCTGCCCGAGCTGGCGGCACGCATCCCGGTCATGCTGGCGGAATTGGCCGCACTGAACACGACAGGTTAGGAGATCACGGCAGTGGATTTACTCAGCGAAGGCGATCAATGGGAGGCCGTCAAGGCTTGGCTGCGACAGAACGGCTTGCCGATCGTCGGCGGACTGTTGCTGGGCGCGTTGCTGCTCACCGGTTGGCGCTGGTGGCAAGGCCATCAGCTGGCCGGCCAGCAGGCCAGTTATTCGGCCTACGAAAATCTGCTGGGTACGTTCGATGCCGGCGATGCTGACGCGTCGCAAAAGCAGTTCGACTTGTTCATCGCCTCGCACGGACAGTCGGCCTATGGTGCGCCAGCCCGTTTGATCTTCGCGCGTCTGCTGGTGGCTCGTAACGACCTCGATCGCGCGCTGGTACAGGTGCGCACGGTGGCCGATACCGCCACTGACCTGCAGCTGCGGCAGGTGGCCAAACTGCGCATGGCGCGATTACAGACCGCCATGGGCAAGCCCGATGACGCGTTGGCCACACTGGGTAGTGCTGATGTGGGCAGTTTCCAGTCCGCGTATGCCGAAGCGCGTGGTGATGCGCTGCAGGCCAAGGGCGATGCGGCCGGTGCTTTGCGTGAATATGAAGCGGCTAAGGCCGCGCGTTCAGCCTCCAGTGCCACGGGTGCCGAGAGCGACCTGTTGGCCCTCAAGATTCATGACCTGCAAGAGGCGTCCCCATGATCCATTGCGCGCGCCGAGTCCTGGTTCCTGCCGCACTGACTGCCTTCGCGGCAGCCTTGCTGCTGGTTGGCGGCTGCGCCAGCAATGACAAAGTCGATCCACCGGCCGAGTTGGTCAAACTCAAAGCCACCGTGCGCGTGGAGAAGGCTTGGAGCCTCAGCGTAGGGGGTGCCAAGCCCGAGCTTCGCCTCGGCCTCGGTGTGGCCGTAGCCGGCGACCGGGCCTTCGTGGCCAGCCACAAGGGCGATGTGCTGGCGGTGTCGCTGGCCAACGGCAAAACCCTTTGGCGTACGCGTACCAAGCTGCCGCTGTCCGGTGGTCCGGGTGTCGGTGAGGGCCTGGTCGTCGCCGGTGCCGGTCATGGCGACGTGGTGGCGCTGGATGCCGCCACCGGCGCCATCCGCTGGAAGACGCGCGTCAACAGTGAAGTCTTATCGGCCCCGGCTATCGGTGCCGGTCTGGTCGTCCTGCGCACGGTCGATGGTCGATTGCATGCCTTGCAGGTCAGCGACGGCAAGCTGGTCTGGGCCGTCGAACAGCAGGTGCCCCGGTTGTCCCTGCGCGGTGCTGCCGTGCCGGTCATCACCGGCGATGCGGCGCTGTGCGGCTATGACAACGGACGCGTGCTGGCCGTGTCACTGAAAGATGGCGCGACGCTGTGGGAGTCCACCGTGGCGCCGCCCAGCGGTCGTACCGAACTTGAGCGCCTGGTCGATATCGACTCGGCGCTGCACGTCGTCGATGACGATGTCTACGCCGTCAGCTTTCAGGGGCGCGCGGTGCGTCTGGCCCGTGACAGCGGCCAGCTGTGGTGGGCGCATGACCTGTCCAGCTTCCGCGGCATGACCGTCGATGCCGAGGGTCTGTATGTCTCAACCTCAGATGGTCAGGTGGTCAAGATCGCGCGCCAGACGGGCGTCGAGGTCTGGCGTCAGGACATGCTGCGCAATCGCAATCTGTCCGCGCCGGTGTTGCTGGGCGGCCAAGTGGCGGTAGCGGACTACAAGGGCTACGTGCACTTTTTGACAGCGGCACGGGTGCATTGACCGAGCGGCTCAGCGGTGGTGGCAAGGTGGTGTCGAACGCGCCGGTCGCGGCGGGTGAGCTGGCCTTGTTCATGAACGATAAGGGACAGTTGTCAGCCTATCGCCTCGCCAAGTCGCGGCGCTGAGGCCGCATGTTACCGATCGTTGCCATAGTCGGACGGCCGAACGTCGGTAAGTCGACGCTGTTCAATGCGCTGACCGGCACGCGTGATGCCATCGTCGCCGACATGCCCGGCGTCACGCGCGACCGCCAGTACGGGTTTGGTCGTGTGGGCCCCGTAGCCTGCATTCTGGTCGATACCGGTGGTGTGGTCGAAAGTCCCAGCACCACCATCGAATCGCTGATGCGTCAGCAGACCGAGCGTGCGGTCGTCGAAGCCGACCGGCTCATCCTGGTGGTCGATGGCCGGGTCGGTCTCACCAACGAAGACATCTACGTCGCGCGCACCCTCAAGCGTGCCGGCAAGCCTGTGTTCCTGGCGGTTAACAAGGCCGAGGGACGCGACCCGGGCGTCATCGCCGCAGAGTTCCATCGTTTGGGTTGTGGCGATCCGCTGGCCATTGCGGCGGCGCATGGCATCGGCTGCGACACACTCATGGATGTGGTGCTGGCGGGCGTTGAGCCCGACACCGATGCACCTCCACCCGACGATGATTCGATACGCATCGCCATCATCGGCCGTCCTAATGTCGGCAAGTCCACGCTGGTCAATCGTCTGATCGGTGAAGAGCGCGTCATTGCCAATGACATGCCGGGCACCACGCGTGACAGCATCTTCGTGCCTTTCGAGCGCGACGGTCGCAAGTTCACGCTGATCGACACCGCTGGTGTACGCCGCCGCGCCCGCGTCGAAGATGCGGTCGAGCGCGCCAGCGTCGCCAAGACACTGCAGGCCATCGCGGCGGCGCACATTGTGGTGATGGTGCTCGATGCACACGGCGAAGTCGCCGAGCAGGATGCCAGCGTGCTGGGCATCGCTCTGGAGCGCGGCCGTGCTTTGCTGATCGCCGTTAACAAATGGGATGGCATTCCGACCGAGCAGCGCGAGACCATTCACAACGATTTAAAGCTGCGGCTGAACTTCGTGCCGTTTGCCCCCGTGCATTTTATTTCGGCCCGTCATGGCACCGGCGTGGGCGAGTTGGCCACGGCTGCCGTGCGCGCCTATGACGCGGCCATGCGGCAGATGGCCACGCCGCAGTTGTCGCGCGTCATGGAAAAAGCCATCGAAGCGCATCAGCCGCCGCTGGTGCAGGGCCGGCGCATCAAGCTGCGTTATGCGCACCAAGGCGGCAAGAACCCGCCGCGCATCATCGTGCACGGCAACCAGACTTTTGCCGTGCCCGATCACTACAAGCGTTATCTCAGCAATGTCTTTCGCGAAGCGTTTGATCTGTTCGCCAACCCGGTGGCTCTAGAGTTCCGGACTGATGCGAACCCCTATGACCGGCGGCGCGAGCGTCATAAGACGACGTCTAAGCCCGATGTGGTCGATCGCAGCACCACCAAGGGCAAGACCGGCGGCAAGGCCAAAGTCGGCGCCAAGACCGCGGTGCGCGGCAAGGCTGTCGGCATCGTCAAGGGTGCGCCCAAGGCTAAGCCCAAACCCGAGCGGCATGAGCGTTCGGCCAAGGCGGCCAAGCCGGGCAGCAGTCGCAGTGGTAAAGACAACACCCGTGGACCACGCGTTGCAGTGGCCACCGGCAAGTCATTGGGACGCAGCAACAAGCGACGCTAGTCAGCGCGTTGTGCGGCGTGCTCAGGGCCGATCTAGAAACAGCGCCGGGTCGACCATGGTGCCGTTGAGCGTCACGCCAAAATGCAGGTGCGGGCCGGTGACGCGGCCCGTGGCACCGACGCGGCCGATGACCTGACCGGCTTTAACAACATCACCGGGCTGCACGGCATAGCCGCTGAGGTGGCAGTACATGGTCACAAAGCCCGCGCCGTGATCGATGAACACCGTCCCGCCGTTAAAAAAGAAATCACCCTGATCGACCACGCGTCCGTCAGCCGGCGCGAGGATGGGCGTGCCGGTGGGCGCGGCGATGTCCATGCCTGAATGCGGTGCGCGCGCTTGGCCATTAAACACGCGCCGCAGGCCATAGCTGCTGGAACGCGGGCCGCTGACCGGTGCGAGCAGGGCAAGGCTGGCCGGCAGCGTGTCGCTGTAACCGTCGAGTGCGGCGCGGATGCGTTTTTGTTCCACCTCGACACGCGCCAAGTCGGCGGGCGCTAAATCGACCTGCCCCGGCGCGACAGTGAGCCGTTGCTCCACATAGCGCTTGTCGACCACCGTGACGCTGTGCTGACTGTGCGGGCCTTGCAGGGGCTGCACGTCCACACTGAGCTTGCCGGGTTTGGTCGACAGCGGCAGTCCCAGCACGGCGACCCAATGCCCCTGATCGGCCACCGTCAACACGCGCCGGCCGCGCACCGTGACCACGGGCGCAGCTTGTGTGGCAGGGCCGACGTTGATCAGCGCAACGCCACCGGGCACCAGGCTTTGTTGTGGCAGGGCTGCAAGCCCGGCGCCGCAGGGCAACATCAGGCACAGCGCTATCAGGTGGCGGCGCAGTTGCATCTAGTTGTGCTCCGTACTGCGCACCGTGGCGCGTATGCGGCCATCGGCCAAACGTATGTTCAGTTCATCGCCCTCGCGCACTGCTTGCGCCTGACGCAGCAGCTGCCCGTCAGCGGTGGCCACCAAGGCATAGCCTCTGCCCAGCACGGCCAGCGGGCTCACAGCATCAAGCGCCCGCTGCGCCAGTGCCAGCCTTTGTTCGCAGCGGTTGAGGGTGTCGAGCAGGGCCCGTTGCAGTTGTTTGGCCAGCAGCGCGCAGCGCCCTGACAGTTGCTCTATGAAGGGTCCGGCTTGCACGCGTTGCAGTCGTGCCAGAGCTGCCGCCAGACGCTGGCGTGCGTCACGCAGCGTGTGCCCCACGGCCAGTGCCAACCGTTCTTCCAGTTCGTCCAGCCGCTGCGCTTGTTGCCGCAGCCGGTTGCCCGGATGGGTTTGCTGCAAGCGTCGCGTTGCAGCCAGATGGTGCTGCTGCGCATGGCTCAGCTGACGTTGCATGGCCAGCCGTAACCGGGTCAGTTGCGCACCGAGCTGCTGTGCCAGTGTCTGCTGGTCGGGGCTGCACAGTTGGGCGGCAGCCGAAGGCGTCGGTGCACGCACATCGGCGACAAAATCGGCGATGGTGAAGTCGGTCTCATGGCCGATTCCGGTGACCACCGGCAAGCTGCAGCGGTAGATGGCCCGGGCCACGGTCTCTTCGTTAAAAGCCCACAGATCTTCGAGTGACCCGCCGCCGCGCGCCAGAATGACCACCTGGCAGTCGTCGCGTCGGCTGACCGTATCGAGGGCGGCGCAGATGGCCGGTGCGGCAGCAGCGCCCTGTACCGGTACCGGCAACAGCAGTATTTGCGCCAAGCGGTAGCGCTGTTGCAGCACATTCAAAATGTCGCGCAGCGCGGCGCCTGTGCCCGAGGTGATCACTGCGATGCGGCGGGGCAGGGCTGGCAGCGGCCGTTTGCGCGCTGCATCGAACAGGCCTTCGGCGGCCAGGCGCTGCTTCAGCAGGTCGAATTCGCGTCGCAGTTGGCCCTCGCCGGCTTCCTCCATCAGCTCGACGGTCATCTGATAATCGCCGCGCGGCTCGTAGAGGCCGACGCGGCCCCGCACATTGATGTGTTGACCGTTGGCAGGGCGGAAGCGAACGCTGCTCTGGCGGCCGCGGAACATGGCGCAGCGCAATTGCGAGTCGCGATCTTTAAGGGTGAAGTACCAGTGGCCAGAGGCGGGTGCGCTGAAGTTCGACACCTCACCCTCTACCCATAACGGCGGCAAGCCGTGCGCCAACAGCTGCCCGACTTCGCGGTTGAGGCCGCTGACGGTATAGATATGTTTGCTGTCGGCCCGATCGTTCATGCGCAGATATTAGTACACTGCTGCCGCTGAAATTTTGTATTCGGAGCTGCATTCATGGCCGTTATCGTCGGGACTCGTGGTGTTGGTCTGTTGCCCTGCGTGCTACTGCTGACAGCTGTCTTGTCAGTCCCTGCTATGGCTGCGGGCACCGATCGCCCGCAGTTGCAGATCACGCGCACAGCCGTGGCTCCGGTCATTGATGGGTTTGTTGATGAGCCTCTGTGGGAGCAGGCAGCGCTCATTGATGACCTGCGGCAGATCCGTCCGCACGATGGTGATGCCGCCACCGAGCGCACCGAAATACGGGTCACTTATGACGCCGACGCGCTGTACATCGCCGCTCGCCTGTGGGACAGCGGTGGTCAGGACAGCATTCGCGCCAGCATCATGCGGCAAGGGTCACGGTTAGCTGAGGATGATCGCATCGCCATCATCCTCGATCCGTTTGATTCATCGCGCACCGGCTATCGTTTTGAGGTCAACCTCAACAGCGTGCGTAACGACATGCTGTACACCGGACCCACGTCGTTCACCGCCGACTGGACAGTCATCTGGGATGCGCGCGCGCAACGCACCGACTATGGCTGGAGCGTGGAGATCGCCATCCCTTTTAAGACGCTGCCCTTCGATGCCACTAGCGAGGCTTGGGGCTTTAACGTCTCGCGTGCTATCCGCCGCAAAGGCGAAGAGGTGTTGTGGACCTCGCGCAATCGCAGTTGGGGGCCTGCCGTGCTCGGCGAGTTGCGCGGCATCAAGGACGTTGACCAAGGCGTGGGTCTGGATGTGGTGATGTCGGCCGGCGTGCGTCATGTCACCGATGACGTCATCGCCAAGCAGTCCACGCTGCTCGAGCCTTCGCTCGATGCCTATTACCGGCTGACGCCTTCGCTCAATGCTTCGTTGACGTTCAACACCGATTTTTCTGCGACTGAGCTAGACGACCGGCAGGTCAATCTGTCGCGCTTCGGCTTGTTTTTTCCCGAGAAGCGCGATTTCTTTCTAAACGATGCCGATCTGTTTGAGTTCGGGCGCTTGGGCAGCGGCGGCTATCTGGGCAACAACCGTTCGACCACCCGCGCAAGTCAGGAGAGTGGCCGTCCGTTTTTCTCGCGGCGGCTGGGCCTGTCTTCTTTGGGGCTGCCGGTGGATCTTGAAGCGGGTGCCAAACTCAGTGGCCGTGCCGGGCGTTATCGCGTCGGTGCATTGGCGGTGCGTCAGGATGGCTATGTGACGCCGGCCGGCACCATCGATACGGCTAATCTGGGTGTGGTGCGTGTCTCAGCGGATGTGCTCGCCGAGTCCAGTGTCGGCTTCATTGCCACCTCGGGTGATCCCAGCAGCAACAACTCAGCCTCGCTTTATGGGGTCGACTTTCTCTATCTGGCCAGTCGTCTTGCCGGTGGACGCAGTCTGGAAGCCGAAGGCTGGTTCCAGGACTCTCAGGCCAGCAATACGCCGTCGGGTAGCACGAGCGCTTGGGGCGTGGGCCTGCGTTTGCCCGCCAGTGAGGGCTGGCGCATGGGCGCTTCCACCAAGGAGATCGGCAGCCAGTTCCGTCCGGCCTTGGGTTTTGTCAGCCGCCGCGGTGTGCGCGACTCGATGGCCGATGCCGGCTACACGCGGGTGGTCCATGGCGATCTGTTGCAGAGCTGGTTCGTGGGTGCCGATGCCGAGCGCATCGAAGGCACTGATGGTGGCCTGCAGACGCAGGTGTTATCGCTGCGGCCCCTAGAGCTGGAAACATTGGGCCGCGATATCGTCCGGGTGGTTTATCAGGCCAGCCAAGAAAGTCTCAGCCAGCCGTTCACCATCTATCAGGAGCCCTCCCGTCGCGTGGTGGTCCCTGTCGGGAAGTACGCGTTTGCCGACTACGGCTTTGATTTTGAGACCGGCTCGCAACGTGTTTGGGCGGCAAACGGTTCGGTTCGCCGGGGCAGTTTTTATGACGGCACGCGACTGTCTGTCGGGGGCAACCTGATCTGGCGGCCCTCGCGCAATCTGGGGCTTAAGGCCGGCTACAGCTTCAATGACATCTCTTTACCCGCCGGAGATTTCACGACGCGCATCGTCAGCGGTACAGCAGAAATCGCCTTCAACTCTTTCCTCAGTTGGGTCACGCTGCTGCAATACGACAACGTGTCCGAGGTCATGGGTCTGCAAACCCGTCTGGTCTGGGTGCCCAGAGCAGGCCGCAAATACTTTCTGGTCGCCAATCGCGGCTTGCAAGACGTGGACAAGGACGGGCATTTCTCGCTGGTGTCTACCGAGATCAGCCTGCGGGCCGGCTATACCTGGCGTTTTTAAGGGGGCTGCCGGTGCTTTTGCCGCAGGGTCCCCGGTCGGGTACAATGGTGTGCTTACTTCGCTGCGCGTAGGCCCCATGCGAATTCTCGAAGAAGCACTGACCTTCGACGACGTCTTACTCGTCCCGGCACACTCCAGCGTGCTGCCGCGCGAGGTCGACCTCTCGACCCAACTCACCCGCACCATCCGTTTGGGCCTGCCGGTTATTTCGGCTGCCATGGACACGGTCACCGAGGCGCGCCTGGCCATCACCATGGCCCAGGAAGGCGGCTTGGGCATCATCCACAAGAACATGACCATCGAGGCTCAGGCGCGCGAGGTCGCGCGGGTCAAGAAGTTCGAGTCGGGCGTTATCCGTGACCCTATTACCGTCTCGCCGGACCTCAGCATCCGCGAAGTCATAGAGCTGACCCGTGCACGTGGCATCTCGGGTGTGCCGGTGGTCGATGGTGAACTGGTGGTCGGCATCGTCACCAATCGCGATCTGCGCTTTGAAGAAAAGCTCGACGCGCCTGTGTCGACGGTGATGACGCCGCGTGAGCGATTGATCACGGTGCGCGAGAACGCCCCCAAAGACGACGTGTTGCATCTGCTGCACAAGCACCGCATCGAAAAGGTGCTGGTGGTCGGCGCCAACTCCGAGTTGCGCGGCATGATCACCGTCAAAGATTTCCAGAAGGCCACCGACTTTCCGCGCGCCAGCAAGGACGAGACCGGTCGTTTGCGCGTGGGCGCAGCGGTGGGCACGGCGGCCGACACGCTGGAGCGCGTGGCAGCGCTGCGTGAGGCCGGTGTCGACGTGGTGGTGGTCGACACCTCGCACGGTCATTCGCAGGGCGTTATCGACATGGTGCGCGCCATCAAAACGCGCTGGCCGCAGCAGCAGGTCATCGCCGGCAACATCGTCACCGCCGAGGCGGCTTTAGATCTGGCAGCAGCCGGTGCTGATGCCGTTAAGGTCGGCATAGGTCCCGGCTCCATCTGCACCACGCGCATCGTCGCCGGTGTCGGTGTGCCGCAGATCAGCGCCGTGGCCAATGTCGCGCGCGCGCTGGCCGGCAGCGGCGTGCCGTTGATCGCCGACGGCGGCATCCGTTATTCGGGTGATGTGGCCAAGGCGCTGGCGGCCGGTGCGCACTGCGTGATGATCGGTGGCATGTTTGCCGGCACCGAAGAATCACCCGGTGAGGTCGAGCTCTATCAGGGTGCCAGCTACAAGGCCTATCGCGGCATGGGTTCGCTGGGTGCCATGTCCGGCAAGACCGGTTCGGCTGACCGTTATTTTCAGGATGCGGCCGCTGAGCTTGAAAAGCTGGTGCCCGAGGGTATCGAAGGTCGCGTCGCTTACAAGGGCAGCCTTGTGGCCATCCTGCATCAGCTGGCCGGCGGACTGCGTGCGGCCATGGGTTATACCGGCAGTGCGGATATCGAGACGCTGCGCACGGTACCGAAGTTTGTGCGCATCACCAGCGCCGGTGTACGCGAGAGCCATGTGCACGACGTGACAATTACCAAGGAAGCGCCCAACTACCGGGTGTCTTGAGGCACGCCGGTGGCGTGGTCAGCCCAGGCGTTGCAGCGCATACAGCAGCACAAAGCCTGCACCAATCATCGAGCCCAAGCGCACCGTCATGACGGTGGTTTGGTTCTGGATGTCCTTCGAAAGCAAGTCGCGTGTCGCCGTCAGTTCCTGACGCAAGAGTTGCAGCTCGCTTTTGAGTTCGGACTTGGTAGCCAGCTGGCTGGTCATGTCGCGCTCCATGGCATGGGCAACGGCCCGCGCCCTGTCTGGCGGGATGTTGATGCTGACCAACGCATCATACAGCGATTAATTTGAGTGCCCACAATGACCGCAAACGACATCCACGCACAGCGCGTCCTGATCCTCGATTTCGGTTCGCAGTACACGCAGCTGATC
>CAIVTJ010000132.1 GCA_903908825.1 uncultured Pseudomonadota bacterium | reverse complement strand
GCCATGGGTAAGAAAAAGCCCGAAGAGATGGCCAAGCAACGGTCGGGTTTTGTGTCAGGTGCCGAACAAGGCGGCGTGGATGGCAAGCAGGCCGCGTACATCTTCGACCTGATCGAAAAGTTTGCCGGCTATGGCTTCAACAAGTCGCACTCGGCCGCTTATGCGCTGCTGTCTTATCAGACGGCTTGGCTCAAGTGCCACTATCCGGCCGCGTTCATGGCCGCCGTGCTCTCCAGTGACATCGACCACACCGACAAAGTGGTCACGCTGATCGACGAATGCAGTCAGATGGGTCTGACCATACTGCCGCCTGACATCAACGCCTCGGTGCATGCCTTTGCGGTGGCTGATCCGCGCACCATCCGCTATGGGCTGGGTGCGATCCGCGGCGTGGGGCAGGGCGTGGTCGACGCGCTGGTGGCCGAACGTGAAGCGCACGGGCCTTATCAAGACCTGGAAGACCTGTGCAGCCGTCTCGATATGGCGCGCTTGAACCGGCGCGTTCTGGAGGCGCTCATCCGTGCCGGCAGCTTGGACCGTTTGGGCAGCAACCGCGCCACCCTGATGGCCCATCTGGGCGCGGCCATCCAGGCCGGCGAACAAGCCGCGCGCGCCAAAGAAGCCGGTCAGGTCGATTTCTTTGGCGTGGCGCTGGTCGAGACACCGCAGCGTCCGGCCGCCACGGCGCAGGCGCAATTGCCCGAATGGAACGAGGCGCTGCGTCTGGCCGGCGAGCGCGAGACGCTGGGCCTGTACCTGACCGGGCATCCCATTGCGCGCTTCGAAAAGGACCTGCCGCGGTTGGTGTCGGGCCGCATCGCCGATTTTGCCGGTGAGCGGCCGCCGGCCGCCGGCGAGGGCAACCGCTATTTCGGCGGTCGCGTGGTGACCGTGGCAGGTTTGGTGCTGGAGCTGCGCAAACGCGGCAATCGCACCAGTTTCATTCTCGATGATCGCAGCGGCCGCATGGAGATCACGCTGTTCGAAGAGCTGTGGCAGCAGCATCGCGATCTGGTGGTCAAAGATGCGCTGGTGCTGGTCGAGGGCAACCTGCGTTTTGACGAGTTCAGCGATGCCTGGCGGGTGGCGGCCAAGCGCATCCTGTCGCTGGATGGCGTCCGCGAGAATCAGGCGCGGCGGCTGGTGCTGCGCTGGCCGGCCCCGGAACAGGCGGCCGGCACCGGGCTGGTGGCGCAGTTGGCGCAGGTCCTGGGGCCTTATCGCGGCGGTGACTGCGAAGTGCTGGTTCGATACCAGAACGCCCAGGCGCGCTGTGTGATTCCGCTGGGCACCGGCTGGGCCGTACGCCCGGCCGCCGAGTTGCTCGAGTCGCTGGAAGGGCTGCTGGGTCGCGACGCGCTGCAGTTGCTGTACGACGCGCCGGGCTCGCAGTCCTAAGGGGCGCTTGCGCCGCGGCCCTTAGCGCCCTAACCTGCGCCTCTGTTTCGCCGCAAGATCGGGCATTAGATGGCCGTCAATTTCCTCGATTTCGAACAACCCATCGCCGAACTTGAAGCGAAGATCGAGGAGTTGGGTCACGTCACCTCCGACGGTGAGGTCAATATTCAGGACGAGATGGCGCGTTTGCGCGCCAAGAGCCGCCAACTGACCACCAGCATCTTTTCGCAGCTGACGCCGTGGCAGATCACCCAGCTGGCGCGGCATCCGCAGCGGCCCTACACGCTCGATTACATCGCCCGCCTGTGCACCGACTTCGAAGAGCTGCACGGCGACCGTATGTATGGCGATGATGCGGCCATCGTCGGTGGCATCGCCCGCCTCGACGGCCGCCCGATCATGGTCATCGGCCAGCAGAAGGGCCGTGACACCAAAGAGCGCGTGCGTCGCAACTACGGCATGCCCAAGCCCGAGGGCTATCGCAAAGCGCTGCGCCTGATGCGCACCGCAGAGCGCTTCGGTTTGCCTATCGTCACGTTTATCGACACGCCTGGCGCTTATCCCGGCGTCAGCAGCGAAGAGCGTGGGCAGAGTGAGGCTATCGCCCGCAATCTATTCGAGATGGCCACGCTGCGCGTGCCCATCGTCAGCATCGTCATCGGCGAGGGTGGCTCGGGGGGCGCGTTGGCCATCGGCGTGTGTGACCAGCTGGTCATGCTGCAGTACTCGGTCTACTCGGTCATCTCACCCGAGGGTTGCGCTTCCATTTTGTGGAAGAGCGCCGACAAGAAAGAAGCCGCAGCCGACGCCATGGGCATTACCGCCGAGCGACTGCAAAAGCTTCAGCTGGTCGACGAAGTGCTCAAAGAACCGCTGGGCGGCGCGCATCGCGACCCGGAAGCGGCCTGCGGGCTGGTCAAGGCCTCTTTGATCCGCCACCTCGATGCCCTGTGCGCACTGTCCACCGAGGCGCTGGTGGCCCGGCGGCAGACCCGTTTAGCAAACTTCGGCGTCTACACTGACGTCGAGGCCTGAGCATCCCGGGCCCATGCCCGGCGCGACGGCAGGACCGTTATTCGATGCACAGTGGCTGCAGCAGCGCCTGTGCGTGTTGTTGGGCCCGGCGCCGGCGCATTGGCCGCCGCTGTGTGTCGCCTGGTCCGGCGGCGCCGATTCCACCGCCTTGCTGCATGCCTTGTGGACTCTCCGCGCTCAGACCCTAGCGAGCGGAGTGCGTCTGCCACGCTGGCGGGCAGTGCATATCAATCACCAGTTGCAGCCGGCGGCGCGTGAGTTCACGGCGCACTGCCGCACATTGGCCAAAAGCTGGGGTGTGCCGCTGCGCGTGCTGCGCGTGGCCGTCGATCGCACGGCCGGCCGCTCGCCCGAAGAGGCAGCGCGCAGCGCCCGTTACGCGGCCTTTGCCAAGGTCCTGTCCGTTGGCGAAGTGTTGCTGCTGGCGCAGCATGGCGACGATCAACTCGAGACCGTGCTGTTGCAATGCCTGCGCGGCGCAGGGGTTGCCGGTTTAGCCGGCATGGCCCCGCGCGCTGGGCTGGGTGCAGGCGAGCTGTTGCGTCCTTTGCTGCCGCTGCCGGCGCAGGCCCTGCGCGACTATCTCGCGCGCTCGCACATCGTGTGCGCTGAAGACCCGAGCAATGCTGATGAGCGCTATGACCGCAATTATCTGCGCAGCAGCGTGTTGCCGGCGCTGCTGGCGCGCTGGCCGGCCGCTGCCGTGACCGTGGCGCGCAGTGCGGCCCATGCCGCCGAAGCGGCCACGCTGACGCAAACGCTGGCGGCACGCGATGCCGCAGCCGCTGCCGATGGTGCCGGCTTGGACATGCGCGTGCTGCGCCGCTTGTCAGAAGAGCGGCAGCGCGCGGCCTTGCGAGCCTGGGTATTGGCGCAGGGACATCCGCTGCCCGACCAGCGTCGACTGCAACAACTGCAGTCCCTGTTGTATCTGCGTGGCGATGCCAGTGCCCGCGTGCACTGGGCCGGTACGCTGGCGCAGCGTCACGGCGAGCGTTTGCTGTTGCGGCAGCAGCCCGCACCCGCGTCCGAGCCAACCGGGCTACCGCTGTGCTGGGAGTGGGCTCGCCAAGGCGCGGTGTACTGGCCCGGCGCAGGACACTTGTCGCTGCGTGCGGATCGCTGGGGTGATGTCGACCTGTCGCGGTTACCCGCTCAGCTGTGGCTGATCGCCCGTCAAGGCGGCGAGCGCCTGTTGACCGGCAAGCAACATCGCGATGTCAAGGATTTGCTGCGCGAGGCGCAGATTCCGGACTGGCAACGCGCGCAACTGCCCTTGATCTGCGCAGGCTCTGTTCAAGGGCCGGAAAACCAGCTGTTGTTGGCCTTGGCCGATGTGGCTGTGGCTGATCCCATCAAGGCCGATGTAAACAGCGTGCGGCGTGCACGTTTCATCTGGCAGCGCGACTGATGTTTCGCTAGACTGATATCCCGTCGCGACGGCTGCGCCTGCGGCCTCCCTTCAGCATCGGCGGTGTTCCCCATGACTCGATATGTATTCGTCACCGGCGGCGTGGTTTCCTCGTTGGGGAAAGGCATTGCCGCTGCGTCCCTCGGTGCCATTCTCGAGGCG
Source organism: uncultured Pseudomonadota bacterium (assembly GCA_903908825.1). Lineage (GTDB taxonomy): Bacteria > Pseudomonadota > Gammaproteobacteria > Steroidobacterales > Steroidobacteraceae > ZC4RG30. The sequence continues at coordinate 23,145 of CAIVTJ010000132.1, read as the reverse complement.
CGCAGCTTGCGCGTCTCGATGATCAAGCTCGATCCTTATATCAACGTGGATCCGGGCACCATGAGCCCGTTTCAGCATGGCGAAGTGTTCGTCACCGATGACGGCGCCGAGGCCGACCTGGACCTGGGTCACTACGAACGCTTTATCCGCACCACCACCGGCCGCCATAGCAACTTCACCACCGGACGCATCTATGAGCGCGTCATTGCCAAAGAACGGCGCGGCGATTACCTCGGTGCCACCGTGCAGGTCATCCCGCACATCACCGATGAAATCAAACGCAGCATCAAGATGGGTGCCGGTGATGCCGATGTATGCATGGTCGAGATCGGCGGCACGGTAGGCGACATCGAATCGCTGCCCTTTTTAGAGGCCATCCGCCAACTCGGTGTCGAGTTGGGCCGCAATTCTGTGGTCTACATGCATCTGACGCTGGTGCCCACGGTGGGTGCCTCCGAGATCAAGACCAAACCCACGCAGCATTCGGTCAAAGAGCTGCGCAGCATCGGCATACAGCCCGATATTTTGCTGTGCCGCTCCAAAGATCCGCTGCCCGATGAGCAGCGCCGCAAGATCGCGCTGTTTACCAACGTCGAAGAGCGTGCGGTCATCAGCGCCGTTGACGTCGACGATATCTACAAGATTCCGCAGACCTTGCATGCCCAGCACTTGGACGAAATCGTCATCGAGCGTCTGGGCCTGCAGGCTGCTGCCACCGATCTGGCCGAGTGGCAGGCTGTGGTCTGGGCCAAGGCGCATCCGGAATGCACCGTCAATATCGCCATGGTCGGCAAGTACGTGCAGATCCGCGACTCCTACATCTCGCTCAACGAGGCCCTGATGCATGGCGGCCTGAAGTCGCGCACGCGCGTCAATGTGCACTACATCGAGTCCACGGACATCGAACAGCACGGCACCGGTTGTCTGGACGGCATGGATGCCATTCTGGTCCCCGGCGGGTTTGGCGAGCGCGGCATCGAAGGCAAGATCGCGGCCGTGCGCTATGCGCGTGAGCGCGGCATCCCTTACCTGGGCATCTGCTTAGGCATGCAACTGGCCATCATCGAATACGGCCGCCATGTGCTGGGTTTTGCCGATGCCAGTAGCACCGAGTTCAGTGCCACGACCGCACATCCGGTCGTCGCCATGATCACCGAATGGCAGGACCTCACGCAGGGCACGCAGACGCGCAGCGAGTCTTCCGATTTGGGCGGCACCATGCGTTTGGGTGCGCAGGCCATACATTTGGAAGCCGACTCATTGGCGCGTCAGGTCTATGGCGCCGAGACCATCCGTGAGCGGCATCGTCACCGATATGAGTTCAACAACAATTTCCTCGAGGCCTATCGCGCAGCCGGTCTGCGCTTCTCCGGTTTCTCGGCCGATGGTTTGGTTGAGATCATCGAGATTCCCGGACATCCGTGGTTTGTAGCCACGCAGTTCCATCCCGAGTTCACCTCCAATCCGCGCGACGGACATCCCTTGTTCACCGGCTTTGTGGTGGCGGCGCGTGCGCATCAGCAGGCGCTGGTGATGACGGACGGTAATTCATGAGGCTGGCCGGTAGTCAGGTCGGCAACGATCAGCCGCTGTTTCTGATCAGCGGTCCCTGCGTCATCGAGAGCAAGGCACTGGTCGAGGAGATTGCCGGGCGTCTGTGTGAGATCACCGCGCGCCTCAAGGTGCCTTATGTGTTCAAGGCCTCTTTTGACAAGGCCAACCGTTCTTCAGTCAAAAGTTTCCGCGGCCCCGGTCTGGCCGAGGGCCTGAAGATACTCGAGCACGTGCGCGATACCTTCGGCGTGCCGGTGCTGACCGATGTGCACGAAGACACACCCATTAACGAAGTGGCTGCCGTGGTCGATGTGCTGCAAACGCCGGCGTTTCTGTGCCGGCAGACCAACTTCATCGTGGCGGTGGCCGCCAGCGGCAAGGCCGTGAACATCAAGAAAGGTCAGTTTCTCTCGCCCTGGGAAATGCAGAACGTCGTCGACAAGGCCCGTTCCACGGGCAATGCCAACATCATGGTCTGCGAGCGCGGCTTTACCTTTGGCTATAACAACCTGGTGTCCGATATGCGTGCGCTGCCTGTGCTGCGTGCCACGGGTTGCCCGGTGGTATTCGATGCCACGCATTCTGTGCAGTTGCCGGGCGGGCAGGGCAGTTCCTCGGGCGGCCAGCGCGAGTTTGTGCCGGTGCTGGCGCGTGCAGCTGTAGCCTCGGGTGTGGCCGGTGTGTTCATGGAAACGCATCCCGATCCTTCCGTGGCCTTGTCTGACGGGCCCAATGCCTGGCCGCTGCATCGCATGGAGTCTTTGCTGACCACGCTGTGCGAAATAGACCGTATCGTTAAATCCAAACCTTATGAGGAATCGCTGCCATGAGTCGCATCGTCAACGTTATCGGTCGGGAGATCATCGATTCCCGGGGCAACCCTACCGTTGAGGCTGATGTGCTGCTCGAGTCCGGCGTGATGGGTCGTGCGGCTGTGCCTTCCGGCGCATCCACAGGCTCGCGTGAAGCGGTCGAACTGCGTGATGGCGATAAGCAGCGTTACTTGGGCAAGGGCGTACGCAAGGCCGTGGCCAACGTAAACGGTGCACTGCGCGAGGCGGTGCTGGGTCTGGATGCCGCAGCGCAGCGCGCCATCGACACCCGCATGATCGATCTAGACGGCACCGACAACAAAGGCCGCTTGGGCGCCAACGCCTTGTTGGCCGTGTCGCTGGCGGCAGCTCAGGCTGCTGCAGCCGATGCGCGCCTGCCGCTGTTCCGGCATCTGGCGACCTTGGGCAGTGTGCCTGGCTTGGCGCCGGTGATGCCGGTACCGATGATGAACATCATCAATGGCGGCGCGCACGCCGATAACAGTCTCGACATCCAGGAGTTCATGATCCTGCCGGTGGGCGCGCCCAGTTTGTCTGAGGCCGTGCGTTATGGCGCCGAAGTGTTCCACACGCTCAAAAAGATATTGCATGAGCGCAAGCTCACCACCGCCGTGGGCGATGAGGGCGGCTTTGCACCGGACCTCAAGTCCAACGAGGAAGCCCTCGATCTGATCATCGAAGCGGTCGATCGGGCCGGCTATAAGATCGGCAGCGACATCTACCTGGGTCTGGATGTGGCCAGCACCGAGTTCTATCGTGACGGGCGCTATGTGCTCGAGGCCGAAGGCCGCAGCTTCGATGCGGCGGGCTTCACCGCTTATCTGTCCGATCTGGTGGCGCGCTATCCGATCATCACCATCGAAGATGGCATGAGCGAAGGTGACTGGGATGGTTGGGCGCAGTTGACCAAGGCGCTGGGCCGGCGCGTGCAACTGGTCGGTGATGATCTGTTCGTCACCAACACCAAGATACTGGCGCAAGGCATCAGCCAGCACATTGCCAACGCCATCCTGATCAAGGTCAACCAGATCGGCACGCTGACCGAGACCTTGGAAGCTATCGAGATGGCGGCCAAGGCCGGTTATGCGTCTATCGTGTCGCACCGTTCCGGCGAGACTGAAGATTGCAGCATTGCCGATATCGCAGTGGCCACCGCTGCTACGCAGATCAAAACCGGTTCGCTGTCGCGCTCGGATCGCATCGCCAAGTACAACCAGTTGCTGCGTATCGAAGGCTTGCTGGGCGAACAGGCTGTCTATGCCGGTCGCTCGGCTTTCGCCTTCGCGCTTTAAGGCTATCCGGCACCCATGAAATGGTTTGCCGGCCTGCTGTTCTTGGTCTTGCTGGGCACGCAGTTCCGGCTGTGGTGGTCTGACAGCGGTGTGCGCGACGTGTCGCGCCTGCGGCAGTCGGTCGAGCAAGCACGGCTGCAGAACCAGCGTCTGTCCGAACGCAACCAGCAGATGGCAGAACAGGTGCGCGACCTCAAGCAAGGCACGGCGGCCATCGAAGAGTTGGCGCGTAGCGAGCTGGGCCTGATCGTGCCGCGTGAAATCTATTATCAAGTGGTGGAAGCTGCGCCGTCAGCGTCAGCAGCGTCAGCAGCGTCAGTAGCGCCGTCTGCGCCGCAGGCGGCGCCTGCGGCTGACCGCTAGGCCATGCAGTACTGGGTCGTGCTGCCGGCGGCGGGCACAGGCCGGCGATTTGGCACGGAGCTGCCCAAACAATATGCCCCCTTGGCCGGGCGCACAGTCATCGAATGGTCGCTGCAGCCGTTTCTGCAAGACCCGCGCTGCTGCGGCATCGTCGTCGCGCTGGCCGCTGACGATCACCGGTTCGCAACGCTGGCCGGCTTAGCCGGTCACGGTGATCGCCTGCACACCACGGTCGGCGGGGAACAGCGGTGTCACTCGGTGCTGCAGGGCCTGGCGGCCTTGCCGGCCGCTGCCGAGGACTGGGTGCTGGTCCACGACGCCGCGCGGCCCTGTCTGACGCGCGCCGATCTCGACACCTTGCTCTCGGGTTTGCAGTTGCACCCGGTCGGTGGCCTGCTGGGGCTGCCTTTGGCCGATACGCTCAAGCAGGCCGATGCCGACGGCCAGGTGTTGGCCACCGTGCCTCGCGCCCAGCTGTGGCGGGCGCAGACGCCGCAGATGTTCCGTTACGGGCTGTTGCAAACGGCGCTGCAGCAGGCTCTGGCACGCGGCGAACAACCGACCGATGAAGCCCAGGCCATCGAGGCCATGGGCTGGCAGCCGCAGTTGCTGGCCGGCAGCGCTGCGAATATCAAGATCACCCAGGCCGACGATCTGCTGCTGGCGCAGTGGCTGTTGGCGCAGACAGTGGAGAGCGCATGAACATCAAAGTGGGAACGGGCTTCGACGCGCATGCATTCGGGCCCGGCAACAGTGTGGCGCTGGGCGGCATCACCCTAGAGCACGACCACGGTGTCATCGCCCATTCGGATGGCGACGTGCTGCTGCATGCGCTGTGCGATGCCTTGCTGGGTGCGGCGGGTTTGGGCGATATCGGCCAGCACTTTCCGGACAGCGATCCGCAGTGGCGCGGTATGGCCAGCAGCGGTTTCGTGACCGCTGTGATGGCCCTGCTGCACGAGCGTGGCTACGCGGTGGGCAATGCCGACCTGACCTTGCTGGCGCAGGCGCCGCGCATAGGCCCGCACCGCGAGGCCATCTGCCAGCACATCGCCGGGCTGCTGGGCGTGGCCCGTGACTGCGTCAATCTGAAGGCGACGACGACCGAATATCTAGGCTTTATCGGCCGGGCAGAGGGCCTGGCGGCCCTGGCGACTGTGTTGCTGGTTAGCAACAGTGTTGCCTAAATCGCAAATAGTTAACCCCACAAAGAAATATTAGGTTAAGTTGCGCGCGCAACGGCCTGAAGGCCGTTGTTCGTTGAACATCTTAAAACTGGGGATATAACTAAATGAACCATGCCAAGCTGACTCCATCAGCCGCCTTGAGCCCTTGCGTGTTTTTGCGCCGCAGCGCCATCGCTATCGCCGTGGCCGCGGCTTGCGCGACCAGCGCCTATGCCGCCCCTTCTGCGGCACCCGCCGATGAAGGCCTGTCCGAGATCGTTGTCACCGGCTCGCGCATCGCGCGTCGTGACTACGAAGCCAACAGCCCGATCATGACGGTGGACGACTCGCTGCTGAAGAACTCCGGCACGGCCGCCATCGAGACCAACCTGGCCAAGCTGCCGCAGTTCCATGCGGTGCAGACCCCGGCCCAGGGCGGCGACATTCAGCCGACCGCCACCAACACCCCCGGCGCTGCGACAATCTCGCTGCGCGGTCTGGGTAGCAACCGCAACCTGATCCTGCTCGACGGCCGCCGCGCCACCCCGGGCAATGCTTCGCAGGTCGTGGACATCAACACCATCCCGTCGCTGGCCATCGAGCGCATCGAGACCATCACCGGTGGCGCCTCGGCGACCTACGGTGCCGACGCGGTCGGCGGTGTCGTCAACTTCATCATGCGCAAGAAGTTCGAAGGCATGCAGATGGACGCCCAGTACGGCGTGTCCGAGCGTGGCGACGGTCAGGAATATCAAGTCGGCGGCATTCTGGGTTCGAACCTGGCCGATGGCCGCGGCAACATCATGCTGGCTTTCTCGGTCAACGACCGTAAGGCCGCCAAGCACATCGACCGCCCGTGGTTCTCGGCGCTGGACAAGAGCACCAGCACCTATGGCAACGATCGCGAATACTTCCCGACCTTCTCGGGCTACGACCCGATGGGCAACAACCCCAGCGGTGCTGTGCTCAACACGCTGACCGGTCAGTCGGCCCCGAACTTCCGCTACTACTTCAACCCCGACGGCACACCGTTCCTGGGCTTCTTCCAGAGCTACGATGCGACCGGCAGTGGCGTGGCCAAGTTCAAGGGCGATCTGACGGGCACCAAGTGGGTCAAGACCGATGACGGTCAGTTGAAGCAGAGCTTCCAGGACGCACTGGCTGTGCTGCCGCTGCACCGCGACAACTTCCTGACCCGCGGCACCTACGAGATCAACGACAACATCGGCTTCTTTGCGCAGGGCATGTTCAGCCGCGTGACGACGCAGACCATTCAGCAGCCGTCGCCTGCGGTCAACGGTTGGGGCGCCATCATTCCTTATGACAGCCGCACCATCCCCACTGCACTGAAGACCATGCTCGACAGCCGCACCAACAAGACCGCCTCCTGGCAGTTGGTGGACTACCTCGATACCGCTCTGGGCAACCGTGAGTCGCGTGTCGATGTGTTTACCTACAACATGACCGGCGGCTTTGAAGGCAAGATCCCCGGCTCCGATTGGACCTGGGAAGCCTATATGAGCACCGGCCAGTCCGAGACCAGCTCGCTGCTGACCGGCGTGGCTTCGCTCGAGCGCTTCCGCGCTGTGATTGCGGCCCCGAATTGGGGTAAGGGCTTCAGCGTTCAGGGCAATGCGGCTTTCGGCGGCTTCGGCGCGTCGACCGCCACCTGCACCAGCGGCCTGGACCCGTTCAACAAGGCTCTGGTCGTCAGCCAGGACTGCAAGAACGCCATCTCGGCTGACCTTAAGGGTCGCGCCGTGCTGCGTCAGGACGTCCAGGAAGCCAACGCCCAGGGCAAGCTGTTCTCGCTGCCTGCCGGCGATGTGCGCGGCGCCATCGGTGTGTCGCACCGTGAGTCGAGCTATGAGTTCCTGAACGACACCCTGACCACTCAGGGCAAGTCCTTCCAGGACCAGTCGATCGGCATCTATCCGAGCGGCAACTCAGCCGGCAAGATCACCGTCAAGGAGATCTATGCCGAGGCGCTGGTTCCGGTGTTGACCGATGTGGTCTTCGCCAAGCGTTTGGAGCTCGAGTTGGGCGTGCGCAAGTCGGACTACAACACCACCGGTGGCAGCACCACGTGGAAGGCTCTGGCCAGCTGGCAGCCGAACGACTTCCTGCGCTTCCGCGGCGGTTTCAACCGCGCCGAGCGTTCGCCGAACATCGCCGAGTTGTATCTGGCTCCGCAGCAGACCTTTGTGTACAACGCCTCGGGCGACCTGTGCTCACTGGCCAACACCTCGCCTTACTCAGCTAATCCCAAGAATGCCAATGCAGCCAAGTCGCTGGCACTCTGCAAGGCGCTGATGGACAAGGTGCCGGGCACGGCTAACGCGTTCTATAACAACCCGCAGTACGCCAATTCGGCCGGTGGTTCGTTCGCGTTCCCGACCCTGCAGGGCAATGGCTCGGTCACACCTGAGAAGGCCAACACCTGGACCTTGGGCGCGGCTTTCAGTTCGCCCTTCGAGGCCGAGGCGCTGCAGTCGCTGCGCGTGTCGGTGGACTACTACCACGTCAACGTGACCGATGCGCTGGGCCCCCAGTCGGTGGACGTTGCGCAGCGTCAGTGCTTTGACCCCGCGTTCAACCCGACGTACAGCGTAACCTCGCCGTACTGCCTGGGCGTCAACCGCGTGGCCAACGATGGCGCCTTGGGCAACATCATCACCACGTTCTTCAACAACGGTCGCTTCGTGACCGAAGGTGTGGACACCCAGATCGACTGGTCCTACGACGTGGGTCCGGGCAAGCTCAGCGTCAACTCGCTGTTCACTTATCTGGTCAGCATGAAGTCGTCGGAACTGGCCTCGGATCCGATGCTCGAGTACGCAGGCACCCTGGGACCCAACCAGAACGGCCTGAACCCGGGCGAGTTCCGCTGGAAGATGTTCAACACCATCGGCTATCGCTTTGCCGATTGGAACGTGGCTCTGCAGTGGCAGCATCTGCCGTCGATCAAGTCGGCTGAGTCGGTCTCCGATCCGGCCACCACGATCACAGGCGCGGGTTCGTATGACGCGTTTGCCTTGAACGGCAGCTACTCGGTCGGCAAGGACATCTCGATCCGTTTCGGCATCGAGAACCTGCTGGACAAGGCGCCGCCGATCACCGGTGTCAACACCAAGCCGCCGGCTGGAGTCTTGGCGGGTGGCGCGATCAACGACGTGCTGTATGACGTCAATGGTCGTCGCTTCTACGTCGGTGCGACGGTCAAGTTCTAAGCGAGCTTGATGCAAGCCTGAAGTAGCGCCACCGGTAACGGTGGTGTCTGCAAATAGCACAGCGCCCGACCTTCACCGGTCGGGCGTTTTGCTTTGCGACTGCTTTTGAGGGACCAAAAAAAGCCGGGCTGGCTTGCGCTGGCCCGGCTGCAAGAAGGCAACTGCTTCAGTTGCCAAGGGGTTCGAGTACCAACGTCGCCGCGGCGGTGTTGGAAATAGGAATGTGATAGTTGCGCGACTGTTGGCGCAAGGGTCCATCACCTAGCGCGCCGCGCGCTGCGATCCAGTTCAAAATTTCCACGCCTTGCGTGCCTGCCAGTTCGACCAGATCTACAGTGCTGTGATGGGTTAGCGCACCTGGATTGTCTTTAATGTTGTCCAGACAGAACAGGTCATAGGCATTGTTGATATAGCCGGCGCGTTCACCCTCCAGCTGATGACTCAAGCCGCCGGTTCCCATCACCAGGATGCGTTCGCTGCCTTGCCAGCTACGCAGGGCTTTACCGACCGCACGACCTAAGGCCAGGCAGCGCTTGGCGCTGGGCAGTGGATGCTGCACGGTGTTGATGGCGATGGGCACGATGCGCAGAGGCCACGCCTTGGCCTGCGGATAGGCCAATTGAAACGGCACGACCACCGCATGATCGACGTTCATCTGCTGGCACAGGGTGATATCAAACTCAGCTTCTACCAAGCTCTCGATGATGTGCCAGGACAGTTCGGGAAAGCCGCGGAAGGCCGGTTGAACTGGCAGTCCCCAGCCTTCATCGGCATTGGCATAGCTTGCTGCTGCACCCACCGCAAAGGTCGGCAGCTTGTCCAAGAAAAAGTTCAAGCCATGGTCGTTATAAAACACCACAGCGACATCGGGCTGTTGCACAGACAGCCATTGTCGTACGGGTATCAGCCCGTCGAAGAAGGGCCGCCAGTACGCCTCCTGCTGTTGATCGCGGGCAATGGCAGCACCAATGCCGGGCACATGACTGGTGAAATAGCCGCCGATGATCTGTGCCATGTCAGAGATCCTGATACATCATCAGCATCGCCTTGAAATCGGCAACGCTCATGCCGGTCTGTTGCGCGCCGATGTCCTGCACATTCAAGTGATGGATGCCGGTCAGCTTGGCCAGGTAATAAATGTTGCCGCCGGCGCGCAGCAGCGCCAGCACATCCATCGCGAGCACCGCAGCGGTCTGTTCTGCACTTAAGTTGAACTTGCGGCAGTAGGCCAGCGGATCTGCACGGTAAGCGTTGCGATTGACCTCGTCGTTGAACGAGTAGCACATGGCATTGAGGGCGTAGCCCTTTATGGCCTGTTCACCGTCAAAGATCGGTGTGCCGGGGATGACCCGTTTGTCTGCACTGTGGCTTGTTGAAATCACCGCGCTGGCCCCGCTGCGTGTTGCCTGAACTTGCTAGGCAGCATGCGCCGGGTTGGCAAGGGCCAACATCCGTAGTTGGCGCAAACGATGCTGGGAAAGTGCGCGCTGCTTACAGGCCGCGCTTGCGTGCTGCCAGCAGCACCAGCGAAGCGCCCACACCGCCATCGACCTCGCGTGCACTGGCGAATGCCAGCACTGCAGAGACGCGTCGCAGGTAGTCATTGACCAGGCGCTTGAGCACCGGCCCGCGATGACCCGAGCGCAGCCCTTTACCGTGTACGATGCGCAGCACACGACAGTTGTGCAGCAAAGCCTCGGCCAGAAAGGCAGACAGTTGTTGCTCGGCTTGCAAAACGGTCAAGCCATGCAGGTCTAGTTCGAAGTCAACACGGTAATGGCCATGGCGCAGTTGCTTGAGGATGTGGGCCGATACGCCTTCGCGCCGATAGATGAGTTCTTCGCCAGATTCGATGACCGGCGCAAGGGGTTGGCGCAGATCGGCCAGGCTTTCGGTCAGCACCGCATGACGGTCAGCCCGCGTAAAACGCGCCCGCGGGGCAGGGCGTTTGCGTCCCGGCAGTTGCCGCGGTTCGATGGCCAGTGGCCGCACGCCTCGCATGGCCTCGCGCAGCAACTCGCCGTCAGTGCCCTCGGTGGGATCGTCCTGGTCTTTGCGCATGGCAGCACCCTGTCGGTTCTGATCTGAAGCCGGCGAATTGAAGTATATTTAGCCATCGACTCCTTGGCTTGGTACTCCATGAAAATCCTCGTCAGCAACGACGACGGCTACCGTGCCGAGGGCATCCTGCGGCTCAATGAGGCGCTGAAGCCCCTCGGCAGCACGGTGCTGGTCGCCCCCGATCGCAATCGCAGCGGTGCCAGCAATTCGCTGACGCTCGATGTGCCGCTGCGTGTGCTCGAGTCCGAGCCCGATGTCTATTACGTGCCGGGTGGCACGCCCACCGATTGTGTGCACCTGGCTATTTCCGGCGTGTTTGCCGACGAGTTCGACCTGGTCTGCTCCGGCATTAACGATGGCGCCAATCTCGGTGACGACACGCTCTACAGCGGTACGGTGGCCGCGGCCATCGAAGGGCGATTCCTGGGCCTGCCCACCATCGCGTTTTCTTTGTGTGTCGAACAGGGCAGCGGGCGACACTTCGGCGCTGCAGCGCGTGTCGCGCGGTCGCTGGTTGCCCGCTTGCTCGAAGCCCCCTTAGAGCGGGGCTTCACGCTGAACGTCAACATCCCCGACCTGCCTTACGAGCAGTTGCGCGGCATCCGCGCCACGCGCCTGGGTGGCCGGCACCGTTCCGAAGCGGCCATCGCGGTGGCCGACCCGCGCGGCCGGCCTATGTATTGGATAGGCCCCGCCGGGGTCGGTCAGGACGCTGGTGAGGGCACAGACTTCCACGCTGTGGCTCAGGGTTATGTCTCGGTCACGCCGCTGCAAATCGATCTGACACGCCACAGCGCGCTACAGACCGTTGCCGACTGGCTCAAGCCGCTGGTCTGATGAGTCGCCCCACCCACGCCGGTATTGGCATGACCTCGGCGCGTACGCGCGATCGACTGGTGCAGCGCCTGCGAGAGCAGGGCATCGTGGACCCACGCGTGCTCGAACAGGTGCGTGTGCTGCCGCGTCATATTTTTGTCGATGAAGCATTGGCCAGTCGTGCCTATGAAGACACGGCGCTGCCCATAGGCTGGAGCCAGACGATTTCGCAGCCGTTCATCGTGGCACGCATGACCGAGGCGCTGGCACAGGGCGGGCCGTTACTCAAAGTGCTCGAAATCGGTACCGGCTGCGGCTACCAGACCGCTATGTTGTCACCGTTCGCCGAGCGCATCTATTCCATAGAACGCGTCGAGCCGTTATTGCGTCGCGCCAAAGAGCGCATCGCCGAGCTGGACATTCGCAACATTAAGTTCCGTCATGGAGATGGCATGAAGGGTTGGCCGACGCAGGCGCCTTTCGATGGCATCCTGGCCGCGGCCGCGCCGCTGGTGCTGCCCGATGCCTTGATCGCGCAGTTAGCCGTGGGTGGCCGTCTGGTGGCGCCGGTGGGCCCTGAAGGACAGCAGCAACTGGTTCGCCTGACCCGGCGCGAGTCCGGCATCCACCGCGAAAACCTGGGGCCAGTGGCGTTTGTGCCCTTGCTCGGTGGCTTGGCTTGATGATTTTGCAACGATCGGTAGCGAGACGTTGCGCGCCGGAAGTGTCTTCACCAAAACGGTACGTAACCGTTCCGTAATGTGGTTGAAAAAAGGCTTGTCAGCGCGGCTGGCGCGTGTTGTGATGCCCCGCGTAGATAAGGCCTACCGGAAGAAGACACAGGCAGTAGAGAAGTCGGTTGCCGTACCGACAAAAGCAATAATCGATCGATATAAGAAAAAGAAAAAGCGTTACCAACTGTTCGAGTCTGTCAGCTTCGAATGTTTGGTGGATTCAAAACCAGCCTTTTCTCCCTGTGTCTTCTTCCGGTGGGCCTTTCGAGGCCCACTTTCATTTCCGGCCTGCTATTCCGACAGCGCCAATGGCGGCCAAGTTCCACAGCCCAAAAAAAAGCCCCCGACCAGCGGGGGCTTTGTGCACGTGTTGCGGCGCTTCAGCGAGTCGGCGCAGCCGCCGGCGCTTCACCCTTGACGATGTCCAGCAGTTCGATGTCGAACACCAGCGTCGCGGCACCACGCATCTGCGGCGGACGGCCTTCTTCGCCATAGGCCAGTTCCGGCGGACACACCACTTGCGCCTTGCCGCCGACTTTCATCAGCTGCACGGCTTCTGTCCAGCAGGGGATGACGCCGCCCAGCGGGAAAGTGGCTGGCTCGTTGCGCTTGATCGAGCTGTCGAACACCTTGCCGTCAACGAAGCGACCTTCGTAATTGACCTTGACCTGGTTGTCAGCGGTAGGGCTGGCGCCCGTGCCCTCACTGGTGGACTTGATGACCAAGCCGCTGGCGGTCTTGGTGGCGCCCTTTTCTGCGGCTGCCTTAGTCAGATAGGCCGCACCAGCCGCCTTTTCTTTTTCGGTGGCTGCAGCAACGCGCTGCGTCTGCAGTTCTTGCAGCTTGGCGACATACTTTTCGAGGTCGTCGGTTGCGGCCTTGTCTTGCGCGCCATCGGCCAGACCGGCTTTGACCAGCTCGAGTTCTTTGCTGGTCAGGTTGAAGTTCTTGATGCTGCTGCTGAGCATGACGCCCAGGTTATAGAGCGCTTTGTCGTCTTCGCTCTTGGGCGCTTGCTGCGCCGCATTGGCACAGCCGGCGAGGATGATGAATGAGGTCAACAGGGGCAGGGCATAGCGGCGCATGCGAACTCCACAGGTAGGGTGAAGTCCGCATTCTAGCCGCTGGCGTTTGCCGCCGCTGCGCTTAGTGTTTCTGCGCAGCGTTTTGTTCAGCGATGGTTTCATGCGCGCGCTGTATGACATAGGCGCGCAGCGCTTCGGCATCGTCTTTGTTCAGCTCTTTGGCAAAGCTGACCATGCCACGGTCTTTCCGTGCGCCACCCAGCACGATGCTCTCCCAAGCTGCCGCATCGGCTAGGACCGCCGAATGCTGCAGGTCCGGAATGCTGCTGCCGCTGACCGCTGCATCGCCATGGCAGTTGTTGCAATAGGGATGAAACAAATGGAAACCCTTGTCGATGACCGCAGCAGAGGCGGTGCTTGGGGGCGGGTTCAGCGGCAGTGTGAAGTTCTCCTGCGGCGGCAGGCTGTCGGTGCCACCTAAGGCAAACACCAGCAGGCGCGGCTTGTTATTGCCTGCGATGTGTTTGTCGCGCGCGATCTCGCCGGCAGCGATGGCCAGTGCGCCGCCGTAGCCGACCTCGATGGCCACATATTGCTGGCCATCTACTTCATAGGTGACCGGTGCGGCGACCACGCCAGCCTGTGTCGGTGCCGACCACAGCTTGGTGCCCTTGTCGGCGCTGTAGGCGATGAACTCGCCCATGGCGGTGCCCTGAAACACCAGGTTGCCGGCGGTCGACAGCACGCCGCCCGCCCAAGGTTCTTTGTAGTCCACGCGCCAGACTTCTTTTTGCGCCACCGGGTCCCAGGCCGCCAGGTGACCCACTGAACCGGCTTTGACCGTGTCCTTGATGAGTTTGTCCTGCGGCATAGACGTGGCTGCGAAGTCATAGCCGATGTTGAAGGTGTACTGGCTGGTCTTGCGGTTGGTCTCGGGCGCAAACGGCATGCCGAGGTCCAGCGCAGGAATGTAGACCAGACCCGTGGCCGGGCTATAGGACATCGGATGCCAGGAGTGGCCGCCGGCCGCCCCGGGCATGGCCACAAAGGTCTTGCCGGTGCGGCTGTAGCGCGCCACAGGGTTTTCGATGGGCCGGCCGGTCTTGGGATCAAAGCCCGTGGCCCAGTTGATGGTCACGAAGGGCTTGGCCGAGATGAACTCGCCGGTCACGCGATCGAGCACATAGAACACGCCGTTCTTGGCGGCCTGCATGATGACCTTGCGATCTTTGTCGGCGACTTTGATGTCGGCCAGGATCATGTGATTGGTGGAGTCGTAATCCCAGTCATCGCCCGGTGTGGTCTGGTAGTGCCAGACGTACTCGCCGGTCTCGGCCTTGAGCGCGACGATGGAGCTGAGGAACAAATTGTCGCCGCCGCCGGGGCTGCGCAAAGCCTGGTTCCACGGCGTGCCGTTGCTGGTGCCGATAAACAGAAGGTCGGTGTCTGAGTCGTAAGCCATGGCATCCCAGACGGTGCCGCCACCGCCGAGCTTCCACCACTGACCCTTCCAGGTCTTGGCAGCCATCTCCAGTGCTTTGCTCTCAAAGCCGGCTGCCGGATCGCCCGGTACGGTGTAGAACCGCCAGATCATTTTGCCGGTCTCAGCGTCATAGGCCGACACATAGCCGCGCACGCCCAGTTCGGCGCCGGCGTTGCCGATGAGCACCTTGCCTTTGATGACTCGCGGTGCGCCGGAAATGGCGTAGCGCTGGCTCTTATCGATGGTCAGTACATCCCAGACGGGCTTGCCGGTTGCCGCATCCAGCGCGACCAAGCGGCCATCGAGGGTGCCCAGATAGACCTTGCCCTTCCAGACCGCGACGCCGCGGTTTACCACGTCACAGCAGGCGTTGATGGCCCATTCGCCCGGCACCTTGGGGTCGTAGCTCCACAGCAGTTCGCCGGTCTTGGCATTAAACGCGAACACTTTGCTCCAGGCCGTCGACACATATAAAACCCCGTCGACGACGATGGGCGTGGCCTGCTGACCCCGGTTGATGGCATCGAAATCGTGGTGCCAAGCCAGACCCAGTTGCTTGACGTTACCGGCATTGATCTTGTCCAAGGGACTGTGCCGCTGTTCATCATAGGTACGGCCGGTGGACATCCAGTTGGCGCCGTCTTTGGCAGCGGCGGTTAAGCGCGCGGCATCGACCTGCGCAGCGGCCTTGGCGGGACTGGTGGCTGCAGCGGGCGCATCGGCTGCCTTGGGTGCTTGCGGCTTATCGCAAGCTGACAGCAGCAAAGACAGAGACAGGATGGCGCTGAGGGCGCCGGTGGTGGTGCGGATCATGTGGCAACTCCCCGATTTTGTGCCGTCACGCTACCGGTAACGGCTGCTGAAATAAAGCGCGCCTAGTAGTGCGGCGGGACTTCGATCCGGGTGGCCGCGTCGCCGTCACCTTCGCCCTGCAGCGCCGCCAGGCGTTCGAGCAGATGGTGACCGCGCTGCGTCAGCGCCTCGATCTGTTGCTGCTGGCGCACGACCTCATCACTGATCTGTTGCAGGCTGTGCTCCAGGTGCGCCAGGCGGATCTGCAGGTCTTCGATGTGCGCAGCGTCGCTCATGGGCGCAGCGGCGTCGTGCCGGGAAACAGGGCGGCGACAACGGCCCGGTCTTCCTGGGCCAACACGTTGTAGGTGCGGCAGGCGGCGCCCAGATCCATGGTTTCCAGCGCCACGCCGCGCTGGCTGAAGGCGCTGCGCACCGCAGCGGGCGCCCGCTCTCCGGGTAAGCGCGTGCCCAGCAGCACCACTTCCGGTGCCAGCGGCCACAGCAGTTCCAGGTGCGCTTCGCCCAAGTCAGCCAACTCACCGCTGTACCACTGTGCAATGACAGTGGCCGGGGCAACCAGACAGGGACCGGTCAACTGCTGCGTACCGACGGTGATGACCTCCGCCGCATAGGCACGGATGAGGTGGATAGTTTGACCAGTGGCCTCGTCGAGTCGCATCACCGGTACGATACGCGACATGCACCTGCAACTCCTAGTCGCCGACCTGTTTCTCGATGCTGAGGCACTCGAGGGCCCCGCCGCCGCCAGCCTGCCGAGATTGCCCGGGCTGGAAGGCCTGCTGCGCCTGGCCGCCGTGCACGCTAACCCGGCGGGCTGGCGCGCAGCGCTGGCGCAAGCCTTGGGCTTGGCGCAGGTCGGGGCGATGCCGCCGGCGCATTTGGCCGCGGCCGCCTTGCACATGCCGCGCGATGCCAATCCGTGGCTGGCGACGCCAGTCCATTGCACGGCGGCCCTGGATCATCTGCGCTTGCATCCGGCCGGTCTGTTGACCCTGGAGGCTGCCGAGTCGGCTGCACTGGCTGCAGAGTTCGGGCAGTTGTTCGGTGATTCGGGCATGCAGCTTCTGCCCTTGTTTGGCGGTTTCGTGCTGCAGGGTCTGCCGGCCTGGCAGGTCAGCGCGCCGGAGCCCGCGCGCTTTCTGGGCGCCAATCTCAGCCGTGCGCCGGCCACCGGGCCAGACGCCGCCGTGTTGCGGCGCTTGTCCGGTGAGTGCGAGATGTGGCTGCACGAACACCCGCTTAATTTGCGGCGGCGCCAGCGAGGTCAGTTGGCGGTCAATGGGCTGTGGATCTGGGGTGGCGGTCAGGGATCATTGCCCATGCCCAGCGACCACACCGGTACAGCAACCCGGGTGTGGGCCAATGATGCCGTGTCAGCGGGTCTGTGCGCCTTGGCAGGTGCAGAGGCCTGGCCCGTGCCCGAGGGTTTTGCCGCGTGGCAACAGGAGCAGGCCTTGCTGTCCGGCGTAGCGCCGTCGGTCGTGGTGCTGCCCTCGGTGCCGCGCGGGGCGGGCGATCAACCCCTGCAGCGGCTGGAGCAAGACTGGTTTGCGCCGGCCTTACAGGCCTTGCAGTCCGGGCAGTTGCAGTCGCTGCAGCTGTCTTTGGCCGGACGCAGTTGGCGGCTGTCGCGCTGGCATCGTTGGCGCTTCTGGCCGGCAATGCGGCCTTGGTGGCAGCAGGTGGCCTTGTGACCGTCAAACGCTTTGGCGATCTGTTGCCGCAAGCGCCGCCCGTAGCGGCCACAGCCCTGTCTTTACGGCCGCGGCGGCCCATCGTCCGGCGCGCCTTGGGGCCGGATACGGCCGAGCTTGCGGACGTGCCCGAATTGCTGCGGCGCTTGTACAGGGCACGGGGCATTACGGCTGCGGCGCAGCTGCGCTTGCAGGCGGAGCGACTGCTGCGCGTGGGCACGCTCGAGCAGGTGCAAGCCGCAGCCGAACTGCTGACCGCCTACCGGCAGCGGCAGGTGGTGGTGATCGGCGACTTTGATGCCGATGGCGCCACCAGCACGGCGCTGGTACTGCGCGCCCTGCGTTCCTGGGGCTTTATCGACGCCTGCTTTCTGGTGCCCGACCGCTTTAAGTTTGGCTATGGCTTGACGCCGGGCATCGTGCAGGAAGCAGCCGATCGTGGCGCCCAGCTGATCGTCACCGTCGATAACGGCACCTCGAGCTTGGCCGGTGTGGAGCTGGCGCGTGCTTTGGGGGTCGCGGTGCTGGTCACCGACCACCATCTGCCGGGTCCGGTGTTGCCCGACGCCGATGTCATCGTTAATCCGAACCTGCCGGGCAGCGGCTTCGGCAGCCGCGCACTGGCCGGTGTGGGCGTTGCGTTCTATGTCATGGCCGCTCTGCGGCGGCACCTCGACAGTCTGGGGCTGTTGCCGGCCGAGGCCTTACCGGTGCAGCAGTTGCTGGACCTGGTGGCGCTGGGCACGGTGGCTGATCTGGTGGCGCTCGATGACAACAACCGGGTGCTGGTGGCGGAGGGCTTGCGGCGTATCCGGGCGCGGCGCTGCGTGCCGGGCATTCTGGCGCTGCTGGCGGCGGCAGGGCGCGAGCCTGATGACATCACGGCCGCTGACCTGGGCTTTCTGGTGGCCCCAAGGCTCAACGCAGCGGGCCGGCTGGATAACATGAGCATCGGCATCGATTGCCTGCTGGCCACGAGCGAGGCGGCCGCGCAGCCGTTGGCGCAGCAGTTGGATGAGTTCAACCGCCAACGGCGCGGCATTGAAGCCGAGATGCAGACGCTGGCCTTGGCGGCTGTGCGGGGCATGGAGCTGCCGCAGCGCGGTACCCGTCGCAGCGGTTTGTGCATCTATGACCCGGCTTGGCATCAGGGCGTGGTCGGGCTGGTGGCCAGTCGCATCAAAGATCGCGTGCGCCGTCCGGTGATCGCCTTTGCACAAGCCGGTGACGAAGGCTGGCTGCGGGGATCGGCCCGGTCGGTGCCCGGCGTGCACATCCGCGATGTCATCGATGCCGTGGCCACCCGTCACCCGGATCTGGTGGGTGTGTTCGGCGGTCACGCCATGGCCGCCGGCCTGAGCTTGCCCCTGGCTCATCTGGACCGTTTTGCCGCCGCTTTCGATGCGGAGGTGGCGCAGTGGCTGGCGCGCTGCGAGCCGGATGACTCGCTGCTCACCGATGGCGCACTGCTGGAAAGTGAACTGTCTCTGGACACCGCGCAGCAGCTGCGCGCCGCAGGCCCTTGGGGGCAGGGGTTTGCCGAGCCGTGCTTTGACGGCTGCTTTCGCATCATGCATGCGCGGGTGGTGGGGGAGCGTCACGTCAAATTGCGGGTGCAGCCGGAAGGTTCCCAGGCCATTTTTGATGCCATCGCGTTTGGTTATCTCGATGATGAGACCCGTGATGTGCCGCAGGGCAGGGTGGAGCTGGTCTATCGCCTCGACATCAATGTCTATCAGGGGCAGCGCCGTTTGCAGTTGCTCGTCGAGCAGTTGCAGAGCCCTGCTTGAGCCGTTGCTGCTAAGATGTCGGGTCACCTTGTGACCTTAAGATGGATTGAAGCCCCTGACATGCCATTTGAAACCGGCCTACTGAAGCGGACCCTCAAAGACCTGCAGGAGCGCACCGAGTCGCTCAGGGGGTTTCTTTGAATACGACAGCAAAAAAGAGCGGCTCGAAGAAGTCACGCTAGAGCTGGAAGTCCCTGACGTCTGGTCCAAGCCCGAGCGGGCTCAGGAGCTGGGCCGTGAGCGTGCGCATCTGGCGCAGGAACTGGGTCAACTCGACAGCGCCCGCGACGCCATAGGCGATGCCCTGGAGTTGTTGCAGATGGCCGAAGCCGAAGGCGATGAGGCCACCTTCAACGAGTTGGACCGTGAGGCGCCCGCGATCGAAGCGCAGGTGCGCCAGCTTGAGTTCAAGCGCATGTTCAACGGTGAGATGGACAAGCACAGCGCTTATCTCGACATTCAGGCCGGCGCCGGGGGTACCGAAGCGCAGGACTGGGCCAGCATGCTGATGCGCATGTATCTGCGCTGGGGTGCACGGCGCGGCTTCAAAACCGAAGTCATGGATAGCAGCGACGGTGAAGTGGCCGGCATCAAGGGTTGCACCATACAGTTTGAGGGCGACTACGCTTATGGCTGGCTGCGCACCGAGATCGGTGTGCATCGCCTGGTGCGCAAGAGCCCGTTCGATTCCGGCAATCGTCGCCATACGTCATTTGCTTCGGTGTTTGTCTCGCCGGAAATCGACGATGACATCAGCATCGATATCAACCCCGCCGACATCGAAATGGACGTGTTCCGCTCCAGCGGTGCAGGCGGTCAGCACGTCAACAAGACCGAGTCGGCCGTGCGCCTGCGGCACATGCCATCAGGGTTGGTGGTGGCTTGCCAGAACGAGCGCAGTCAGCATAAGAACCGCGCCACGGCCATGAAGATGCTCAAGGCCAAGCTCTATGAGCTCGAGGTCAACAAGCGTAACGCGGCGGCCAAAGTACTCGAAGATTCCAAGTCCGATGTCAGTTGGGGTAATCAGATCCGCAGCTATGTGCTCGACCAGTCGCGCATCAAAGATCTGCGTACCAACATCGAAGTCGGCAACACCGGCGCGGTGCTCGATGGTGATCTCGACGGCTTCATGGAAGCCAGTCTCAAGGCAGGTGTGTGATGAACGATACGTCCAACGTAGTGCCCGAGGTCGATGAGAACAAGCTCATCGCCGAGCGGCGCGGCAAGCTGGCCTTGCTGCGCGAGCAGGGCAATGCCTATCCCAACGATTTCCGTCCCACGCACATCGCAGCGGACTTGCATCGCGACTATGGCGAGCGTGATGCCGCCTGGTTCGAAGCCAACCCGGTGCGGGTCAGTGTCGCCGGTCGCATGATGGCCAAGCGCGTCATGGGCAAGGCCAGCTTTGCGACCATTGCCGATCGCAGCGCGCGCATTCAACTGTTCCTGCAGTCAGCCTCGCTGCCCGACAGCTATGAGGCTTTCAAAGGCTGGGACATCGGTGATGTGTTGGCCGCTGAAGGCGATTTATTCCGCACCCGCACCGGTGAGTTGTCGGTGCGCGCCGTGACGCTGCGTCTGCTGGTCAAGTCGTTGCGGCCGCTGCCTGACAAGTGGCACGGACTCACCGACACCGATACCCGCTATCGCCAGCGCTATGTCGATCTCATCGTCAACGAAGACTCGCGTGCGGTGTTCCGCCAGCGCACCCGTATCGTGCGCTATCTGCGCGAACAGCTCGATGCGTGCGATTTTCTCGAGGTCGAGACGCCGATGATGCAGCCCATACCGGGCGGCGCGACGGCCCGGCCGTTTGTCACGCATCACAACGCGCTCGATATGCAGATGTATCTGCGCATCGCGCCCGAGCTGTATCTCAAGCGGCTGGTGGTGGGCGGCTTCGAGCGCGTCTATGAGATCAACCGCAACTTCCGCAACGAGGGTTTGTCCACGCGCCACAACCCCGAGTTCACGATGCTGGAGTTGTACTGGGCCTATGCCGATTACCTGCAACTGATGACGCTGCTCGAGCAGCTGTTGGTCGGGCTGGCCGACGTGGTGCGCGGCACGCGGCAGTTCGACTATCAAGGCCGGGCTTACGATCTGTCGCAACCCTTCCGTCGCGTGACCATCGAGCAGTCCATCCTTGAGCACAATCCGGGCTTTGATTCCGGGCGCCTGCGCGACGTCGACTATCTGCGCGCGCATTGCGACAGCTTGGGTGCTAAATACACACCGCATGACGGTGCCGGCCGCTTGCAGATCGCGATCTTTGATCACACGGTCGAGCACACTTTGCTCGATCCGACCTTTGTTTATGCCTATCCGGCCGAGGTCTCACCCCTGTCGCGGGCCAATGATGCAGATGCCTTCCTGACGGACCGCTTCGAGTTCTTCCTCGGCGGCCGTGAATTGGCCAATGGCTTCTCCGAGCTCAATGACAGTGAAGATCAGGCAGCGCGCTTTCTGGCGCAGGTCGAACGCAAGGGCGAGGGCGACGACGAAGCCATGTTCTATGACGCCGACTACATCCGCGCCCTCGAATACGGCATGCCGCCCACAGCCGGCTTGGGCGTCGGCATAGACCGGCTGGTCATGTTCCTGACCGATCAGTCGGCTATCCGTGATGTGTTGTTGTTCCCGCACGTTCGTCCGGAATCTTGAACACCCGTCAACAAGCCATCGGTGTGTTCGATTCGGGTGTAGGCGGCCTCACTGTCCTGCGCGCCCTGATGCAGGCCTTGCCGGGTGAGTCGTTTGTTTACCTGGGTGATACCGCGCGGTTGCCCTATGGCACCAAGACCGCAGCCACGGTGCAGCGTTATGCCGCACGCGCCGCGCAGTTTCTGGTGCAGCATGGCGTCAAGGCGCTGGTGGTGGCCTGCAACACCGCGTCGGCGGCCGCTTTGCCGGCACTGCGCGAGCACTATGCGCATCTGCCGGTGTTGGGCGTGATCGAGCCGGGTGCAGCCTCTGCCGTTGCCGCCACGCGCAGCGGACGTATAGCCGTGTTGGCCACCGAGTCCACCGTGGCCGGTGGCGCTTATGTGCAAGCCATCCAGGCTCTGCGGCCGCAAGCGCCGGTGCAGTCTCTGGCTTGTCAGTTGTTCGTAGCCTTGGCCGAAGAAGGCTGGGTCGATGGTGAGGTCGCGCTGGCGGCTGCGCATCGCTATCTCGATCCCTTGTTCGCCACTGCGCACAACAGGCCCGATGTGTTGCTGCTCGGCTGCACACATTTTCCGGTGTTGGCGCCCGTGTTGTCGCAGGTGGTCGGGGCGGATGTCGCAGTGGTCGATGCCAGTCATGCCGTGGCTGCCGCGCTGCGCGCAGTGCTGACAGAGCGTGATCTGTTGTCTGGTGCCGCCTCGGCCACTGCGCCGCTGCTGCTGGCCACCGATGGTCTGGCGCGCTTTGCCCGGGTGGGTAGTACGTTTCTGGGCCAACCCTTGGCTGTGACGCAGGTGCAACTGGTGGACCTGTGAGCCTGGAACAAAGGGCTGTTCGCTATCGCTGGCTGCTGCTGTTGGCGTGGCTGCTGCTGACTGCACTGGTCTGCAACAGTCTGCGCGATCTCATTCAGCCGGATGAGGGTCGCTATGCCGAGATACCGCGGCAGATGCTCGCAACGGGTGATTGGATAGTGCCGCAGCTCAACGGGCTGCCCTATGTTGAAAAGCCGCCTTTGCAGTACTGGGCTACGGCCGCAGCCTATGCCCTGTTTGGTGTGCACGATTGGGTCTCGCGCTTGTGGAACCTGTTGCTGGGCATTGCCGGTGTGGTGGCGGTGGGTGCTGCCGGGCATCGCCTGTTCGGTGCGCGCGCCGGCTGGTATGCCGCGCTCATTCTGATGTCGGCACCGCTGTACCTATTGGTCGGGCAGGTCAACCTGCTGGACATGGGTGTCACTTTTTTCTTAAGCGCAGCTTTACTGTGCTTTGTGCTGGCGCAGCAGGATCAGGCCTCAACAGCGCAGCGTTGGCGTTGGATGCTGCTGTGTTGGTCAGCGCTGGGCCTGGGCTTTTTGCAAAAGGGTCTCGAGGCCCTGGCTGTGCCGGGTGTGGCGCTGGTGGCTTATACCGTGTTGCGGCGCGATGCGGCGCTGTGGGGGCGCTTGCATCTGGGCGCGGGTCTGGCGGTGTTGGCCGTATGGGTGCTGCCATGGAATGTGTTGCTGGCACTGCGCGATGGCCGCTATGCCGAGTTCTTTTTGATCCATGAACACTTCACGCGCTTTTTGACGACCGAGCACCAGCGGGTACAACCCTTCTGGTACTTCGGTGCTGTG
>CAIVTJ010000131.1 GCA_903908825.1 uncultured Pseudomonadota bacterium | reverse complement strand
GATACGCAAAGAGTTGCCTGGGGTGCAGTTCGTCTCGTCGGGTGTTCATGAAAATGCGCGGGTCACGGCAGAAGGCGTTACACCTAAAACCTGGTTTACGCGTCTGCACGGCACGGAATCGGATCTGCCCTCGATACGTCGCGGCTGGAGCTTTCCTCATGGCGCTTTTCTATCTGCCAGGCAAGTCGAGGCGGCCGAGCAGGTCATGGTCCTGGGCAGGGTGGCCGCCGATCACCTGTTTGGCGAAGGCGTTAACCCGGTAGGAAAAACAGTCAAGTTGTGGAATCAGGCTTTCACCGTTATCGGTGTTGTGGGCAGTCGCACGTGGACCACGCAGCCTGTGGCAGGGGACGATCAATTTGATGCGGTGTACGTGCCGGTCACCGCCATCCACAAACTGCTGAATCTCAGCAAGCTCAACACCATCACGGTGACGACAGTCTCTGCCGGTGAAACCACCGCTGTGGCCAAAGCAATCACGGCGCTGCTGCGCAAGCGGCATGGCATCAGCGAGACCATGGCCGATGACTTCACGGTTAAGACTCAAGCGCAACAAGCTCTGGGTAAGGGCTTGCCGCCGGAATTGGCGCGCATAGTGACCGCGAACTTGAGCGGTGTAGACCAACTGACCTTGGACCAGCTGACCACCTCCTTGCAGCGGGCCAACTGGACGATGTTGGCCCTGCTGGCTGGCGTCGCCACAATTTCGCTGTTGGTCGGTGGCATCGGCGTGATGAACCTGCTGCTGCTATCGGTGACGCAGCGCACGCGTGAGATCGGTCTACGCATGGCTCTGGGCGCGAAAGCGGCGGACATCTCCCGGCAGTTCATCGTTGAAGGCCTGCTGCTGTGCTTGATTGGCGGTGTGCTCGGTGCGATTTGCGGCGTGCTATGCGCGCAGGGCTTGCAGCGATTCTTTGGCTGGGCCGCCCGGGTCTCGCCGCTATCGGCCGCACTCGCTGTCTGTGTTGCCATCGCCTTGGGTATTACCTCCGGCCTGTATCCGGCACGCAAGGCTGCGGCGCTCGATCCGATACTGGCCTTGAACCATGAATAAGAGGGCTGTAAAGCAATGAAAACCAACCGCCTGAACTTTACCCTTGCTTTGATCGCGAGCCTGTTGGCTGCGCCTCTGTCAGGCTTCGCACATAACGGTGTGGTGCATGGCGACCACGACGCCCACCATGGCGGCTTCGTCATGATGTATCGCGATCTGCATTGCGAAGTGGTGCTTAAGGCCGGGGGCGAAGTACAGCTCTATTACACCGATGCCATGCGCGCTGATCTGCCCGCCTCGGTGGTGTCTCAGGTTGCCGTCGAAATCGAGAAGTCACCCGGCAAGTCGGAGACTGTGGCCATGGGCCTTAGCGCTGGCGGCGACTACTGGGAAGGCAAGGCGAAGACAGCGGTTACTCCGGCCTCGATGCTGCACGTGGCCTTTGTATTTCAAACCGAGCCGGTGGTGGTCAACTTGCCGGCTAACACGTTGCTGATGCCTAAGCCGGCAGCGGCCAAACCGGCCTCCGCTGCCAAGCCTGCCCACGACATGGCTGGCATGAGCGGCATGGATCACCATGCCCACTAATCTGCAACTGGCTCTCAAAGCGCTGTTGCGCAATCGCGTGCAGGCTTTGCTGACGCTATCGGGCATGAGCTTCGGTGTGGCGATGGTGGTCATCGTGTCTGGCTTGGGGCGCGGCGCGCAGTTGCGCATCGAGTCACAAATCGAGGCGGCCGGCCCGACGTTGATCACCATCCGGTCGGGCAATCTGCGTCCTTCCGCTATCGTCACCAGTGGTGAGCAGGACACCAGTGGCGGTGAGGTGTCCGAAGGCGCTTTGCCGGCTGTCGGCATAGACGGTACCCAGGATGTGGTCGGTAACGCTGCTGTGGATGACGCGCGTCGTCGCGCCATCGCGCCCAAGATGACGCGCTATCGTTCGCCGCCGACGCCGCTGGCCGCTGCTGAAACTCAGATGCTGAGCACCATACCGGGCATCAAGACTGTGGCAGCCAGTGTCGAAGGCAATATCACGTTAGATGAGAATCCGGGGCTGCCGGTTCATATCGCCAGAGCCAGCGGTTTCGAGGAAGCCGGCCCCGATATGCACAGCTGGCATCTGAAAGCGGGTCGCTACATAACGGCCTCTGAGCACCGCAGTGGCGCGCCGGTCATGATGGTCAGCGTAGCCGTTGCCGCGCGCTTATGGCCCGGCGCCCAAGCCATAGACCAGACGATCCGCATGGGTGGCCAGAGCGTCAAAGTTGTTGGCGTTGTCGATGTGGGTAAGGCCGATGCCACAGCGACTGTCGTGCCTCTTGTATACCTGCCTTTGCCCCTCGCGCAAAAACTGCTGGGCCACGACACCTTGGATCAGATCCAACTGCGCACGCAGTCGGTAGGTGTCACCAGCCGGGTGGCCAGCGACATCAAAGCCGGGATGCGCAAGCTGCATGATCTGCCTGCCGATACGCTGGATGACTTCCGCGTCGATACTCAAAGCGTAACCGCTATGCCTAGCATGGGTCAGGACCCGCGCCTGTCTCGCTCGGTACATTCGAATATTGTGGGTTTCGAGCAAGCCTCCTGGGAAGAGATGGCCAAGAGCCTGCGTCAGGCCGGCCGTATCTTTACGCTGCTGCTGGCAGGCGCTGCCGCGGTTTCACTGGTCGTTGGCGGCATAGGCGTGATGAACATCATGTTGGTGTCCGTTGCAGCACGCACTCGCGAAATAGGCCTGCGCATGGCCTTGGGCGCCCGCATGGGTGATGTCTTAGTACAGTTTCTGGTCGAGGCCGTGACGCTGGCTGCACTCGGCGGGCTCATTGGTTTGCTGCTGGGCTGGGTGGGCTTGCTCGTTGCGCACTATGGGCTTAACTGGGCCGCGGTGGTGTCGCCCGGCATGTTGGTGGCCGCAATTGCCATGGCGGCGATCACCGGTGCGGTCTTCGGTTATGGACCGGCGCGCCGGGCAGCACAGCTAGACCCGGTCATCGCGCTCAAGTCCGAGTGATGGCCGCAGACCCCACCCCTTTTAGATATCGGAGTTCGCCATGTTCACGCTGATGCCCGTCAATATCCTGCTGGCGATACGCTCTCTGAATCGCAATCGCATGCGCACCGTACTCACCATGCTGGGCATCATCATCGGTGTGGCTGCAGTGCTGACCATGGTTGCCTTGGGTACAGGAGCCAAAGCCTCTGTCGAGGGTGAAGTCAGTTCTGCCGGTACCAACCTCGTCTTTGTCAAAGCCGGCAACTACACGCGCGGCGGTGAGAGTGTGGGTATTGTCGCAGGGTCGGGCGCCTCCAAGACGCTGACACCTGCCGATGCGCAAGCCATCAGCACCCAAGTCAAAGGCATTGCTCACAGCAGTCCGGGGATGGCGCTGCGCACTTTTGTGAGCTCAGGCAGCAACCGGCAGTTCATGAAGATCCAAGGCGTGTCCGCTGACTTCGGATTGATCTATGGCTGGGTTCTGTCGCCTGGAAAAATGTTGAAGGGCGACGCTGCCGAGGCGGTGCTGGGTAAGGACGCAGCCGTCAAACTGTTCGGCGCCGGCGTAGACCCCATAGGCAAGTCGGTTTCAGTGCGGGATGTCAGCTATGTGGTCGTCGGTGTCACGGACGGCTTGGCTGATGATCAGAAGGAAGTGCTATTTGTGCCGTGGCAACGCTTGCAGCAAAGCCTGGGTGCCGCGCACTTAGAGACCATTACTCTGGCGGCCGAAAAAGCCGGTGAAGCGTCGCGTATTGCTGCTGAAGTGGCGACACTGCTGCGCAAACGCCATGGCATCGCGGCCGGCCCGCCTGCCGGCTATGTGGCTGCACAACGCGGATCGGGCACAACGCCAGATGATTTCACTGTCGAGACGCAAGCTGCGCAAGCGCTAACTAAAGGCTTGTACACACCGGCGGCAGCCTTTGCCTTGGCTAATCTGCCTAAGCTCGATGAGGTCACCTTAGATGAGATGGCTGACACGCTGGATAGGGCCAGCGGCACCATGACCGCCTTGCTGGCCAGTATCGCCGGCGTGTCGTTGATCGTAGGCGGTATCGGCATCATGAACATCATGCTGGTGTCGATTACCGAGCGCACACGCGAGATCGGCTTGCGTATGGCTGCCGGCGCCAGATCGGCCGATGTGGCGCTGCAGTTCTTAATCGAAGCTGTCACCCTCAGTGTTGCCGGTGGATTAATCGGGCTGATCCTGGGCTTGGTGGCCGCGCGTGTAGTGGGCTGGTCCTTGGGTTGGCCGGCTGACGTTCCCTTGGGTGCCATGGCACTGGCCTTGGGATTGTCGGCGGCGGTGGGCTTGGTGTTTGGAAGTTACCCGGCTCACCGGGCCTCCCTGCTAGATCCTATACAAGCGCTACGCACCGAATAGGCGCCGCATGCCGCCTGCTGAACCGGGCAAGTTTCAACGATGACACGCCTAGCTGCGCTGCTCTTGGCCAGCACTGTGCTGGTGATCAGCCTGTGTGTTTCCGTGTGGGTGCTGCAGACCCAATCAAAGCCGGCGCCACTGGCCCCGCCAACGCTAGATGATCTGGCCCGGCGCTACGTCACGCTGGCTTTGGCCATGGGCCAACACAGCCCTGATGACATTGATGCCTACTATGGGCCAGCTGAGCTACGCCCGGCCGCTGGGAAAGATGTGGTTCCCCTCAGTACTTTGCGGCAACACAGTCAGGAGCTCGCAGCCCTTACCGGCAATGCCGTGCCGGCATCACCGCGGCAGCAACGATTGCTCAGCAAGATTGCGCAACTGCAGGCGGTCTTAGGATTGCTGCAGAACCCACGGCAACTGGACTATGCCGCTGAGGCCGCGCGCGTTTACGGCGTTGATGTAACCACCCCTCCCCAAATCGATGCCGCGCTCGCGATGCGCAAGCTCGAGCACCTGCTACCCGGCCCAGGGTCCTTGTTCATCAGGGTGCAAAACTATCGTGCCCGATACACAGTGCCTCTGGAAAAACGCAAAGAACTGTTTGAACAGGCTCTGCAGGAGTGCAGAACAAGAACCTTGGCACATTGGCCTCTGCCTGACGATGAATCATTGAGTGTGGAATGGACACGCAGCACCGCCGCCGCCTGGCATCGCTATAAAGGCAAGCATCACAGCGTCCTGCAGATCAATCCGGACGCTCTGGTCTATGAAGAGTCGGTGCTGGACATTGCCTGTCACGAAGCCTACCCGGGCCATCACGCGCAGTTTGTCATGCAGGACATCAGTCAGCAGCCATCGGGCTTTGAGCTGGAAGATTCGGTCGCTTTGCTGCGCACAGCAGATTCGGTGCGCCGTGAAGGAGCAGCTGAATATGGCGTTCAGTTGGCGTTCCCCCTCGAGGAAAGACTGGCCTACGAACGAGATGTGCTATTCCCACTCGCAGGCATTGCGCCTGCAGAAGCAGCCAAGTACGTACAAGTGATGCAACTCATCAGGCAGATTGCGCCCTCTGTCTCACCCGTACTGGCGCGCTATAGGGATGGCCAGATCAACAGCGCAGAGGCTCAGCAGGCCCTGCAGGGCAGCGCACTATCCAGTAGTCCCGCTGCGCTGCTGGGCTTCGTAGACCGTTATGGGGCCTATGCCACCGGCTATACGGTCGCTAGAGATAGCGTGCAACGTGCTGTAGAGCTCGCAAGCGCAAAGTCTGCCGACCAGCGTTGGCAATCACTACTGCAAACTCTGTCCGAATCAACTGCACCTACTAATGCCTTGGTATCGGCTAGCCACTGAACCACATTGATGCGGCGCTGCCCGCCTTGTGTGCAATCCGTCACATGTTGCCGGCGCAATACAAAGTGCAAGACCTATGCACCCGAAGCACCAATGGTTTGTCGCCAAAACCAAAAGCACCTCATAACCCCCGCTAGCAACTGCTAAGCAGCGACAACAACGTCTCGAATTTGTTCGCTGCGCCAATCAATAGACTTTGTTGCTGTCGAAACTCGATTTGGCACAGATCCTGCTTCATCAGAAACAGCGGTGCTGGCATAGCACCGGATCGAATCTCCTGATGACTGCACTAATCCATATTCGAGGAAGGCCATGAAGACGAATAGCAAGATGAACGAAACGCCGGTATTGGGAGCAGGCCTGTCTCGGGTCCGCCATGCAGTGGCTGCGGTCCTGTGGCTTAGCGCGCAGACCGCCTTAGCGCAAACCGCGCCTGCTGATGCACCTGCTGATGATGCCGTGACTGGTCTGCAGGAAATGGTAGTCACAGGTACTCGCGTTGTCCGCGATGGCTACTCGGCACCCACACCTGTCAGCGTGATCAGCACTGAAGAGCTGCGTGCCACGGCACCCGCCAACATCACGGACTTTGTGAACACGCTACCCTCTGTTGCCGGCAGTTCGACGCCTGCCAACACGTCAGGCAGCGTGAGCCCCGGCGGCGCAGGCATCGCCGCGCTGAATCTGCGCTCGCTGGGAACCAACCGCACGCTGGTGCTGTTTGACGGCCAGCGCAGTGTGACCTCTGCCTCAACGGGTCAGGTCGACATCAATACCTTCCCGCAAGCTTTGATCGAACGTGTTGAAGTGGTGACCGGCGGTGCGTCGTCGGCTTATGGCTCGGACGCTATCGGCGGCGTGGTGAACTTCATCCTCAATAAGAAGTTCACTGGCGTTAAGTCAGAAGTCGAATATGGTGAGACCACTTACGGCGACAACGGCAACGTCAAGTTCAACCTGACCGCCGGTACGTCGTTGCTGGGCGACAAGCTGCACCTGTTGTTCAGCGGTGAAATTTATGACCAGAAGGGTGTCTTTGATGCCATCCGCCCGTGGGAGAAGAGTGGCTACTTCCCAATGCAGAACTCGGCCGCTAACGTTGCGGCAGGTCAGCCCTACTGGCTGATGGGCAATAACACCGGCCTTAACAGCCTGACCCCCGGTGGCCTGATTACGGCCAGCAAAACCACTGCCGGTGCCAGCAGCACGCTGCTGAAAGGTACCTATTTCGGCGTGAATGGCACCTTGAACCAATTGGCTTATGGCACTGTCGGCCTAGGTCAGTTCATGCGCGGTGGTGACTGGCAGTACACCAACTCGGGCATGGTCGGCACCAACTCACTGAACCCTTCAGAAAATCGCAAGAGCGTGTTCGGTCGCGCCGCCTGGACGCTGAACGACACAACCGAGGTCTATGCGCAGGCCTCTTACGCCCGCTATCAGGGTGTCAGCTATTACATTCAGCCGACTCAGACTGGCATCACCATCAAGTCTGACAACGCCTATATCCCGACGGCCCTGAAGACCCAGATGACCACGCTGGGTCTGCAGTCCTTCACCATGGGCACCAGCAATGCCGACATGCCCAAGTCGGGCAGCGACAACATCCGTGCGACCAGTCGCTTTGTGGTCGGCGCTAACGGCGCCTTTACGATGTTCGACAAGGGCTTCAAGTGGGATGCCTACTTCCAGCACGGCGAGACCAAGACCGATGAGCAGCTGACCAAGACCTGGGATACCGACAAGCTGACGCTGGCCACTGATGCGGTGCTTTCTAATGGCGCTATCGTCTGCCGTTCGACGCTGACCAATCCGACCAATGGCTGCGTACCACTCAACCGCTTTGGTATCGGTGTCGCTAGCCAAGCTGCGCTCGACTATGTGTTGGGCACGCCGCTGCGCAACCAACAGTTCAAGCAAGACGTGGGCGCCCTCAGTTTTGACACGAACGAGATCAATGGCTGGGCGGGGCCGATCTCTCTGGCCTTTGGCATCGAAGCCCGCAAGGAGGCCATGGATGGTCAGGTCGACCCGATCTATCAGGTCATCACGCTGCCGCACTGGAAGTTCGGCAACTACATGGTCAGCAAGGGTGACTACAACGTTAAGGAAGGCTTTGTTGAAACAGTCGTACCTGTACTCAAAGGTCTCGACTTCAACGGCGCAGCCCGTTACACCAACTACAGCACCTCGGGCGGCGTAACCACCTGGAAGCTGGGCTTTACGTATGCGCCCATCGACGACATCAAGTTCCGCTTCACCAAATCGCGTGACATCCGCGCGCCCAACTTGAGCGAACTGTATGCGGCCGGTACGGCACGCAGTAATTCGGTGCCCATCAATGGCATCTCGACCCCGTTTGTGCAAAAGCAGGCCGGTAACCCGAACATTGTTCCGGAAGAAGCTGATGCACTGGGTGGTGGCGTGGTGTTCACGCCCAGCTACATTCCGGGGTTTGCAGCCTCGGTGGATATGTACAGCATCAAGGTCAACAAGGTCATCGACTCGCTGACCGCAGAGCAGACCGTGAACTTTTGCTACATCAATAATGTGCAGAAGTACTGCAACAACATCCACTATGTCAGTGGTGTGCTGTCGACCATCGACCTGTACTTCGAGAACCTGAACAAGCTCACTGCTAAGGGCATGGACGTCGAGGCCTCGTACCGCTTCGGTCTGGCCGATGTGTTCTCTGCTGCCGCGGGTGAAGTTCAATTGCGTGCACTGGGCACGCGCTACATCGAGAACATCACCGACAATAACGTGACGGCTTATAACCTGGCTGGTGCCAACTCGGGTAACACGCCGACCTGGCGCTATCGCTTCTCGGCCCTGTACAAGCTCGATTCATGGACCGCAAACCTGACGATGCGCGGTGTCAGCAGCGGCATCATCAGTCCGAAGTTTGTGGAGTGCACGGCCAACTGTCAGACCGCTGCAGACAACAAGCTGTATTTCACAGTCAACGATAACCATGTTGCCGGTGCAATTCTGCTGGATGCCTCGATTACCAAGGGCTTTGACATGGGCGCTGGCAAGGGTGAGGTCTTCCTTGCAGCCAGCAATCTGCTGAACAAGGATCCGCCGTTGGTTGTCAGCCCGGATAACGCTGCGGCAGAGAACACGCCGGCCTACTTGCCTACAGCTCGTAACCTGTATGACGTCATGGGTCGTACGTTCCGGCTCGGCATGCGCTACAGCTTCTAAGGGATAGCCAGATGAATATCCAGCGTACGGTTTGGGGCACCTTCTGGGTGTCAGCACTGGCCAGCAGCGCACTGCTACTGGCCGGTTGTGGTAAAGGTCCTGCAGCCCCGGCACCAGTGGCCGCAGCGCCTGCCAAGCCGACGCTGGGTATCCGTCCCACTGGTGACGAAGAAGTGAAGATCGACATGAGCCAGGTCCATTCGGACGAGCTCAGGAAGATCATGGGTTACATCGACGACCACATCGATGAGCATGTGGTCAATCTGCAGAAGTGGATACAGCAGCCCAGCATCTCGAACACCGGCGAGGGCATGCAAGAGTCTGCCGAGATGGTCAAAGGCTTCTTTGATCAACTGGGCTGTCAGCAGACCAAGGTCTATGACGTCGGCGTCACTGAGTGGGGCCAGCAGGGCAACCCGGTGGTCTATGGCAAGTGTGACGAGGGCGCCGAGAAGACCTTGGTCATCTATTGGATGTACGACACCATGCCCGTTACTCAGCCCGACTTGTGGAAGGCGCCGCCTTTCGAAGGTCAGCTGGTTGAGCAGGCACCGTTCAAGAAGGTGTTGATCGGTCGTGGCGCAACCAATTCCAAGGGCCCCGAGATGGCCATGTGGAATGCGCTGATGTCGATCAAGGCGGTGGCGGGCAAGCTACCCGTCAACGTCATCATCGTTGCCGAAGGCGATGAAGAACGCATGTCCATGGGCTATCGGAAGTTCGTCCGTGAACACAAAGAGCTGTTCGAGGGCGTCGATGCCATGTGGGGCGGCGGCGGTTCAGAGGGCTGCGTGTTCGTGGAGTTGATCACCAGCGGTGCCAAGTGGGGCCGTGGCCCGAACTACAGCGACATACACGGCGGCAACAAGCGCTCGGTCGACTCACCGGCCTGGCGGCATATCAAGATGCTGTCGACGCTGGTCGATGAGACCGGCAACAAGGTGATGATCGACGGCTTTTACGACAACATTGCGCCGCTGACCAAGGACGAGGAAGAAGAGCTGCGCAATGCCTCCAAGAAGATCGACCTGAAGGTTGCGGCCAAGCGTCTGGGTGTAGAGCGCTACATCAGCGATGACCCCTATACGTTCCTGAAGATGGCGCGCTATGGCACGTCTATTAACCTGGACGGCATCTGGGGCGGCAATATGTTTGCGGGTGGTTCGGGGGCTATCCTGCCCAACCGCATCGTCTCCAAGCACAACTTCCGTTATGTGCCCAACATGACCGGGCCTGAGATCGTGGCCAAGTTGCGCAAGCACTTGGACAAGCACGGCTATCAGGACGTCGAGATCAACGTGGTCGGTGATGTGCCTTGGGCCAAGATGAAGTACGACAACGATTTGGCGCGTGGCGTGGACGCTATGTACAAGACCTTTGGCGTACCGCGCGAGCCGCGTGTGCCGCACGAGTCTATTTTGGGCGGCTACTGGCCTGCTTACTTGTTTGCCGGTGATGTCATGAACATCCCGATTGCCGGTGGCTCAGTGGGTTCGGGCGGTAATGCCCATGCAGCCAACGAATATTATGTGATCGAAGGCGCTGGCAAGACCTAT
>CAIVTJ010000130.1 GCA_903908825.1 uncultured Pseudomonadota bacterium | reverse complement strand
TTAGCGGCGCCGAGATGCCACTGCGCTATGCCGTGGACCCGAAGTGGCGCGGCGAAACCCCCTATGTCGTGCTTATTTTTAATGACGGCAGCCGGCGGCAGTTCATCGGCCCGCCCCCAGCAGCCGACCTGGCGGCGTTTTTAAAAACGGCGCGGCGCTGATTTGACCCTGTTGCAGGGCTTCAGACAGACTGCCCGCATCGCCCTGGAGGAAACTGGCTATGAACAAGTTCGCCTATCTATTTGCCTGCTCGCTGGTAGCCGGCAGCACCGTTTGCCTTGCCGCTGCACCAGCGCCGCTGGGCTCGGGCATCGAAACCCAATACATCGACGCCAAAGTGCGGGTGCAGGATGACTTCTATCAGCATCTGAACGGCGGCTGGCTGGCCACGGTGCAGATCCCGGCGGACAAGGGGCGCTTTGGTTCATTCGACAAGCTCAACGATGACACGCAGGAACAGCTGCGTGGCTTGGTCGAGAACCTCTCGCGTAACCGCATGGCGCGCACGCCCGATCAACAAAAGATCGTCGATCTCTATGCCTCGTTCATGGACGAAGCCGCCATCGAGCGCGTCGGCACCGAGCCGCTGAAGCGGGCGTTCACGCGCATCGACGGCTTTACCGACAAGACACAACTGGCCGCACTGCTGGCCCACTACAACAGAGTCGGTGTGCAAACGCTGCTGGGCACCGGTGTGCACCAGGATGCCAAAGACTCTACGCAATATGTGTTCGACATCGGCCAGAGCGGTTTAGGCCTGCCCGATCGTGATTACTACCTGCAAGACGAGGCACGCCTCAAGACCATACGCGAGCAGTACACGCTGCACATCGCCCGCATGTTCAGCCTGGCCGGCGTAACCAATGCCAGCGAACAAGCCACGCTGGTCGCCAACTTTGAGACAGCACTGGCACGCATACAGTGGTCGCGGGTCGAGAACCGCGACCCGGTCAAAACCTATAACAAGGTACCGCTGACGCAACTGGCCGCGCTGGCTCCGGGCTTTAACTGGACGGCCTATCTGGCCGACACCGGCGTTACGGGTCGCGCCAACAGCGTGATCATCAGCCAACCCAGCTACATCACCGAACTCGACAAACTCCTGCAACAAACGCCCATAGCCACCTTGCAGGCTTATTTCCGCTGGCACGCACTCAGCAGCTTTGCGCCTTACATGGGCAAGGCCTTTGTCGATGAGCGCTTTGCCTTCGCAGGCAAGACGCTGCGGGGCATTGAAGAAAACCGACCGCGTTGGAAGCGTGGCATTTCGCTAGTTGACGGAGCTATCGGCGAAGGCTTGGGACAGATGTATGTGGCGCAATATTTCCCGCCGGAGTCTAAGAAGCGCATGGACCAACTGGTGCGCAATCTGATCGCCGCCTACAAACTCAGCATCGATAAGCTCGACTGGATGGGCCCTGAAACGCGCAAGCGCGCACAGGCCAAGCTGGCTAAGTTCTCGGTCAAAATTGGTTACCCCGAGAAGTGGCGCGACTACAGCGCCCTGCAGGTGGTGGCCCGCGATGTGGTCGGCAACGTGCTGCGTAGCAATGAGTTCGATTACAACCGCGACCTCAACTAGCTGGGCAAGCCCATCGACCGCAACGAATGGGATATGCACCCGCAGACGGTCAATGCCTATTACAACCCCGAGCAGAATGTCATCGTGTTCCCGGCCGCCATCCTGCAACCGCCATTCTTTAACGCCAAGGCAGACGATGCAGCCAACTACGGTGGCATCGGTGCAGTCATCGGCCATGAGATCAGTCACGGCTTTGACGATCAAGGCAGCCAATACGATGGCGATGGCAACCTGCTGGGTGTGCCGGGCTGGTTCACGCAAAAAGACCTGGACCAGTTCAAGGCGCGCACTCAGGCCCTGGTCGGCCAGTACAACGCAGTCGAGCCGGTCAGCGGCTTTCACATCAACGGTGAACTGACGCTGGGTGAGAACATCGCCGACAACTCGGGTCTCGCCATCGCCTATAAGGCTTATCAGCTCTCGTTGGGCGGCAAGAAGGCCCCGGTCATCGATGGGCTGACCGGCGCGCAGCGTTTTTACTTTGGCTGGGCGCAGGTGTGGCGCAGCAAGACCCGCGACAGCGAACTGGTCGTGCAGATCAAGTCTGATCCGCACTCACCCGGTCAGACGCGCGGCGCCTTGCCGCCAACCAATCAGGCTTCGTTCTACGAAGCGTTTGGTATTAAGCCGGGCGACAAGATGTATCGCGCGCCGGCAGACCGCGTCACGCTCTGGTAAGCGTCAGCGCTTAAGACTAAGCCAGGGCGCGGGTGACCACCGCGCCCTCTAGGCTGCGGTCAGCCAGCGTCAAGTACAAATGACGCTCGGCGATAGACAAGTCAAAGTCCATGCGCCGGTCCAGCGCGGCTGCCAGCGACACAATTAAGTCTCTATCGATCAGGTGCACCGCGATGTCTGCGGCGCGGTGTATGCGCTCGCCGGCCAGTCGCTGCAGCCAAGCCTGTGCATCACGATGCACATAAACGCTGAGTTTGGCCGCAGCCTTGCTGAGCTTGTGCAAGCGCGGCGCTTCAGGTGTGCCCACTTCTATGGCGTGTTGCAGCACACCGGTCAGATCGCGCACGAAAAGCGCCGATTCGTCCGGCTCGCTTAATCCCTTAGAGAACGCCAAGCCTTGCGTGTATTCCAAGCAATAGGCCAACAGCCGAGTCACCATAAACTCGGCAGTCTCTGAGGGGTGACGCGCCAGACGCACAGTGAGCGTCTCGTAGAGACCGCGGTCGGCATCGGCCAAGCGCACCACAAACACATAGATCGTCGCGCCTAAGGCCATCTGAGCATTTTCTTGATTACGGAACTAATTCACAGTCTACACATCAAAAAGCCTCAGACTGCCTCGACATCAACCGGAGCCATGATGATCCGCAAACCTTGGTATCAACTACTGGCACCCTTAGCCTTGGTCTGGGCGGCGCAAGCACCTGCTGCAACCATAGACTTTCCAGACCTCGCCACGCTCAAAGGCAAAGTGGTCTACATCGATTTCTGGGCATCGTGGTGCGGCCCCTGCCGTCAATCGTTTCCGTGGATGGGCGGGCTGCAAAACAGCTTGGGCAAAGACGGCTTGGTCATCATTGCCGTCAATGTCGATCAAGAGCGTGCCGAAGCCGATCGCTTTCTGGCCAGCTTTCCTGCGCCCTTCAACATTGTCTTTGACCCTAAAGGCACGCTTGCCGAGCGTTATCACGTCAAGGGCATGCCCACCAGCGTGCTCATCGGCCGTGATGGCAAGGTGTTGATGACCCATGAGGGCTTCCGCATCAAAGAGCGCGATAGCCTGGAAAAAACCATCCGTTCCGCCCTTCAATAGTTAAGGATCCCCATGAGCCTGCAACAGCTACGTACTGCCCTTCTGGCACTGGCTTTGATCAGTCTTGCCGGCTGCTCATCACTGGGAATCAAGCCTTGGGAACGCGACGTTCTGGCGCGCCAAGAGATGGCCCTGGACGCCTATCCCATCGACACCGCCTTTGACGAACACATCTACTTCAGTAAAGAAGCCGCCAGCGGTGGTCGTGGCTTCGGTGGTGGAGGCTGCGGATGCAATTAAAGAAACGTTCGCCGGCAGAGCTGCGGCTGGGGCTTATGGCCGCCACCTGTGCACTGCTGGTGCAGTCGGCTCACGGTCAGGAAGCCACCGACACCACCGCAGACGGGGAAAAGCCACTGCAGATCGATGCAGGCGCGCTCTACTACAAAGAGAACGCCGGGCGCATCCAGAGCTATGACGCCATCGTCACTGTGCGCAAAGACTTTGGCGATGAATATATCCTGGGCCTCAACGCAGCCTATGACAGCCTGTCAGGTGGCTCGCCCACTGGCGCCATTCCCAACCGTGCTGCGCAAACCTTTGCCACGCCGTCGGGCACTAGCGTCAAAGCAGCAACCGGTGCGCCGGTCACTTACACCACGGCCTCAGGTCGCACCGTGGCACAGCTGTCCAAAGTATCGGTTTACACCGCAGCACCAGGCACTTTACCGATTGATAGCGGTTTTCATGATCAGCGCGTGGCCGGCGATATCAGCTGGTCGCAGCCCTTGGGTCAGAACAACAAGATCGCCGTTGGTGGTCACCTGTCGCACGAAGAGGACTTCCGTTCAGCCTCGGCTAATGTGTCGTTCAGCCGTGACTTCTATAGCAAGAACACCACGCTGGGTATCAGCGCCAGCACCGAGTTCGATAACGTCAACCCGGTTGGCGGCATCCCACTGGCCGGCTCGGACTACACCAAGCTGCAAAAAGGCAGCGACCGCACCAAGCAAGTGACGGGTGGTCAACTGGGCCTGACGCAGGTGCTGGCACGCAACTGGATAACCCAGGTCAACATCTCGTACGACAGCTCCAGCGGCTATCTGACCGACCCCTACAAGATCGTCAGTGTTCTGGACTCCAAAGGCGCTATCACAGGTTATCGCTTCGAGAGCCGTCCGGAGTCACGTGCACGCCGCAGCATCTATATGGGCAACAAAGTGGCTATCGGCAGTTCGGTGCTCGATCTGTCGCTGCGTCATGGCACCGATGATTGGGGCATCAACAACGACACCATCGATGCGCGCTACCGCTTTAACTTGGGTAGTGATGACCTCTACATCGAGCCTCACCTGCGCTACTACCAGCAGTCGGCTGCAGACTTCTATCACCTGTATGTGTCCAGCCCCGGCGTGTTACCGACCTATATGTCAGCCGATCCGAGACTGGCTGCGTTCACGGCCCGGACCATAGGCTTTAAGATCGGCGTCAAGCTGCAGGATCAGGATGAGGTCAGCGTCAGGGTCGAGGCCTATCAGCAGGACGCCAAGGTGCGCAGCAGCACCCTGACCGGACTGAGTGGACTGGACCTCAACCCCAGCCTGCAATCGTTCATCTGCCAACTCAACTGGCGTTTCAGTTACTAAAGGCCAAGGCCGTTTTGAACCGGGACGTGAGTCTGGAAAGACGGGCCGTAAAGCTGCATGCCGCCAGCTTTACGGCCATGTCCTCGCCCTGTGAAGTGCTGATCGAGACCGCAGATGAGGCTCTGGCTCTGCAGTTGGGCCACCTGTCGGCTGCTGAAGCGTGGCGCATTGAAACCAAATACAGCCGCTATCTACCCGATAGCGTCATCAGTCGCATCAACAACAGCCACGGCGCTGCGGTTGAGGTCGACACAGAGACCGCTTCATTGATCGGCTTTGCCACCCAGTGTTATGAACTCTCGGGCGGCAGCTTTGATGTGACCTCTGGTGTGCTGCGTAAAGCCTGGCGCTTTGACGGCAGCAAGGCCCTGCCCGATCAATCGCACATAGAGCAGCTGCTAAGTCGAGTCGGCTTCGACAAGCTCGACTGGTCGCCGCCGCATATCAGCTTGCCAACCGGTATGGAATTGGACTTCGGCGGCATTGGTAAGGAATACGCCGTCGATCGCGTGCTGGGCCTTTTGACTGCGCGCTTTGAAGGCGCCCTACTGGTGAACTTTGGTGGTGACCTGGCTGCAAACAAGGCGCCGGCCACGGGCCCCTGGTGTGTGGGCGTAGAACGACCCGACACCGATAAACAAGCGCGGATGCTGCTCGATTTCAGCCGCGGCGGTATGGCGACCAGCGGAGATACGCATCGCTATATCGAGATTGATGGACAACGCTATGGCCACATCTTAGACGTGCGCACCGGCTGG
Organism: uncultured Pseudomonadota bacterium; assembly: GCA_903908825.1. Taxonomy (GTDB): domain Bacteria; phylum Pseudomonadota; class Gammaproteobacteria; order Steroidobacterales; family Steroidobacteraceae; genus ZC4RG30. The sequence continues at coordinate 651 of CAIVTJ010000130.1, read as the reverse complement.
CCCGTCACCGGCGCGCCGCGCTCGGTCACCGTAGCGGCAGGCAGTTGTGTTGAGGCTGGCCTGCTGGCCACCTTGGCGATGCTACAAGGCGAACAGGCCGAGGGCTTTCTGGGCGAACAAGGCGTGCAGCACTGGTGTCTGCGCTAAAGCGCACTGTCCTCAGGTATCGTTTACCCCATTAAGGTATTCGGCGAAGTCGTCGCGATCATCTGCCGCGACCGGCTCGTCGTTCTCTTCGCCGACATCGGCACGGAAAGATGCCACCACGACACGCGCATGTTCGGTGTCTGCAGCGCACAAGTCATCAAACGTCCCCAGCCAATCAAAGCGCGCCCAGCGACGGGTATATTCATTGAGCTCTTCCATCACCGACTCGGGCAAGCCTTCGGCGTGGATCAGCGGCTTGATCGCCTCTAAGTTCTCTAGTAGGTCCTGCACATCGTCGTCATTGCAGAACAAAGGCGGGAACGCCAACTCCAGAAAAGTCGTGAACGTCGTGGGCCGGTCAAACCACAGCACCATGTGCCGCTCATCCTGTTTGCCCGCGCGCACCGTCATCAGCAGGCCAAAGCGATCCGTGTCGGGATCGCAGTTGGCCGCCACGCCCAACAATCGCTCTACCGACGAGACACCGCTTTCATAATCGTCCAT
>CAIVTJ010000129.1 GCA_903908825.1 uncultured Pseudomonadota bacterium | reverse complement strand
CCGTCCGCGGCCACCCAGCGGCTCACTGACGGCGTGCCCAGCACGGGGTCCTGCGCGGCGCGCAGTAACGGCAAGCCGTTGTCATCCAGCCCCTCGCACGCCTGATCAAAGTGCAGCGTGATGCCTGGAGTGGCTGCAGCCACTTCGGTCAAGCGCTGCGTCAGCAGGCTGCGCGAGACGGACCAGATGTGCTCATGCTCACCTTGACCATAGGCTGCGAATTGCTGCGTGCCATCGACCGCATGCAGTTGGCGGCCACGCATGGGCACGAGCTGATCGTTCAAGGCCTCCAGCACACCTGCGGCACGCAGTGCGCGGATGCCCCGAGCGGCCAAGGCCAGGTTGATGGAACGCCCGGCTTGAGCACTACCCGTGCGGGGGTCGCCACGTCGTTCGAACACCTGCACCTGATCACCGCGACGCGCGCGCAGCAGTGCTAGCAATAAGCCCGCAGGACCAGCACCGATGATCCCTAAGTCGCTCACGCTGGCAGGGCCTGAGTCAGCGCGGTGATGAGTCGGGCGACGTCAGCATGGGTGTTGTACAGGGGCACCGGCGCGACGCGGATGATGTCCGGTTCCCGCCAGTCGGCGATGACGCCCATGGCAGTGAGCGCAGCGAACACCGCACGTCCCGCCTCGCGTCCGGCGCGTACCCGCAAAGACAATTGGCAACCGCGTGCAGCCGGCGTGATCACCTGCAGGGTCTGCGCACAGTGTGTGGCCAGCCCGTCGAGCAACAACTGACCCAGTGAGCGGGTTTTAGCCTGCAAAGCCGCGCTGCCGGCTGCGCTAAATAGCGGCAGCGAAGCCAGCAGCGGTGTGGCCGACAGAATAGGCGGGTTGCTGATCTGCCAACCCGCAGCACCCGGTGCCGCAACGAAATCGGGGCTCATCGCAAAGCGCGTGGCAGGGTCGTGTCCCCACCAACCGGCCAAGCGCGGTAAATCGCTGTGCGCATGGCGTGCGTGCACGAAGGCGCCGGCCAAGGCACCCGGGCCGCCATTGAGATATTTGTAGCCGCACCACACGGCAAAGTCCGCGCCCGAGTCGTGCAAGGCCAAGGGTAGGTTGCCCATGGCATGAGCCAGGTCAAAGCCGCAGCACGCACCGGCGGCTTGTGCCGCTGCCGCGATAGCCGCCAGATCAAAAGCCTGACCGGTGCGGTACTGCACGCCGGGCCACAGCACCAGCGCAACTTCACCGCCGCGCTGTTGCAGCAGCTGCAGTAACGATTGCTTGCCTATCAGGTCTGCATCGGTCCCGGGTGCGATCTCGATCAGGCTGTCTGCGGCGCTAAGTCCGTGCCAAGCCAGCTGTGACGCCACCGCATGGCGGTCGGATGAAAAGGCGCCGGACTCGATGACGATCAAACGCCGTCGTCCCTGCGGCCGATAAAAGCTGCTCATCATCAGGTGCAGGTTGACCGTGAGCGAGTTCATCGCCACCACTTCCTCACGCTGACAACCTGCCAGCTGCGCCAGGCCGTCCTGCAGCAGTTCGGCATACTCGATCCACGGTCGCCGGGCGCGGTGATGACCGTCGACCCCCAGCGCACTCCAGTCATCGAGCTCTTCGTTAAGCAGTCGCCGCGCATCCAGCGGCATCAGGCCCAACGAATGTCCGCACAGATAGGTCAGGGTCCGGCCATCGCTGGCAGTCGGTAATGCAAAGCGGGCGCGCAAAGGTGCCAGGACATCGGCAGCGTCCAAGGCCAGAGCCTGTTCATGCAGTTGTTTAAGGGCAGGGGACATCAAGTCTCCAACAGTGCGAATAACAAAGGCCGTGATGGCAGCGCATCGCCCGACCAGGCCGGCACTTGCAGTTGAACAGCGCAGGGCCCGTCACTGATGTGCTCAGCGATATAGGCCAGCTCGGTAACCGTAGCCTGTGAACGCGCCGCGTCTGACCACTCGCAGCTGCCGGCCGCTAAGCCGAAGAACACGCGATGGGCCGTCAGCAGCCCCTCATCGTGGCTGCGGTCTATAGAGGGCAGGTCGGTGATCAGATGCTTGATGCCACGCGCAACCAGTTCTGCCGCCAGCTGGCGACTCAGATATGGCGGGTTGAGGGTGCTGTAGTCGCGGGTGCATTTGTCGGGCGAGTTGGGCAGCGTGCGCAGCACCAACACCTGCGGTTGCCAAGGAAGGTCCTTGGGCCAAGCTGCCAGCAAGGCGCGGCGCGTCAGCACCCGGTCACCGGCTTGCGGTGCCGGCAGACTGCCTTCGTCTGCCAAGGGGGCGGTTTCTGCTTGCAGGCTCAGTACCAAAGCCGCCATGGGCTGGCTTGGGATCTGCGCATGCAGCGGCGGGCAGTCGCGCGTCAGATGTCCAACACCCTCGGTATGCGTGCCGTTGCAGTGCGGGATCAGCGTGACGCTGCGGCAATTGCAGCTGGCGCCACGGGCCACTTCGCCGTTAAACGCGCCGACGACGTAAGGCGTGCTGCGTGCAGGCGGTGCATCGAAGTGCCGCGGTTGCTCGCCTTGCAGATCGAGCGCGATGGCCAGACTGACGCCAGCGGCCAGATCGATGCACGACTCCCGGTCCGAATCGACCGCCAGTCGCAAGCGCACCGGCAGCGTCGCGCTGTTCACGCGCTGCGACCCGGCGGCAAGGGTGCGACGGTGCCGCAGTGCCGGCAGGTGCGGTGCTGCACGTTGCCAAAATAGCGGTCGAACACCGCCGGGAACTGCGTCTCGATATTGTGGAGCTCAAAGTACTCTTCGTACAGCAGACCGTTGCACGATTCGCAGTACCACTGCAGTCCGTCACGCTCACCCGCACGGCGTTGGCGTTCGATGACCAGTCCGACGGTGTTAGCCAATCGCTGCGGTGAATGCGGCAGCAGCGGCGGCAACAAAAAGATCTCGCCTTCGCGTATAGGCACATCGACCAGCTGGCCGGCTTGTACCGTGCGCAGCGTCATGTCGCCCTCTAGCTGATAAAAGAACTCTTCGCCCGGATCGACATGAAAGTCGCTGCGTGAGTTGGGTCCACCGACCACCATGATGATGAACTCGCTGTCGCGGAACACCAGCTTGTTGCCGACCGGCGGTTTGAGCAGGTGGCGGTGTTCGTCGATCCAGCCGCGAAAGTTGAAAGGTGCGCGCAGGGTCATGGCTGCCACTGCCATTGCACGCCGCTGAGCACCGTGCGATCGATGCCCGGCTCGTAATAGCGACCGTTGCCCTCATTGACGATGACCGAGCCGATGTAGCGGACACCGGCCAGATTGTCGACGCGCATAAAGGCGCGCAGCGCACCGCCGCTAAAGCGCCACTGTCTTCCCAACTCGAGGTTGGCCAGCGTGTAGGCGGGTGCCACTTCAGTGGCCACATCATTGGCCACGATGCCGCTCATCTGCGCCAGTTCGAACGAGGCGTTCCAGCCGTTCTGCTGCCAGTGCAGCGCCGCATGCGTTTGTTGGCGGGCCACGCCGGGTATGCGCGAACCGGCCGCCACAGCAACATTAGGCACGGTGCAACCCACGGCGACACAGATCAGGTAAGGACTGCGGAAGGTCGCATCGACGCGTGTCCAGGACAGCTGCAGCGACAGCTGCTGCGTCAGCGGTGTTTCCAGCGCGGCTTCGGCGCCTTGCCGGCGTGCACTGGCGACATTCTGATAGCTGCTGCGGCCGCCGACATTGCGCGCCACCGCTAACTCATCGCGGGTTTCGGCATTGAACAGCGCCGCCTCGAGCAGCGTGCCCTGGCCATCCCGCCATTTGATGCCCAGTTCCTGATTGCGGCTGCTGGCCGGGCGCAGGTTCAAGGCCAATCCGGCTGCGCCATCCGCGCGGTAACTCAATTCATTGAAGGTTGGCGTCTCGAAACCATTGCCTGCCGAAGCATAGACGCGCAGTCCCGTCAGCGGCTCGAAGGTCAGCCCAGCCACGGGCGTGGTGTCGCTGTAATCGATGCTGCCGCTGTCGTTGGGGTTGCTCGCAGTGATGTAGTTATCGGTGGACGCAAACTTCACCTGGCTGTGTCGCACTCCGGCCAGCACCGACCAGCGCGGCGCAAACTGCCACCACAGCTGCGCGAACTCATCGACGTTGCGCACGGTGTTGTCTTCATCACGCCGCAGCTTGCCGCGCACACCCAGTTGTGTGCCGATGAAGTTCTCGAAGCCCTGGCGTTGTTGCCGTTGTTCGTCGGCGTTGACCCCAACCGTCAATTCATAGGGGCGCTGTTGCCCGCCACGCACAGACCAACGCAGATCGCCGCCGCCATAGCGGCTGCCCAGATCGACCACGCCGCCGGAATTGAGCGGGTTGGTTTGCGAGCTGATGGGAAGGGCCAGGAACTGCACCACCTGCCGGCTGCCGGTATAGGCCATGGCTCGTAAGGTCTGATCAGCGGCTAAGGGTTGCTCCCACACCGCGCCAGCCTGGGTTTGTTTGACCGACTTGCGCGTGTCGTATTGCGTGGCCACCGAGGTGGTCTGCCTCGGGTCTGCGTCCCACTGAGCGCGGGTTACACCCAAGGGGTCCTGGGCTTCGGGCAGGTTCATATAATTGCCGACGAGGTTCAGCTTGCCGTCACCGGGCAGGGCGATGGTGAACAGCCCATTGGCCGAATTGCGCGTGGCCGAGGCATGGTCGCGCCAGCCGTCGGTGGTGAAACGCGACAACGCAAGGTTATAGCCCACCAGGCCTGCGGCCTGACCAGCCACTTGCGCGGCCAGTGTGCGCTCGCCCCAGCTACCGCCGGTGGCCTTCACACGCCAGCTGTCGTCGCTGCTGCCGGGCTTGCTCCATAACTGCACCACGCCGCCAGACGAATTGCCGTACAGCGCTGAGAACGGTCCGCGCAACACTTCGACGCGGTCACCGCCCATCAGGTTGAAGTGCGACAACTGTCCCTGGCCATCGGGCATGGCGGCCGGGATCCCGTCGGCATACAGGCGCAGGCTGCGTACGCCAAAGGTCGAACGCGCCCCAAAGCCGCGGATCGACAGCTGCATGTCCTGGGCATAGTTCTGCCGGTCCAGCGCGACCACACCGGGTAGTGCCCCGAGCACCTCGGCCATGTTGACGTCGCCGCGGCTGTTCTGTGCATCCAGCGAGACGCTGCTGATCGACGCCGGCGTATCGAACGCAGCAACACTGCGCAGCCGTGTGGCGCTGACGATCACCGTGTCCAATCCCGTTGCCGATTCGCCGGCTGCGAGGGCCAGCGGCCACAGCAGGGTTAATGCTGCGGCGCCTGCCGAGGGCCTATGCCAGCGTGTGATAAACCTTCTGCACGTCATCGTCTTGCTCCATCTTGTCTAGCAGCGCCATCACTTCTGCGGCCTGCTCTTCATTCAGTTCTGTGGCGGTCTGCGGTATGTACTCGTGTTCGGCCGAAATCGGCGTGATGGCGCGTTCTTCCAAGGCTTTTTGCACTTGTCCGAAGTCTTCGAAAAGACACCGCACCACCAGTTGCACGCTGCCGTCTTCGCCGGTGCTCTCGCCCATCTCGTCCAGTCCGTGGTCCATCAGGTACAGCTCCAGGTCATCCTGATCCAGACCCTCAGGCTTCAAACGGAACACACCCATTTTCTTGAACTGGAAGGCCACGCTGCCGCTGGCGGCGAGGTTGCCGCCGTTCTTGGAAAACACATTGCGCACGCCGGCCACGGTGCGCGTGGGGTTGTCGGTGGCGGTCTCGACCAGCACGGCGATGCCGTGCGGCGCATAGCCCTCGTAGATGATCTCGACGTAATCGGCCGCATCGCGTCCGGAGGCGCGCTTGATCGCCGCCTCGACCTTGTCCTTGGGCATGTTGATGGCGCGGGCGTTCTGGATGACGCGGCGCAAAGACGGGTTGGCCGTGGGATCGGTGCCGCCGGATTTAACGGCAATGGTGATGTCTTTGCCGATACGCGCGAACTGCTTGGCCATGCGGTTCCAACGCGCGAACATCGTGTGCTTACGAACTTCAAATATGCGGCCCATGGCGATCCACCCGGCGGTTGACTGGGACGCGAATCATAGCGCCCCCGGCAGCCCTTGCCGCGGTTTGCTGGCCGCCCGGGGACCCCAAATACCGTTTTGCGACGTCTGAATTGGCTTCAGGGCCGCCTTCAGGGCATGATTGGGATCCCAAATTTTCGTTCCAGACAGGGATAGACCATGCCATTGAGTGATATCGAGATCGCACGCGAAGCCAAGATGCGTCCCATTGAAGACGTGGCCGCCAAGATCGGCATCAGCCGCGACCAGCTGCTGCAGTACGGCCCGTACAAGGCCAAGCTGTCCCTGGACACGGTCAAGTCGCTGTCGACCCGCAAGCCCGGCAAGCTGGTGCTGGTGACGGCCATCAACCCGACGCCGGCCGGCGAGGGTAAGACCACCACAACGGTGGGCTTGGGCGATGGTTTGAATGCCATCGGCAAGAAGACCGTGATCTGCCTGCGTGAGCCGAGCCTCGGACCCTGCTTCGGCGTCAAGGGTGGCGCGGCCGGCGGCGGCTACGCGCAAGTGGTGCCGATGGAGGACATCAATCTGCACTTCACCGGCGACTTCCACGCCATCGGCGCCGCGCACAATCTGCTCGCGGCACTGATCGACAATCACATCTACTGGGGCAATGCGCTCGCCCTCGACGGCCGCCGTGTCGCCT
>CAIVTJ010000128.1 GCA_903908825.1 uncultured Pseudomonadota bacterium | reverse complement strand
GGCGCAGCTGGCCCATGACAAAGCACAGCGCGATCTGGCGCGTGGCGAACGCCTTCAGGCCGATGAAGTCATCCCGCTGGAACAACTGCAGAACCTGCGAACTCAAGAAAGTCTGACCGCCGCGCAACTGCGTGCCGCCAGCTTTAACCACGGCTATGCCACCATCGTCGCGCCCCGTGATGCCACCGTGCTGCGTCGTCTGGCCGAACCGCATGAGCTGGTAGCGCCCGGTCAGCCCGTCGTCGTGCTGGGTGCGCAGGACAGCGGTTATGTGGTGCGCATGGGTTTGTCTGATCGCGAACTGGTGCAGGTGCACACCGGTGATGCGGTCACTCTGCGGCTCGATGCTTTTGCGGGTGTGGACTTTAGTGCACGCGTGACGCGCATTGCGGCAGCAGCCGATGAACGCAGCGGCTTGTTTGAAGTCGAAGCGCAATTGGCAGCCAGCGAACAGCAACCGGTCACCGGCATGGTGGCGCAGGTCAGCTTGCAGCCTGGCGCTGCCGCAGCGCAGTCCTTGGTCTATGTGCCGGTGGCCGCCGTGCTCGAAGGTGATGGCGGTCGCGCCACGGTGTATGTGCTGCGCGAGGGCAAGGCTGTGCAACGCAAGGTCGACGTGGCCTTCATCAGCCGTGCCGGCGTGGCGCTGCGTGCAGGCGTTACAGCAGGCGAACAGGTGATCACCACCGGTGCGGCCTATGTACGCGACGGTGCTGCGGTCAAACTGCCGTGAGCCTGCTCGACTTCCCGGTACGCCGTCACCAGTTCACCGTGGTGGCATTCACCTGCATTGCGGCACTGGGCGCGTTTGCTTTCATGGCGATGCCGCGCGAGGAAGATCCGCACATCAAATTTGGCGCTGCATTCATCATCGGCGTTTATCCGGGTGCAGACCCGGTTGAGCTTGAGCGACTGTTTGTTAAACCGGTCGAAGACAAGCTGGCGCAACTGGAAGACGTGCGCAAGATGGAGACCGGCATCGCCGATGGCGTGGCGGCCATAGGCATAGAGTTTGAGGCATCGAGCGATGCCGATCGCAAGTTCGAAGAGGTCACGCGCGAAGTCAATGCGCTACGCGGACAACTGCCCGCCGAGATCCGCCGCATCGAGGTCAAGCGCATAGACCCGGCCATGGTCAACATCGCGCAACTGGCGCTGGTGTCTGCCGATGCGCCCTATGCCGAAATGGAAGACCGCGCACGCGAGCTCAAAGACCTGCTCAAGACGGTGCCCGGTGTACGCGACTCCGAGGTCTGGGCGTTTCCATCCCGCGAACTGCGCGTGCAGTTAGACCGCGGTCGCCTCGCGGCCGCGCACATCGATGCCACCCGTGTGGTGCAGGCGCTGCAGAGCGGCAATGCCAACATCCCCGCCGGCTTCATCGACAGCGGCACGCGCAGCTTCAGCCTGCAGACCTCGGGCAGCTATAAAACGCTGGATGAGGTGCGTGACACCGTGGTGGGTGCCGCAGACGGGCGCGTCCTGCGCGTGCGCGATGTGGCCAGTGTGGCCTGGGCCGATCAGACGCTGACCTACACCGGCCGTTACAACGGGCAACGCGCGGTGTTCATCACAGCCAACCAGAAAGACGGCTTTAACATCATCGATGTGCAACGTGGCATCGATGCCGCCGCTGACCAATTCCGCGCCGACTTACCTGCACGCATGCGTTTAGAGCGCGGCTTTGCGCAGAGCGGCAACGTCGCCAAGCGGCTCAACAACCTGTACATGGACTTTGGCATTGCCGTGGCCATCGTGCTGCTGACGCTGTTGCCGCTGGGCCTGCGCGCCGCCGGCATCGTCATGATGTCGGTGCCGCTGTCGCTGGCCATCGGCTTAACCGCTGTGTATTTCCTGGGCTATTCGCTGAACCAGATCACCATCGCGGGTTTTGTGTTGTCGCTGGGCCTGCTGGTCGATGATTCGATCGTCGTTGTCGAGAACATCTCGCGGCATATGCGCATGGGGCTGACGCGCACCCAGGCCGCACTGGCCGGTACGCGGCAGATCGCACTGGCCATCATCGGTTGCACGGCCACACTGGTGTTTGCCTTCCTGCCGCTTGCGCTGCTGCCGGGCACGCCGGGTAAGTTCATCCGCGTGTTGCCCGTCACCGTCATGGCTACGGTCATCGGCTCTTTGTTGGTGGCCTTGCTGTTCATTCCGTTCATGGCCAGTCGCGTCATGGGGCGCGGCGAGCAACACAACGAAAGCCGTTTGCTGCATTCGCTGATGGATGCCATCCATCGTTATTACCGGCCCGCGCTGCATTACTGCCTGTCGCGACCGCGAGCCACGGTGGCGACATCGTTAGGTGGCGCCGTGGTGTTGTCGGGGTTACTGGCGTTGGTGCTGGGCAGCAGCCTGTTTCCCAAGGCCGACACGCCGCAGTTTTTGATCAGCGTCGAAACACCCAACGGCAGCAGCTTTGCGGCCACCGACGAGGCCGTGCATAAAGTAGAGCAGCAACTGGCGCAGCACCCGCAAGTGCGCGGCTGGTTCAGCAACCTGGGGCATGGCAACCCGCAGGTGTATTACAACCAGATCGTGCGCAACGATGCGGCGAACCTGGGCGAGATCTTTGTGCAACTGCACGAGTATCACGCGAAGGCCACGCCGCGCTTTATAGACAGCTTGCGCACTGAGTTTGCCCGCAACGCGGGTGCCCAGGTGACCGTGCGCGAGTTCGTGCAGGGAACACCTATCACCGCACCGGTGTCGGTGCGCGTGTTGGGCCCCGATTTAAACAAGCTGCGCGAGTTGTCGGCGCAGATCCAACACCAGATCGAGTCAGTGCCCGGCACGCGCGATGTCAGCAACCCGCTGCGTGTGCCGCGCACCAACCTGCGACTGGCGCCCGATGCACAAAAGGCCGGGTTACTGGGTGTGCCGGTGGTCGAGTTTGATCGCGCCGTGCGACTGGCGGTGTCGGGCTTGCCGGCCGGCAGCTATAAGAGCGCCAACGGTGAGCAATATGACATCGTGGTGCGCTCTGCGGTCGGGCAACGATCGGGGCTGGAGACCTTGGATGAAATCCGTGTGCCCTCGGTCAGCGGTGCGCTGCTGCCGCTGTCGCAACTGGCCACGCTGCAGTTCGAGCAGGCGCCTAATCGCATTCAACGCTTCAGTCGCCAGCGTTCGGTGATCATCGATTCGCAGGTGGCTGCCGGCTTTAACACCGCTGCCGTCACGGCCAATGTGGTCAAGCAGCTCGATGCCTTTGCTTGGCCGCGCGGCTATCGCTATGTGCTGGGGGGTGAAGCCGAGAGCAGTAGCGAAGCCTTTGGCGGCATCGGCATTGCAAGCCTGGTGGCGGTGTTCGGCATCTTCGCGATTCTGGTGCTGGAATTCAGCAACTATCGCTCGACGCTCATCGTGCTGACCGTGGTGCCCTTGGGTGTGGTGGGCGGCTTGCTGATGTTGCTAGTTACCGGCAACGATATCTCGTTTACGGCGGCCATCGGTTTTGTGGCGTTGATGGGCATCGAAATAAAAAACTCGATCTTGCTGGTGGACTTCACTAATCAGCTGCGCGCTTCTGGCATGGCGCTGGATGACGCCATCGAGCAGGCCGGTGAAGTGCGCTTTTTGCCCATCCTGCTCACGTCGGTGACGGCCATCGGCGGGTTGCTACCGCTGGCTGTGCAGAACACCGGGCTTTACTCGCCCATGGCCTGGGTCATCATCGGCGGTTTGATTACCTCGACGCTGCTGGCCAGACTGGTCACACCCGTGCTCTATAAACTGATGCCACCCGACATCGACAGCGAGACCGACGCGACTGCACATGGCTGACATCAAACTCAAAGACCTGCGTTATTTGGTGGCTGTGGCCGACACCCGCCACTTCGGTCAGGCCGCGGCACGTTGCTTTGTCAGCCAACCGACTTTGTCGGCGCAGCTCAAGAAGCTCGAAGATTACTTGGGCGTGCAACTGATAGAACGTCAGCCGCGACGCATCGCGCTGACCGATGCGGGTATAGCCGTGGCCAGTCGCGCCCGGCGGATTATCGAAGCCAGCGAAGAGATCGTCGCCGTAACGCAGCAGTTGCGCGACCCCTTGGCTGGTCGTTTGCGTCTGGGCTTGCTGCCGACTATCGGACCTTATCTGTTGCC
>CAIVTJ010000127.1 GCA_903908825.1 uncultured Pseudomonadota bacterium | reverse complement strand
CGCAACCGGAGAGACGCTGGTTACCGGTGCCGAAGAGCTGCGCGTCAAGGAAAGCGATCGCCTGGCGGTGATGGCCGAGGGCCTCACACGCTTGGGCATCGTCAATGAACTGCTGCCCGATGGCATACGCATTCAGGGCGGACAGCGGTTTAAGGGTGGGCACATTGACAGTCACGGTGACCATCGCATCGCCATGGCCTTTGCTGTGGCCAGTTTGTGCAGCGACGGCGAGATCCTCATCGACGATGTCGAGAACGTAGCCACATCTTTCCCCGACTTCCTGCAGGTGGCTGCGGCTGCCGGATTGAACGTACGCAGCGCATGAGTCCACCTGTACCCGTGCTGGCCATCGACGGGCCCGGTGGCTCCGGCAAGGGTACGGTCAGCCGGCGGCTTGCCACGGCGCTGGGTTGGCATCTGCTGGACAGCGGCGCGTTGTACCGAGTTGTGGCCTTGGCGGGCCAGCGGCAAGGTCTGGCAGCTGACGATATACCCGGGCATGCCGCGTTAGCTGCCGAGTTGCCCGTGCGCTTTGCCAGTCGTGCAGACGGGGGCGAGCAGGTGCTGTGGGGTCCGCAGGGCGAGGACATCAGCGACGCCATACGTAGCGAGGAAGCCGGCGCCGGGGCCTCGCGGGTCGCTGCCTGGCCGCCGGTGCGCGATGCGCTGTTGCAGCGGCAGCGCGACTTTGCCGTGTCGCCGGGTCTGGTGGCCGACGGGCGTGATATGGGTACGGTGGTGTTTGCGGCTGCGCCGCTCAAAATATACCTCACGGCCAGCCCCGACGAGCGGGCCCATCGCCGCTATAAGCAGTTGAAGGCAAAGGATTCCAGTGTTAGCCTTGCCGCCCTTTCGCGCGAGATAGCCGAACGGGATGCGCGCGATATGGGTCGCGCCGTGGCGCCATTGAAGCCCGCTGCCGATGCCATCGAAGTCGATTCAACGACGCTTGGCATCGATGAAGTGGTGGCTCTGGTGCTGAACCTCGCCCGCGAGCGGGGGTTGTCGGCAGGGGTGTCCTGAACAAGATTTAAAACGGTTGCCAAAGGATTGGCGGCCTTCATCAGCAAGCGATGCATGTCAAGGCAGATGTGCACGAAACGAGTGAGTCCATGACCGAATCATTTAGCGATCTGTTCGAACAAAGCCTGGCCAACCAAAACATCCGGCCGGGAATGATACTGATGGGCCTCGTCATCGAGGTCGGCGACGACATGGTAGTCGTCAATGTCGGACTGAAGTCCGAAGCCAACATCCCCATCGAGCAGTTCCGCAATGAGCGCGGCGAACTCGAAGTCAAGGCCGGCGATGAGGTTGAGGTCGCCCTGGATGCCGTCGAAGATGGCACCGGCGAAACCCGCCTGTCGCGCGAAAAGGCCAAGCGTGCACGCACCTGGACGCGCCTCGAGAAAGCCTTCACCGATCAGGAAATCATCACCGGCATCATCACCGGCCGGGTCAAGGGCGGCTTCACCGTCGAACTCGAAAACGTCCGCGCCTTCCTCCCCGGTTCGCTGGTCGATGTGCGCCCCGTGCGCGACACCGCCTACCTGGAAGGCAAGCCGCTCGAGTTCAAGGTCATCAAGCTCGACCAGAAGCGCAACAACGTTGTGGTGTCGCGTCGTGCGGTGGTCGAACAAGAGTTCTCGGCCGAGCGCAATGCGCTCATGGACAATCTGCAGGAAGGCGCAGTGGTGCGCGGCGTGGTCAAGAACCTCACCGATTACGGTGCGTTCGTCGACCTCGGCGGCATCGATGGCCTGCTGCACATCACCGACATGGCGTGGAAGCGCGTCAAGCATCCTTCGGAAGTCGTGCAGGTCGGCGCCGAAGTCGATGTGCGCATCCTGAAGTTCGATCGCGAGCGTTCGCGTGTATCGCTGGGCCTCAAGCAGCTGGGCGCCGATCCGTGGGAGAACATCGCCCGCCGTTATCCGCCCAACACGCATGTGTTCGGCAAGGTCACCAACATCGCTGATTACGGCGCCTTCGTCGAAATCGAAGACGGCGTTGAGGGCTTGGTGCACGTTTCGGAAATGGACTGGACCAACAAGAACGTCAACCCCTCGAAGGTCGTACAGACCGGCGAAGAGGTCGAGGTCATGGTGTTGGACGTCGACGAAGAGCGTCGTCGTATCTCGCTGGGCCTCAAGCAGTGCAAGGCCAATCCGTGGGCTGAGTTCGCTGAGAACCACAACCGTGGCGATCGCGTGTCGGGCCAGATCAAGTCGATCACCGATTTCGGTATCTTCATCGGCTTGCCGGGCAACATCGACGGCTTGGTGCATCTGTCCGACATCTCCTGGGACATCCCGGGCGAAGAGGCCGTGCGCAGCTACCAGAAGGGTCAGTTGCTGGAAGCCATGGTGCTGGCCATCGACCCGGAGCGTGAGCGCATCTCGCTGGGCGTCAAGCAGATGGCCAAGGACCCGTTCTCAGGCTACATCGCTGATAACCCGCGCGGCGCTGTCGTGCGCGGCATCATCCGCGAAGTCGATGCCCGCGGCGCTATCGTCGATCTGGGCAATGGCATCGAAGGCCAGTTGCGCACCACCGAGTTGGGCCGTGACCGCATCGACGATGCGCGTACCGTGCTCAAGGTCGGCGAAGAAATCGAAGCCAAGTTCGTGGGCGTCGATCGCAAGACGCGCTCGATCACGCTGTCGATCCGCGCTAAGGAAATGCACGATGAGGCCGAGGCCGTTCAGAGTTACCGCTCTGAGACCGGCAGCAGCGCTTCGGGCACCAGCCTGGGCGATTTGCTCAAAGAGCAGATCGGCGGCTCTGACCGCGATTGATCTATGACCAGGCCAGCGTCGCCGCGAGGGGCGCTGGACTCTGCCAGAGCAGAGCAAAAGGCATCGCTTATGACGAAGTCAGAACTCATCGATCTCATCACCGCCAAGCAAAAGCAGTTGCCGGCGCGTGATGTCGAGTCTGCCTTGAAGCAGATACTCGAGATCATGAGCGATGCGTTGGCCTCGGGTGAGCGTATCGAAATTCGCGGCTTCGGCAGTTTCTCGCTGCATTTCCGGCCGCCGCGCCAGGGGCGTAACCCCAAGACCGGTGATGCAGTGGCTTTGTCCGGCAAGTTTGTGCCGCATTTCAAGCCTGGCAAAGATTTGCGTGAACGTGTGAATCTGGGTACCTCTAACCCTATCCACGACTGATTTCTGCCGTTTCACGGCATTTAAACCGGTTCCCTGAGCCGTGCAGCGCACCCTAGCCTGCATCCGTCCCGCTTCCGGGATCAACGGAGTATCCAGTCATGTCATCGATCAACACGGTGCACACCCTGCGTGTGCTGGCAGCCAGCGTGCTGCTGTCTACGGCTATCGGTTCTGGCGCTAACGCCGGTCCTGTCAACGTCAACACGGCCGATGCAGCCACGCTGGCCAATGAGCTCAAGGGCATCGGGCTCAAGCGTGCGCAGACTATCGTCGACTATCGCGCCAAGCATGGTCCTTTCAAGTCTGCTGACGAGCTGGCCCTGATCAAAGGCATAGGGCCGAAGGTCATCCAGAAGAACAGGGCCGACATCAAGCTCGACGGTGCGAAGACCGTGCAGCCGGCCGTTGCCAAGCTGCCTGTCGCTGCGCCCGCCAAGCGCTGAACACCGCCCCGGATATCGCAGGCCGTCATCAAATTGGTCTAGTATCCGGGGCTGGTTTAACGTACTTGCAAGGTCTCAACTGTGGCCAAAACGCTGATCAACACTGCTGTCTTCCCGGTTGCCGGACGCGGCACCCGCTTTCTGCCGGCGACCAAGGCCAGCCCCAAAGAGATGCTGCCTGTTGTCGACAAGCCGCTGATCCAATATGCCGTCGAAGAGGCTTTGGCGGCCGGTGCCCGCAAGCTGGTGTTTGTCACCGGTGCATCCAAGCGGGCCATCGAAGATCATTTCGATACCGATGCAGAGCTCGAACAGATGCTGGAAGAGCAGGGCAAGGCCGAGTTGGCGGCGCTGGTACGCGTGTTGCCCAAGTACGCCAGCTGCATTTACATCCGCCAGCCGGCACCGCTGGGTCTGGGTCATGCGGTGTTGTGCGCGCAGCCGGTGGTGGGTAACGAGCCGTTCTTCGTGCATCTGGCAGACGACCTCATCGACGGCACTGTGCCTTGTCTGAAGCAAATGGCCACCGCCTATGCCAGCAAGGGCGCCAGTGTTCTAGGTGTCGAAGAAGTGCCGCACAGCGACACAGACAAGTACGGCATCGTCGAGACGCGCGGCACGCCGACTCAGATCAGCCGCATCCATGGCATTGTCGAAAAGCCCAAGCCCGCCAACGCACCGTCCAACCTGGCGGTCGTGGGTCGCTATGTGCTGACACCCGAGATCTTCGGCCATCTGGAAAAGATCGGTAAAGGTGCCGGCGGTGAAATACAGCTGACCGATGGCATCGCAAGGCTGATGAAAAAGCAGCCGGTCTATGCCTATCGTTTTCAGGGTAAGCGCTACGATTGCGGTAGCAAGCTGGGCTATCTGCAGGCTCAGGTCGAATACGGCATGAACCACGCCAAGCTCGGCGGGCCGTTCCGCCAATACCTGATGGAACTGCTGGCTGCTGGCGCAGTCCAATCTCCCGAGCCCGCGGTTACCCCCTCCCGTCGCAAGAAAGGCTAAGACACATGAATGCCAAGGCTGCTGCTGCAACACCTCGTTGGACGCCTTTGGCGCTGCTGTGTGGCGTGCTGCTGCTTCCAGCCTGTGCCACGCACGGAGCCGCAGAGGGCGCACCCGCCATGTCGCCGCCTTCGGTCAGCAAGGAAGACTGCATTTATTCCAGGTTGATCAGCGACTGGAGTTCGCTCGATTCGCAGCGGCTGATCGTTTACGGCTCAAACCGCAGCCAGCCTTATCTGGTGCAGCTCAGCTTCCCGTCTAACGACCTCTCGTTCAACATCGCTCTGGGTGTGCTCGATGCAGATCATAACGGTCGCATCTGCGGTTATGGCTTTGATGCCATCTTGATTCCAAACGGCATACCGCCGCGCATCACCATCAGCTCGGTGCAAAAGCTCACTAAAGATGAAGCGGCTAAGCTGATCGCCGAAGCCCGCCCGAAGAAAGAGACCAAACCTAAGGACGCGGCCGCCAAGTGAGTCAATGCATGCGCTCGCCCAGCGCCGCTTGTATGGCTGCCACATAGCCTTTGGGGCGCAAGAACCAGTCTTGAGGGGCAATGGCCGTGTAGCTGTTGGCCGTCTCGACCACAGTTGCCGGAAAGCCTTGCAGCCCCAGTTGATTCATCATGGCTTGCGACTGGGCGATGTGTGCTTCGGGTTTGGCGGCACTCATGACAGCCGCAAACGTTGCGCTGTCAAAGCCCAACTCTGCCGCCAGACGCAGCAGGGTGTCGTGTTCGGTCACAGGCTCACCGGCTTCATAATGCGCTTTCTGTAAGGCCCGCAGCAGCAGCAGGTCTGCGCCCTTGCGCAACTTGCCGGCGGCCAGAATGGCGGCGGTCGTGGGGCTGGAGTCCAGCCACATGGTTTCACTGGGCAAGAGCTTGTCCAGATAGCCAGGCCCGAAGGGCTGTCCGCTCATCTGGCTGATGCGTCCATCGATGCTGCGTATG
>CAIVTJ010000126.1 GCA_903908825.1 uncultured Pseudomonadota bacterium | reverse complement strand
CAGCATGAACTACGTCTGGGAAGGCGTCATCGGCAACACCTCGGCCAGCTTTGACGGCACGCAGGTCCACACCAGTCTGTATCCGGTCAGCAGCATCGCCATCAACGGCAGCGAGGCTTTCCTGGGTCTGGGCTACAACGAGCAGCAGCCCATGCTGTCGGGTTTCAGTCTTTCATCGCCGCAGCAGGCAGTGCGCCGTTTCTCCAGCACGGACCCGTTCTCGGCTGCCTCGCTGGTCGCTGCTGACGACAACACCGTTTATTGGGCCAACACGGGTGGCGTTTACGACAAGGGCAGCTTCGTCGGCGCCTTTAGCCGCTCTAGCAACTTGCCTCAAGCCTTCAGCAACGGCGAGCCGGTCTGTCTGCAAGCGCAGGGCAGCGGCTGCTACCCCAATCAGAGCTACAGCAGCGTTATTGACCTGCATCTGGCCAGTTCTGCCGGTGATCAGTCCAACAACGCAGCCACCGGCCTTGCAGTGCAGCGCAGCGGCAACCTGCTGGTGGTAGCGCACGGCGGTTTGGGCAAGGTGCGCGTGTTTAACAAGGTCAGCGGCGTGCAGTTGAACGAGTTTGCCGTCGGCATGGTGCCGCGCAAGCTCAACCAGATCGCGCTGACCGCAGCCGGCGACCTGTGGATCATTTCGGGCAGCGTGGTGCAGCGTTACACCAATATCGCCACCAGCCCGGCGCTGGCCATGACCTTGTCTGGCTTGTCGGCGCCGCTGGCGCTGGCCGCTGAAGCGGCCGGCAATGACACCGGCGGTGTCTGGGTGGCCGATGGCGGCAGCAACCAGCAGCTGCGCCACTTTGATGTGAATGGCAATCCGGGCAGTGCAGCTGGCGATGTGGTCGGCTCGGCCGGCGGTTATGCCAGCAGTCCGGTGGTCGCTTCGAACAAGCTGTGCTTCAAGGGCTACGGCATCGAGCGCACTGCGTTGGCCTTGGATGCCAGTGGCAACCGCTGGGTGCTCGACACCTGCAACAACCGCCTGCTGCGCTTTGCCGCCGGCGCCACCAGTGCCGATACGCAGGTCGCTTATCTGCCGGCGTACTACACCGCCACCGTGGACCACGGCAACCCGGGTCGCGTGTTTGCTAACTACCTTGAGTTCCGCAACGACAGCACCCACGCCAGCGTGCTGCAGGCCGGTGGCGCGGCTTGGCCGCTGGTGCGCAACTGGGTCGGCGGTTTGCCGGCCGAGCTGACCGATGCCTCAAGCTACAACGGTGGCTTCGGCGGTTTCACTTCGGTCGAGACGCTGTCCAACAGCCGCACTTATGCGCTGCTCAACGTCAACGGCCGCCAGGCCCTGGCCGAACTACCGTCCTCGGGCGCGGCGCGCTACATCAAGCTGCTCGATCAGCCGCTGACCGGCGCGACCAACTGGACGCTGTTTGAGAACGGTGAGCTGGGCTACGCCGTCAGCAGTGGCGGTGTGCAGACGGTCTATCGCGCGGCGCTGACCGGCTTTGATGGCTCGGGCAATCCGCTGTGGGCTGCCGCGACGGCTCAGGCTTCGGTCCCCATGTCGGTCAATACGCCTTACTACCGCACCGATGCCATCCAGCGTTCGCAGTCGCCGCGCTTCCCGGTGACCAGCGGCGGCAAGGTGGTGTTCTTCGATTCTTCGGTGACCGGTAATAGCGGCTTCCATCTGGGTACCGCCCAGGCCGGCACCAACAGCTGGTTGTGGCAGACCAGTCCCTCGGCAGCCATGAACCCTCTGACGGGTACCTACCAGACGCAGGCCATTGACGGGTCGGTGAACTACGGCGGCACGGTGGCGCTGGCCAGTGGTACGCACATTGTTTACGGCTACCGCGGCGCGGCGTTCATCGACCAGTCAAACAACCAGCAGGGCTACGCCAACCAGTTCATGCACTTTGACGAGTCGGGCAAGTTCCTGGGCCAGTTCGGTGAAGCCACCACGCGTACCACGCGCCCGATCGGCGCTCAGCAGGCCACCAACCCGATGAGCCTGACGCTGGTGCAAGAGCCTTCCAGCGGTCCGCTGTTCTTCTATAGCAGCGATGAGTCCGGCCACGGCGGTGTGCACCGCTGGCGCCTGGATGGTGCCTCGTCGGTCGGCAACATGTCCGGCAGCGGCACCCT
>CAIVTJ010000125.1 GCA_903908825.1 uncultured Pseudomonadota bacterium | reverse complement strand
TGCGAATGCAAGGCGTGATGTTCAGGGAACCGGGGCTGTCCAGAGCCGTCCGGCGCCCGCGCCGGAACGTACACGGGACGGCACCTGATCGGCCGGGTCGATGGCTGGCCCGGATGCGGGTAGCCAGCCTGAGGTGGTCTCGAATTTCAGCGCGGGCTGGCTGGCAGACAACTCGGCGCTCAAAGCTGCGGGCAGGCCGTTGACGATGGAGCCTTGGTCTTCAAAGACCTCGCCCTTGTAAGGCCTGATCAGCCGACCGGTCTGTAGGTCGGGCGGCGTCTGCCATGCATTGTGTTGGCTGAACACCGCTGATCGGTAGCCCAGCCCGATGGAGTAGCCAAAGCTGCCAGCCTGGCGAATCAGGTACAGGTTGTTGTAGACATGCACCTGGCCAAAGCGTACCCGTGGCGAGCGCTCTTTGGTCTGCTCCCAGAGGTTGTGGTGGTAGGTCACTTTCAGTCGGCCATCGTCTTCGACGTGGCGGTCGCTGCCGCCCACCAACGAGGTTTTGTCATGGTGCCGAAAGTGATTCCAGCTCACGGTGATGTGGTTGGACGCGCGGGTGATGTCGAGCAGGCCGTCATGCCGCTGCAGCGGCCGGCCCAGCAGCAGCGGTTCTGCTGAATCGGGCCGGTTGCCGTCGTCCAGCGTGCAGTGGTCCACCCACACCCGTTCGGCTTGGCGCAGCGTGATGTTGTCGTATTCCGAGTTCCATTCGCCGTGGCCGTTGTCCTTGGCGTCCCACGCTGGAAAGTGGTCGTAGGCGTCGCTCAGGTGCAGGTTTCGGATGATGATGTCCTGCACCTTGATCAGCGCCAACCCTCCGTTGACCAGGGCCGCGCCCGGCCCCCAGCCGATCAGCGTGGTGCGCGACGGCACCGCTATCACCACTCGGGCGGATTGGGCCTTGGCCGATGCCAGGCGTGCATCCTCCAACAGGCCTTCGGGCGGCTTGCGGCCCCAGGTGGCGGGCTCGTACGCTGCGGCGTAAGCGGCCCAGTTGAAAGCGCGATGGCGAAAATCCTCAGCGCCCAGCGGCCTGCCATCGTCGGCCACGCTCAGGTCGATGCGCCCTTGGATCTTGACGATGCGTGGGCGGTTGTGCGCTTGCAGCGCAGCCATCAATTCGGCGCGGTTGCGCACCAGGTGCACATCTTGTGGCGCGGCATCGGCGCCGCCCCGCGTGCCGGGGCCTGCGCTAGCCCAGCCGTCTCCGGGGGGCAGGGCCTCACGGGCGATGTCGTGTGGCAAGGGCTTGTTGCTGTATTCCGCCAGGCGATTGGCCTGGCTGTTGGCCTGGCCGTTGGCCAGATCATCGGCGGCGACAAAGGGCCGGCGTGAGGTGGATGCCGCCCAGGCGCCGATGTGCGGGCCCAGGGTGCTGTCGCGTACCACCGCCTGGCCGTTCGGCGACATGCCGGCACGCCAGGCGCCCGAGGCCACGCCTTCGTCCCAGGCCCGGCCCAGGCTGACGCTGCCCGGCTGCAGGTCGGTATCTGCCACGAAGCGGCTGCGCAAGACCAGGAATCCCAGCGCCGCGTCTGCCGGCGTGCTGGGTGCC
>CAIVTJ010000124.1 GCA_903908825.1 uncultured Pseudomonadota bacterium | reverse complement strand
TCTATCCGACGTGGCTGCGGGCCACGGGTATCGGCCTGATGTTGGGCATTGGACGTCTGGGCGCAGTGGCCAGCTCCTGGGCCGGCTCGGCATCGCTAGATATCGGCGGCCCGGTGGCGTTTTTTGTGCTGTTTGCGGTGGCCGTGTCGGTGGCCACCTTGGCCTGCAGGCTGGTCAGCCGGCCGGTGCGCTCAGAGACGTCGAGTGTCGCACTGAAGGATGCACAGGGCTAAGTCGTGCTGTCGCTGCTACTGACTACGCTGTTTATCTGTTCGCCGGTGTTGGGCTGGTGGCTGGGCTTTACGCCGCTGAGTTTGCTGGCCGGTGCCGTGCTGGTACCACTGGCTGAGTGGCTGGTGGGACCGCGTTCTCTGGGCCCGCCTATCGCCCATCCCGGTGTGCAACGACTGCTGATGACGGGTGTGCTGCTGCAGTTGCCTTGGGCTGCCTGGCAGGGCAGTCAGCTGGGGCCGTTACCGGCTGTGGGGCTGGCCCTGTCGATGGGCTATGTGAGCGGTGGCATCGGCATCGTGCTGGCCCATGAGCTCGGGCACAGGCGTGGCCGCGTGGATGTGATGCTGTCGCGGCTGCTGCTGGCGCTGGTGCTCTGGGGTCCATATCGCCTGGAGCACAACCTCGGTCACCACCGGTGGGTGGCCACCGATCGCGACGCCGCATCGGCTCGCGCCGATCAATCGCTGCCGGGATTCCTGCCTGGCTACATTGCCAGTGTGTACCGCCATGGCCTGGCGCTGGGTAACCGGCGTGGCCTGCTGCGCAATGAGGCGCTGATCCTGATGCTGCTGGGGGTGGTGTTTGGCGCTGCGGTGACGCTGATGTGGGGGCCTGCCGCGCTGGGCGTCTGGCTGCTGCAGGCGATCATGGCGGTGGTGCTGGTGGGCGGTGTGGACTACATCGAACACTGGGGACTGCGGCGTGCAATCGTCGACGGGCGGCCGGCCCGCCTGAGCGATGGCCACACCTGGGATTGCGCCAATGGCGTGGATGACGCGCTGCTGTTCCAGTTGCCGCGCCATGCCCACCACCACAGGGCCGGTGACGTACCTGCCGGTGCCTTGCAGCGCACACCGTCCTCGCCGCAGATGCCCACCGGCTATGCCGGCATGGTGCTGATGGCACTGCTGCCACCGCTGTGGTTTGCGGTCATGCGGCCCCGCTTGCAACGGCACCTGACGTAGACTCACACCACTGCCCCACCCCACCGGAGACCGCCATGTCACGAATCATTACGTTTGCTGTCGTCGCGTCGCTGCTGACCCCCGCCGCCTTTGCGGCCGGCAAGCCCTGCGAGGAACTCAAGTCTGAGATCGCCGCCAAGCTCGATGCCAAGGGCGTCAAGGGCTATACCCTTGAAGCCGTGGCTAACGACGCCGTGGGCGATGCCAAAGTGATCGGCAGCTGCGAGGCCGGTTCGCAGAAGATCGTTTACAAGCGGGGCTGAGTGGCTCTGCGCGTCAGGCATCAGGCGCGCAGATCGCCCTTCAAGTAAGTGTCCAGAACACGCCGTGCCTCCTCCACCGTGACGCGTACACGCTTTGGCGGCGGCGCACCTGGCACCGGCGGAGCCTGGCGAGTCGAAGTTCCGGGTTTCAGCACGCCGCGGGCAATCAGCACGTTCACATCGTTCTGCGGTATGAGTGAGTTGGCGGCGAGAATCTTGCCAAAGGTGGCAAAGGCCTTGGCTTTGTCGCCTGCATGGAAAGAGTCATAGGCTGACGAATAGACATCCGCAATGCTCACGTATGGGCAATGTCCTGCGAAGCCTCGCTCCATCTCGGTGATCATGGTGGAGACGCCGCGTCCGGAGAAAGACTTCAGCTTGCCATTGGTGCGCTGACCGATCTCGGTGACGCGATCAAGCGGCTCACCGGATTCATCCTTCACGTAACGGAAGTTCGGGATCTTCTCGTACATCTGCACCAGCAGATCGACACTGAAGTCGCCGACAGCCTGCGCCATAAAGGGTAGTGAAGAGAGCGCGGCGACTTTGGAGTAGTAATCCAGCAGTTCTGCCGGCGCAGTCATTCCCGGTGGTGGAATACAAATGAGCCCATCAGCTCCGAGCTTTTCAGCCTGCATCGCGTACCGCGCAGATTCCTTGATATCTGCCGTCCTGCTCTGCACACCGATGATGATGGCAGTCGATCCACCCTTTGCTGCATCGCAGATGGCTTCACCGCCCTGCAGCCGCTCAGCCTCCGACAGTGTCGACCAGCCACTGGCCAGCTGTGGCCAAGCGAATCCGTGAACGCCGCCCTTCCTGCAGAAGCGGATCTGGGATGCGAGACCCTCGTAATCAACTTGATCGTTACCGATGATCGGCGTGAAGCCAATGGGGAATACGCCAGCTAGCTTCCTGGTCGGGCCGGCTGCATTGGCGTACCGCGGCAGCGCTGCCGACACAGCAACCGCAACCGTTGCTGTAAACGTACCGAGAAACTGACGTCTGTCCAGTCCGGGAATCTTACTCATGTATTTCTCTATTTTTTTATAGCTTGAGACGGAAGCCGACCGACAAGACGCGCCCGAGCACGTTGCCCGAGTAACCGTCATAGCCATTGGTGCTGTTGTAGAACGCAGGTTCCTTGTCGAACAAGTTACTGGCATCGACGTACAACTGGCTATCCCTGAGAAGGTTACCGCCTAGGTTGTATCCAATATGCAGGTCCACGATCTGACTGCCGCGTACCCTGTCTCCGCCACCTGCAGGGTTACCATTCGCGTCACGCGTCACGGGCAGTACCGTCGTGCTCGACCAGTTGTTATAGGCACCGATGATGTTCACGAATACATCAGACGAGAATGAGCCGAAGTCCCAGCCCAAATTGAGGCGCCCCTGAGTCTGTATAGAGGGAAAGGTATTGTTGAATCCGGTGGTATTCAGAACACTAAACAGCGGACTTCCCTTAATGCTCTGGTCGAATTTAGTGAAGTGG
>CAIVTJ010000123.1 GCA_903908825.1 uncultured Pseudomonadota bacterium | reverse complement strand
GGCATCGGCGGCATCATCCTGTTGCTCGCCGCTTGGTATTTCGGCATAGACCCGGCCGTAGTCATGGGTGTGCTCGACGGCGCCGCGCCGCCTGCAGCCCAACAAAACGAAGTCGTCACTGCGCCACCACCGGCACCTCGTGATGAACTCGGCGAATTCATATCGGTAGTGCTCGCCGACACCGAAGACAGCTGGACGCGTATTTTTTCGCAGACCGGCGCGACTTACATTCCGCCCAAGCTGCGTTATTTTGAAGGCACTACCCAGTCAGGCTGCGGCGTGGCCAGCGCCGAAGTCGGCCCGTTTTATTGCCCGGCTGACAGCCGTGTGTATATCGATCTGGGCTTCTATCGCGAATTGGCCCAGCGTTTTAATGCCCCCGGTGATTTTGCACAGGCCTATGTGATTGCGCACGAAGTCGGCCATCACGTACAGAACCTGTTGGGCATAGAAGCGCAGATGCGCGCCGCGCAAAAAGGTCGCAGTGCCAAGCAACGCAACGCGCTGCAGGTGCGGCTGGAGCTACAGGCCGATTGCTTTGCCGGCATCTGGGCGCACGATGCGCAGCGCACTCGTAACATTTTGGAGGCCGGTGACCTCGAAGAGGCGCTCAATGCTGCGCAAGCCATCGGCGATGACATGCTGCAGCGGCAGACTACGGGCACCGTGATGCCCGACTCTTTCACGCATGGCACTTCAGCGCAGCGTCAACGCTGGTTCAAGATCGGTTTCGAGAGCGGGTTGCTTAAGAACTGCGACACGTTCGCTGCGCGGCAGCTGTAATCAGACCAGCGCGCAACCGGCGCGCACGATCTGGCCTTCGCGCAGGTGATAGTGGATGTACTGCGGGATGTGCAGCACAGCCCCAGCAGGCAGCGGGAATAAACCCACATAGCCGGCGTTAGCCAGAGCCTCTGCGGTCAGCTCGACGCGGCCCTCAATGCGCACGATGCCCTCTAACGCCACCATGGCGCCGTCGCTGACAAAGGCCTGCACAGTGATCGACTCATCCAAGTACGAATGCAGGAAGGCATAAAAGTCTTTGACCTGCTGCTTGCGCGTAAAGCGCAGGCCACCGAACTCGAGCACGAACTCATCAGCGTAATGCGCCAACACTGCATCGTAGTCACGGGCGTTAAAGCAAGCCAGGTAGCGATCGTAGGCAGCGCGGTCCATAGTTACCCCCGGCCCTGCACAGAGCCTTTGTCGTGACGCAGCATCACCACTGCAAACTGCAGCCAAGCGGCAATCAGCAGCACCCCACCCAGGGGTGTGACCGGGCCCAACCAGCGCGGACCATCAGCCAACAGCGCATAGATGCTACCGCTGAAACAGACGATGCCAGCCACCAGCAGGACTGCGGTGACACGCAAGGCCGGGCCAGGCAACTGACGTTGCAACAGTCCCACTGCCAGCAAGCCCAGCGCATTGAACAGCTGATAGTTCACCGCCGTATGCAGGGATTGCAGCTGGCCGGCTTGCAACACGCCCTTGAGTGCATGCGCAGCCAGCGCGCCGGCCATGATGCCTGTAGCCATCAACACACCCGCCACCGCCAGAGTGCGCTGCGCGTTCATCAGCGCTTGCCCTTACCACCCCAGCGCGGCTCGCCCTTCTTGGCAGCGGGCGCTCTAGGGGTGTGCGGCAGGCCTGTGTGCTGAGTGCGTATCGCTTGCCCGGCAGCCTGCGGTCGCGGCTTACCGCCGCGCGGTGCCGGCGCGATACGTCGTCCCTCACCGGCTTCGCCTGTGCCTTGCGGCTGATAAGACGGGATCAGATGCTGCGGCCCATTGCCGATGAGGTTGGCACGGCCCATGTGCCGCAGCGCCTCGCGCAGTACCGGCCAGTTGTTGGGATCGTGATAGCGCAAAAACGCCTTGTGCAAGCGTCGCTGCCGCATGCCCTTGGGGATGGGCACGTTCTCGCTGGTGCGTGTAACGCGCTTTAAGGGGTTCTTGCCGCTGTGATACATGGCCGTGGCCGACGCCATCGGCGATGGCAAAAAGGCCTGCACCTGATCAGCACGGAAGCCGTTCTGCTTAAGCCAGATAGCCAACTCGAGCATGTCTTCATCGGTCGTGCCCGGATGGGCGGCGATGAAGTACGGAATAAGGTACTGCTCTTTACCGGCTTCTTTCGAATAGCGATCGAAGAGTTCTTTGAACTTGTAATAGGTGCCCACACCCGGCTTCATCATCTTAGCCAACGGGGCATCACGGATATGCTCGGGCGCAATCTTTAAGTAGCCGCCCACATGGTGCTGCGCCAGCTCTTTGACATATTCAGGTGATTCGATGGCCAGGTCATAGCGAACGCCCGAGGCGATCAGCACTTTCTTGATGCCCGGCAGTTCGCGCGCCTTGCGATACAGCTCGATCAACGGTGAGTGATCGGTGTTGAGGTTTGAGCACACCGTCGGAAACACACAGGACGGCAGGCGGCAGGCCGCTTCAATTGTGCGGCTCTTGCAGGCGATGCGATACATGTTAGCGGTGGGTCCGCCGAGGTCACTGATGACGCCGGTAAAGCCGGGCACGCTATCGCGGATGGTTTCGATCTCACGCAAGATCGAACCCTCGCTGCGGTTCTGAATGATGCGGCCCTCGTGCTCGGTGATCGAACAGAAGCTACAACCACCGAAGCAACCGCGCTGAATCGAGATCGAAAAGCGGATCATCTTGTAGGCCGGGATATCGGCCTTGCCATAAAACGGGTGCGGTCGCCGCTGATAGGGCAACTCGTAGACCAGGTCCATATCCGGTGTGGTCAGCGGAATGGGTGGCGGATTAAGCCAGACATCGACATTGCCGTGACGCTGCACCAGCGCGCGCGCATTGCCCGGGTTGGCCTCCAGATGCAGGATGCGCGAGGCATGCGCATACATGACCGGGTCGTTGACCACATCTTCATAAGACGGCATGCGGATCACGCTGCGCTCGCGATCAGCGCGCCGCAATTCGCGGCCGAAGCGCACGACCTTCTCGCCCTCGGGTGCCGGCGCTGTGGCAGGCTCTGCTGCAGGCTCTGCTGCAGAGCCCTTGCCCGTGCCCTTTTCCATCTTCATCTCATACGGGTCGACGGGCGGATTGAGCGGGCCGGGCGCATCAAGGTGCGTGGAATCGATTTCGATGTAGTCAGCAAACAAGCCCTTACGTACGAACGAGGTGCCGCGCAGATCGGTCAGCGTATCGATACTCTCGCCGGCAGCCATGCGGCGGCCGATGTCGGTGATCTGCCGCTCGGCATTGCCATAGACCAGCAGGTCGGCCTTGGCATCGAGCAAAATCGAACGGCGGACTTTTTCAGACCAGTAATCAAAATGCGCGATGCGCCGCAGTGACGCCTCGATGCCGCCGATGACGATGGGCACATCTTTGTAGGCTTCACGCGCGCGCTGCGAGTAAACGATGACCGAGCGATCGGGGCGTTTGCCACCGGCTCCGGCGGGGGTGTAGGCATCGTCACTGCGCACACGCCGGTCAGACGTGTAGCGATTGACCATGGAGTCCATGTTGCCGGCCGTGATGCCAAAGAACAGCCGCGGCCGGCCCAGCGCACGAAACGGCTCGGGGCCCTGCCAATCGGGTTGCGCGATGATGCCGACGCGCAGGCCCTGAGCCTCAAGCAAGCGGCCGATAATGGCCATGCCGAAGCTGGGATGGTCGACATAGGCGTCGCCGCTGATCACGATGACGTCGCACTCATCCCAGCCCAGTGCGTCCATCTCGGCGCGGGTCATGGGCAGGAAGGGCGCTGGCGCTCGCGTCGTACGCGGCAACTGGTCCAGCGGATCGGCGGTGGGCATCAAAGTTTGGGACATGGACATCTGCGGCTATTCCCGCTGCGGATGCCGCGGCGCTACAGTGTACCGGCTCTGCACGAAGGCCGGGCATACAAGGGGCAGATAATGCGACATCTGGTAGCGCTGGGCGTGGCGATGGCCTTGGCAACGGGTTTAGCGGCCTGCAACGGCAAACCACAGGCGCCCAAGCAGGACGCAGCGGCCTTTGTAGCCCGGCTTAATCAAGACATGGGGGCCTTATCGGACGAGCTCAATGCCGCCGGCTGGACCCAGGCGACCTACATCACACCCGATACGCAGCTGCTGTCGGCCCGTGCGAACGAACGCTATCTGGCTTATTTCAGTAAGGCGGTTGCCGAAGCGCGCCAGTACGAGCAGACACCCAAAGATGACGCCACTGCGCGCGCACTGGCACTGCTGAAACTGGGCGTGTCGGCGCCCGCACCGGACGACGCGGCCAAACGTGCTGAGCTGGCCAAGTTGGCTGCAGGCCTTGAAGCCGCCTATGGCGAAGGCAAGTACTGCGTCGACAAGGGGGGCAAGCAGGAGTGCCGCAATATCGACCAGCTGTCAGAGACACTGGCCAGCAGCCGCGACTACGCGACCCTGACCGAGGCTTGGGCCGGCTGGCACAGCATCGCCAAACCCATGCGTCAGGACTACCAGCGCTTTGTGGCACTGGCCAACGAGGGCGCTCGCGAATTGGGCTATGCCGATCTGGGTGCGATGTGGCGTTCAGGCTATGACATGTCGCCCGAGGCGTTTGAACAGGAAGTCGAGCGTCTGTGGGGTCAGGTCAAACCGCTATACGAGCAGATGCACTGCTATGCGCGCGCTCAGTTGGCGCACAAATATGGCGAAGACAAAGTGCCGGCCGGCAAGCCTATCCCTGCGCAGCTGCTGGGCAATCTGTGGGCGCAGCAGTGGAACAAGATCTATGACGATGTGCTCAAGCCCTATCCGGCAGTAGCCGCACCCAGTGTCGATTCGGCACTGAAGTCACAGCGCTACGATGCGCTGCGCATGGCACGCTCGGCCGAGAACTTTTACACCTCGATGGGCTTCAGGCAGTTGCCCGCCAGCTTCTGGGAACGCTCGATGCTGACGCGGCCGCGCGATCGCGAAGTGGTCTGTCATGCCAGCGCCTGGCAGATGGATCGCAATGAAGATGTGCGCATCAAGCAGTGCATCACGCCCACCGAGGAAGACCTGCAGACCATCTATCACGAGATGGGGCATGTGTATTACGACCTGTCTTACAAGGACCAGCCCTTCCTGTTTCAGGGCGGGGCGCACGACGGCTTTCATGAAGCCATCGGCGACACCATCGTGCTGTCGATGACACCCGGCTACTACGCCAGCGTGGGGCTTGCACCCAAGGTCAAACCCTCGCACGAGAGCGTGATCAACGAGCAGATGAAGATGGCCGCAGACAAGATTGCTTTTCTGCCGTTTGGCAAGCTGGTGGACCAGTGGCGCTGGCAGGTGTTCTCGGGCCGTATTCAGCCTCAGGACTACAACAAGGCTTGGTGGGCACTGCGCGAAAAATACCAAGGCGTGTCGGCACCGCTGCCGCGCAGCGAGGACGACTTTGATCCGGGCGCTAAATATCATGTGCCGGGCAATACACCCTACACACGCTATTTCCTGTCTTTCATCCTGCAGTTCCAGTTCCATCGTGCGCTATGCGACGCCGCTGGCTTTAAGGGTCCGCTGCATGAGTGTTCGGTGCATGGCAGCAGCGAAGCCGGCAAGCGTTTCCAGGCCATGCTGGCTGCCGGTCAAAGCCAGCCTTGGCCCGAGACATTAGAAAAGCTCACCGGCTCGCGGCAGATGGATGCCAGCGCCATCATCGATTACTTCCAGCCGTTGATGGG
>CAIVTJ010000122.1 GCA_903908825.1 uncultured Pseudomonadota bacterium | reverse complement strand
GCCATCAAGAACCTGCTGCCCTTGCAGCCCGGTGATGTGCCCGACACCTCGGCCGATGTGCAGGACCTGGAGCGCGCGGTGGGCTATAAGCCGGCGACCACGGTCGAGCAGGGCGTGCGCGCGTTTGTGGATTGGTATAGGGCTTATTACAAGGTTTGATTTGCCCGCAGCAACTTAATGGTTTCCTGCGGCGCGTCGGCGTACACCCGGCAAACTACGGGGCAGAACATCGGCAGCGGGGCGGGTAGCCTCCCATCCCAAGCAAGCCAGCCAGATAGCGCGCGGTATAGGCTTCTGGGCAGTGCGGTAATAGCTGGTCATGCGGCGACTGATGCCCAGTGCCGCGGCTGCCGTCGTCAACGATAAGTCATTGCGTTGTATCCAGCTGTCGAATAATTGATGGCTGACCTTGCCGGCTTGTTCTTGGCCCAAGGCATATAGATTGTCGGCCGCCAGTTCAGTGTCGAACCATTCGACGCCCAGCCCCAACGGGGCCAGACGGGCCTGAGCAAAAACAGTTGGGTCCAATAGATGTCTGAGTACAGCTGTCTTGCGCAGGATTTTCTCGACATCGACCTCTAGCACTTCGCCAGTGCTCCAAGTTGTACGCAGGCGCCAGTCGGGCTGGGCCTTTACGGTGAGCAGCTTGGGGTGAAAGTAGTCACTCACGGGTTCAGCCTCTCCCAATTGGCCAGTAGCTGGCGCAGGTTTGCGTTGATCCAAGAAAGCGGCGCCCGGATTTCCCCAGCCGCAATGGTGCCGACAATGCGCTGGTTGCTTAGGTTGACGGTGCAGTCACGTCCGTCGCTCAAAATGACGTGAACGTGCGGCGGAGGGTGATCTCCAACATACATCACCACCATTGCCGCGCCTGTTTTAAACAGGGTTGGCATGGACTAGGCTAGTGCAACTGTTGCACTGCATCAAGAGGGTGGCTTTAGGGCTTTTTTGCACCCTTCCAGCGTCATCGCAGCCTGCTCTTTCCGGAAGGGCAAAAACTGCTGGGACCGTGTCGATACTCAGTTCACGCACCGGCTTGCATACCCGCGCAACGCGCGCTGCTAGAATCTAAAGATGAAAGTCCCCTTACTTGACCTTAAGCCGCAGTACCAGTCGCTCAAACCCGCCATAGACGCGGCCATCGAGGCCGTCTGCGACAGCCAGTACTTCATCCTCGGCCCGGCCATCAAGCAGCTCGAAGCCTCTGTGGCGGCCTACAGCCAAGTGGCCCATGGCGTGGGTGTCAGCTCTGGCACCGACGCACTGCTGCTGGCACTCATGGCCCTGAACATCGGCGCGGGCGATGAGGTCATCACCTCGTCCTACACCTTCTTTGCCACCGGCGGCACCATCGCGCGCACCGGCGCCCGGCCTATCTTTTTGGACATCGACCCGGCCACCTACAACCTGTCGCCGGCAGCGGTGCGCAGCTTCCTCGAGCAGCAGTGTGTGCGCCGCGATGGCGGGCTGTTCAACCGTATCACCGGCGGCCGCATCCGTGCGCTGATGCCGGTGCATCTGTACGGGCAGTTGGCCGACATGGCCACGCTGTGCGCCTTGGCCCGCGATTACGGCCTGCAGGTCATCGAAGACGCCGCCCAAGCCATCGGTGCCGCAGACGAGCAGGGCCGCCGCGCCTGCAGCTTTGGGGACATCGGTTGTCTGTCGTTCTTCCCGACCAAGAATCTGGGCGCCTTCGGCGATGCCGGCATGTGCGTCGCCCACGATGCAGAGCTGGCCAAGCGCATGGCGGTGCTGCGCGTGCACGGCATGGACCCCAAGTACTACCACGCCTTTGTTGGTGGCAATTTCCGCATCGACGAAATCCAAGCCGCTGTGCTCAACATCAAGCTGGCCGCACTCGACGGCTGGACTGCAGGCCGCCAGCGCAACGGCACTTATTACGATGCCGCTTTTGCCGCAGCAGGCTTGGGCGATAAGCTGATCACGCCCTATGCCGTGCCCGGCTACCGCCATGTGTACAACCAGTACATCGTGCGCGTGCAAGAACGCGATGCCTTGCGCAAACACCTGGCCGATGCCGGCGTGGGCACCGAGGTCTATTACCCGGTGCCGCTGCATCAACAGCAGTGCTTCCAATATCTGGGCTATCGCACCGGCGATCTGCCCGAGTCTGAGGCCGCTGCCGCACAGACCATGGCTTTGCCTATCTTCTCTGAGCTGACAGCAGAGCAACTGCAATATGTGGTCGACAGCATCGCGGGGTTCTATGGTCGATAGAGTTTATGTCGCGGGACATCGCGGCATGGTTGGTTCGGCCATCGTGCGGCAGTTGCTGGCAGCGGGGCACTCGCAAGAGAGTCTGCTGCTGCGCACCCACGCCGAGCTCGACCTGACCAACCAATCAGCGGTG
>CAIVTJ010000121.1 GCA_903908825.1 uncultured Pseudomonadota bacterium | reverse complement strand
GATAAGTGACGCTGATGTTGACCACCGGTGAGGTGACGTTGGGGTATTCGCGCACCGACAAGCGCAGCGCTGCCATGATGCCCAAGATGAGCAACAGCAGCGACAGCACGGTGGCAAACACCGGCCGGCGTATGGCCAGTTCAGAGATAGTCATGGCGTCGCTGCCTTGGCCTGTGCCTTAGTCGCTGCCTTGGCAGCCGCTTTATCGCCGCCCTCTGCGCCCGCCGGCGGCTGTCCCTGCCGCCGTTCGATGACGCTGGCGCCCTCACGCAACTTGAGCGTTCCTTCGACCACAACCCGGTCGTTATTGACCAAGCCCTCGACCACCTCAACCTCGCCCGGCTGCCGGCGGCCGATACGCACTTCGCGTTTGGCCACTTTATCGCCCGGCAAGATGACATAGACGAACTGCCGTGCCTGCTCAGGCACCAGCGCTTCCTCAGGGATCACCAGTGCTTTGCGTTGATCGCGGTCCATGCTGACCGTCAGGAACATGCCCGGCTTGAGCGCACCGTCCTGATTAGGCAACAGCGCACGCACAGTGATCGAGCGGGAGCTCGGATCGATACGCGAGTCGACACTGACCACTTTGCCGATGAATTTGCGGCCCGGATAGGCAGCCGTCTTGGCAGCCACAGCCTGCGCGCGACCCAGCTCGGCCATGAATACGTCCGGCACAGCAAAGTCGACCTTGACCACACTCAAGTCATCGAGTGTGGTGATCACCGTGCCCGGGTTGATCAATGCGCCCAAGCTCACGCGCCGCAGGCCGACGCGGCCGCTAAACGGCGCACGGATAAACGTGTCGTTGTAGCGCGCCTGTATGGCCGCCACCTTGGCTTCGTTGGATTTCATGTTGGTTTCGAGCTGTTCGAACTGCGCCTTGGACAAGGACTGCATGGCGGCCAGTTCTTTGCTGCGATTGAACAGACTGACGCTGTTGGTGTAGTCGGCCTGAGCCGAAGCCAACTCAGCGGTAACCTGTGCGTGATCGAGCTCGACCAGCACATCGCGGGCTTTGACCATCTGACCGTCCTGAAAATGGATGGCCGTGACGATGTTGGAAGTCTTGGCGGTGACGCTGACCGCTTCGTTGGACACCGCCGTGCCGATGGCCTCGAGCCCGGTGTCGATAATGGCCATACGGACTTCGGCGGTCAGCACGCCGACCGGCCCGCCCTGGCCGCCCTGACCGCCGCCACCAGACCGGCCTTGGCCGCCTTGGCCGCCCCCTTGGCCGCCCTGCGCTCTCTGCGCGGAACCACCGTTACCACCGCTGGCCGCGCCGTTGGTGGCGCCACCGTTGGCATTGCGGCGCTCTCCGCCACCACCACCACCGGCTTGGCCTTGCTGCGCAAAGCCGCCGCCCCCGGCCCCGGTGTGCTTCGCGGCATAGACCGCCCATCCGCCGCAAGCAAGCGCAGCGACGACAGCAACAGCGGTGACAACAGAACGGATATCGGCCATGAGAGCGCGCCTTAAAAATTGGCTTTTGTTGAGGTCGCAGTATGGCACTTGCAGCGCCTGCCGAGGAAGCAGTCGGAACAGCTTGCTGATACAACAAAACAGGCTGTTTTCTGCTTCCGGCAAGCAGCGCACAAAAATGCTGCGCGATGTGGAACCAACCCGCCGCAGGAAGGTCTAGGGCCTTTGGCGCTCAAAACTTGGGCCCATCCGCCACCCGCAGCGACACCGGTAACCGCTACACTGGTGCCATGGCACTGCGGATCTGCTTTATCGCCTCTGAAGTTGCGCCACTGGCCAAAACCGGTGGACTGGCAGACGTGTCTGGCGCACTGGCCAAATATCTGCATGCGGCCGGCCATGACATCCGGCTGTTCATGCCGCTCTACGCGCAAATAGACCGCAGCACGCTTGAAGTCTGGCCGGTCGAGTTCCTGCAGAACGTGCCGCTGCAACTGGGCAGTCATGCGCTGCGGTTTGACGTGCACACGGCACGCCTGCCCGGCGCCAGCACCATGGTCTACCTCATCGACTGCCCGCAGCTGTATGCGCGCGGCAGCCTCTATACCAACGACGTCGATGAACACCTGCGCTTCATCGCGCTGACCCACGCGGCGCTGTTGGCCTGCCAGCGCATGGGCTTTGCGCCGCACATCCTGCATTGCAACGACTGGCACACCGCGCTGGCACCGCTGCTGCTGCGCACCGTGTTTGCGTGGGACAGCCTGTTTGCCGAAACCCGCAGCTTGCTGACGCTACACAACCTGGGCTATCAGGGCAGCTTCAGTTCGGACCTTGCGGCCGACACGGGTCTGGGCCCGGCAACCGGTCAGCTGGATGCCGGTGAACGCTACGCCGGCCGCATCAATCCGCTGCGCGAGGGCATCCTGCACGCCGACCACATCAGCACCGTGAGCCCCACTTACGCGCAGGAGATCCAGACGGCCGAACACGGCTGGGGCCTCGATGGCGTATTGCGTCAGCGCGCAGGGCATCTGACCGGCCTGCTCAATGGCGTCGATTACGAGGACTGGGACCCGCGACACGACCGCCACCTGCCGCGGCATTACAACGCTAATCAGCTGGGCATCAAGGCCGAGCTCAAACAGCTGCTGCAACAGCGCGTCGGGCTGGAAGCGCTGGCGCAGCGACCGCTGATCGGTGTGGTCAGTCGCCTGACGCTGCAAAAAGGCTTTGAACTGCTGTTCGATACACTGCCGCAGCTGCTGCAGGAACGCGACGCGAGTCTGGTGGTACTGGGCAGCGGCGATGCGCGCTACGAAGATTTTTTTGCCGCGCTGGCGCAACTTTGGCCGCAGCGCGTGGCCTTTCAGCGTGGCTATAACGAGGAACTGTCGCACTGGATCGAAGCCGGCAGTGACATCTTCCTGATGCCCTCACTGTATGAGCCCTGCGGCCTCAACCAGATGTACAGCCTGCGTTATGGCACGGTGCCGGTGGTGCGCCGCACCGGCGGCCTGGCCGACTCGGTGCAACAGTTCGATGCCGACACCCGCAGCGGCACCGGCGTCGTGTTCAACGATTTTGACGGTGGTGGCGTCGCCTGGGGCCTCAACACCGCGCTCGACCTGTATCAACACAAAGCGCTCTGGCGACGGCTGGTGCAAAACGGCATGGCGCAGGACTTCTCCTGGCGCAAGCAAGTCGGCGCCTATGAACGGCTGTACCAGCACCTGCTGCAAGGACCGCGCACATGATCGACACACCCCCAGCGCTGCGGCATCCGGACGGCAAGTTCCGCCTCTCCTGCGTGGTGCCCGCCTATAACGAAGCGCAGCAGATTGACGACTTCCTGACGCAACTGACCGCCATGGTCCGCAGCCTCAGCGATGATGTGGACATCGTTGTGGTCAATGACGGCAGCAGCGACGACACCGGTGCCATCGTCGCGCGGGCGGCGCAGCACTTGCCGGTGCATTACATCGAGTTGTCGCGCAACTTCGGCAAAGAAGCCGCTTTGCAGGCCGGGCTGGATGCTGCGACCGGCGACTGTGTTGTCCTGCTCGATGCGGACTTCCAGCATCCGCTGTCGGTCATCCCGCGCATGGTCGAACGCTGGCAGGCCGGCGTCGACATGGTCTACACCACCAAGGCCGACCGCGATCAGGAACCGGCGCTGCGCCGTTTGGGTTCGCGGCTGTTCTACCGCCTGGTCGCCTCGCGTCATGGCGCGCAGATTCCAGCCGATGCCGGCGATTTCCGCCTGCTCGATCGCTGCGTAGTCGATGCCTTGTGCGCACTGCCAGAGCGCAACCGTTTCATGAAAGGCCTGTATGGCTGGGTCGGCTTTCGCTCGGAAGGGCTGGCCATCACCATGGAAGAGCGCGTGTCAGGCGAGAGCAAGTTCAGCCCGCTGAGCCTGGCCAGCCTGGCGGCCACCGGCGTCACGGCTTTTTCGGTTAAGCCACTGCGTATGGTCATGCTGGCAGGCTTAGGCATCTCGGTCATCTCGTTTCTGATGGCCTTGTGGATCGTGTTCGAGAAGCTGTTTCTGGGCCAGGAGATCCCCGGCTTTGCGACGCTGGCGGCGGCCGTGTTCTTCCTGTCGGGCGTGCAACTGATCTCGCTGGGTATCGTCGGCGAATATGTCGGGCGCATTTTTGAAGAGGTCAAACAACGGCCGCGTTATCTGATCAGCCGCGAAACCGGCACCGGCGCCAGACCGCTGCAACCCGGTGGCCCGCACCGGTGAACGCGCCAGCGCCAGAGCTGCGGCGCATCATCGTGTGTGCCGATGACTTTGGCTTAAGCCAGGCCGCGTGTCAGTCGATCTTGCAGTTGGGTGCGGCGGGTGCCATCAACGCCACCAGTTGCGCCGTTGACGGCCCCTATGTGGCAGAGCACCTGCCGGCGCTGCGCGCACTGCGTCCGGACTTAGCGGTCGGCCTGCACCTGAACCTGACCGAGAACAAAGTCTTTTCAGGCACCCGCCCGCTGACCGGCTGGATCGCCGCGACTTATC
This sequence comes from uncultured Pseudomonadota bacterium, assembly GCA_903908825.1. Taxonomy (GTDB): domain Bacteria; phylum Pseudomonadota; class Gammaproteobacteria; order Steroidobacterales; family Steroidobacteraceae; genus ZC4RG30. The sequence goes on along the minus strand of CAIVTJ010000121.1, from coordinate 37,665 downwards.
TGCGGCTGCGACTGGACCGTAGCGCCTTGCGCACCGAGATCGCACGGCAGTTGCAACGTTTCGAAACGCTGTTCGGCACACCACCGGATTTCATCGATGGTCACGAACATGTGCATCAGTTCCCGGTGATCCGCGACCTGCTGCTGGCAGAGTTGCAGCATCGCGGCAATACACACCTGTGGCTACGCTGCACCTGGCCGCAGCGCTATCGCGGTGCTAAAGCCGCCGTGATCGGCCTGCTGGGTGCTAAGGCTCTGCGCCGGCAGTTGCGGCTGCGGGGCTTGCGCAGCAACAGCGACTTTGCGGGTGTGTACGATCTGGTCAGTGAAAGCGGTTACGATACGCGCCTGCGCGGCTGGTTGGCCGGCTTGGCAGACGGTGGCGTGCTCATGTGCCACCCCGAACTGCCCGGACCCCACACCAGTGCGGCGCGTGCCGCTGAACACCGCTACCTTGCCTCGCCGCACTGGTTGGCCTTACAAGAAGAGACCCGAGTCTGCCTGAAAGCGCCCACCGCATGACCATGCCCACGCGACAACACTCCACAGACTCGCCACGGCTGCCGTGGCTGCTGCTGCTGTTTGTCGTACTGCACCTGGCGGTGTGGACGCTCACGCCTTATTGGGGCCACTGGAAAGTACCGGTCGACAATTACGAACAGCTCGATTGGGTGCAGCATCTGGCGTGGGGTTATGCCAAACATCCGCCGTTTCCGACCTGGGTACTCGGCGCTACCGAGCTGCTGCTGCCGCACGGCGTAGCCACGACCTATGCGCTGGGCGCGCTGTTCACCGGCGCGATGCTGTGGCTGGCCTGGCTGCTGACCGATGAATTACTCGATCGCCGCCGCGCCCTCATCAGCGTGCTGCTGATCTGCGGCATCACCTACTACACCAGCCATGTGCGCTACTTCAACCACAACACCGCGCTGATGCTCGCGCATGCGGCCGCCACGCTGTGCATCTGGCGCTGCGCCGAGGCACTGCGCACGCGGTGGTGGGTGTTGCTGGGCCTCATCTGGGGTTGCGGTGCTTTATCCAAATATCAGATGGCACTGACCATCGCCTGCAATGTCGTTTATCTGGCTTTGCTGGCGCGCCAACCCGGACGCGCTGGTGAAGTGCGCGAGTTCGGGAAGGGTTTGCTCATCGCCGGTGGCGTTTGCGCGCTGCTGTTGCTGCCGCATGCCTATTGGCTGGTCAGCAACGATTTCCCGACCTTCGGATATGCCAGCCATTCGATGACCGCCGGCTTACCCGGCTACCAGCGCTTACTCAACACACTGGAGTTTTTGGGTCATCACATCGGTAGAGCAGCGCCCATGGCTGTGGTGGCACTGCTGCTGGCGTGGCTGGCGCGCCTGCGCTATCGCCAGGACGCACCGCCGGCACCGGCGGCCAGAACAGAACGCGAACATGAGGCCCTGCTGTTACTGCAAGTCCACGCCTTATTGCCGTTCGCATTGATGACGCTGTTATCGCTGCTGGGCGGTGTGGCCTTGCAGATCCATTGGGGCACGGCTTATCTGTGGCTGCTGGGCCCGTTGTTGATGACCACCACTGTCGGTCGCAGACTGACGCATCTGCCACTGTGGCTGGTGGTCGCCGGTGTGTTGCTGGTCGAAGGCAGCACGATGCTTAACTTGGCGCAGGCTGCAGCGCGGTCTGCGGGCTCTGCCGGTTAACGGCCGCCCAAGCGACCTTGCTGCTCGAAGGGCAGTGTTCTGATCAGGCCGCTGCCCAGGTTCAACTGACCCACCACGCGATAGGCCGTGGCCTGACCGCGCAAACTGTCTGACAGCATACGCAGCGCCGCCGAGGCCAGATCTGCTTGGGCATCGAGTTCAAAGTCAGACTCGCCCTTGGCCGGCACCACAAAGCCCTGTTGCGTAGCACCGCTGACCACTTTCTGACCGGCGACCTGTACTTCGTAGCGGATGCTATTGACCACCAAGGCGCGGTCATTGGGGTTGCGCACATGCAAGCGCAGACGCAAATCCTGACGCGTCAGATCACCTTTGATGAGCGCGACATCGGCCACAGTGACCTCGGGTTTGAGGGTGACCACACCCAGGCTGGAACAAGCTGATAGCACCGCCAAGGCGCTCAGGCCCAGCCACAGGCGCGTGCGGCAACGGCTCAGCATCGGCCAAATAAGGCGTTGAGCTCGCGATACTGCTGCGCCAGACGCGGCGTCAACGCTGCGAGCGGCGCCCGCCATTGCCAATTGCCGATCACGGTACCGGGTGTGTTCAAGCGCGCCTCACTGCCCAAACGCAGCACATCCTGCAAGGGCAGTATGGCTAAGCCAGCCACAGAAGCCAGCGCTGCGCGCGTCATCGCCTCAGAGATGTCCTGATCCCAGATCGACAAATAATCCTGCACGTGGCTGCGAGACGGTTCGGGCAATTGCATAGCCCAGCCGCCCGTGGTGTCGTTGTCGTGCGTGCCGGTATAGACGACAACGTCAGGGGAGTGGTTGTGCGGCAGATGCGGGTTGCCTGCGTCACCACCGAAAGCAAACTGCAGCACGCGCATGCCGGGTAAGCCGAACTCACGGCGCAGCGCATCGACATCGGGAGTGATGACGCCCAGGTCTTCGGCGACCAGGGGTAAATCGGGCATTTCGCGACGGACTGCCGCCAACATGCGTTGCCCGGGCGCCTCCCGCCATTGGCCGTCGCGCGCCGTCGCTGCGCCCGCCGGCACGGCCCAATAAGCCGCCAGCCCGCGAAAATGATCGATGCGCAGCAGATCAAAGCGGCTCATCTGCGCGGCCAGGCGTTCCCGCCAGAACAGGTAGTTCTCAGCGGCCATGTGCGACCAGTCGTACAGCGGGTTGCCCCACAGCTGGCCGTCTTCGCTGAAATAGTCGGGTGGAACGCCGGCGACCTCGGACGGCCGACCGGCGCTGTCTAACTGAAACTGCTCGCGCTGCGTCCACGTGGCCACAGAATCAGGTGCCACATAGATGGGCAGATCGCCGAACAAGCGCACACCACGTGTATGCGCATAGCTGCGCAGTTGCTGCCATTGGTCGGCAAACTGCCATTGCTGCCGCTTGATGCGCGTGATGGCCTGCTGCAGCGAATGTGTCGCTGCCAACACTGCATCGGCATGGCGATCGCGCAAGGGCACCGGCCAATGCCACCAGGGCAGTCCTTCAAACTGCACAGCCAGCGCTTCGAATAAAGCGTAATCATCCAGCCAAGCTTCATGGGCCAGGCAATAGTCGGCAAAAGCGCGCTCACCACCGGCAGGCTCTTGCGTGGGGTCGATGAACAGCGGGTTGCCAGCGAAGTCGGAGCGCGCCCAGTAGGGCGACCCGTCAGCGCCGGTAGGCCCTAAGGGCAACACCTGCCAGACGCTAAAACCCGCATCAGCCAACCAATCGATGAAGCTGCGGGCTGCCGTGCCGAACGCACCCGGACTTGAATCATTGAGCAGCGAAGACGGGTGCAACAACACGCCGCTGCGACGTTGGTCAAACACCGGCAGGCGCGGCAACAGGTTCATGCTAAGGCCATCAGCCTTGCGCGCGGCGCATGACACCGCCGCCTTCGGGATCACCGCCGCCGGCAGACAGCGACTGTTGCAGCGCAGCAGGCGGCTCTAAGCCCAGCAAGGTGTAAAGGCTGGTCAGTTGATGGCGATACAGCAGATCAAAATCACGCACGGCCTCGGGCGGGTTGTAATCGCCAAACCACCAGAACCAGTCTGAGCTTTCGCACTGAGCCAGTTGCCGTCCGGCCTGCAACTGCTGTTCAGGGCTCAGTTGACCGCTGGCAACGACTGCGTCATAGGCCAGTTTGGCCTCACACAGCAGATCCCAACCGGCGTTCTTGGCCGGATCACCCATCCACGTGGACAGCGTCCCGTGCACCCAACTGCCGGCACGCACTCGCGGCAACACATGCGGCGCAACGCCGCGCGAACGCATGTCATCGAGAAAGCCCGACAACGTGGTCAGCTGCAAACGCGGCGACTGCGCCAGCGAGGCATACAGGGCATTGAGGAAATAGTAGCCGTTGAACGGATAGTGATCCCAGGCGTTCTCGCCATCCAAGGCGATCAGCAACACGCGGCCCGGCACACCTTCGGTGCGTTCAGCCATGCGTTCGCACTGCTCCAGCAGATGTCGCGCGGCATCGTCGCCATGCCAGCGCGAATAGGTAAAGCCGACCAGATCCGAGATTTCATCGTGCCTGAAGAAGCAGGCCATATTGCCGTCCGCAACGCGATGCGCCTGATTGAGCAAGCGCTCCGGATCATGGCCGTCCTGACCCAGCGGTATGCCGCAGGCATCAAGTGCACCGCGAAGCACATTGGCACTGGAAGCCACCCATTCGATGCCCGCGTCTTCGACCACACGCAAGGCGCCATCACTGATGGCCCCCTCGGAAGGCCAGCAACCGCGCGGCAAACGACCGAAGACCCGCTGGAACACGCGTAAGGCTTCTTGCATGTGCCAGGCGGCGCGCTCTGGGCCGCCCGGATACGCCGCATGCTGCGGCCGCGGCGCGGCCGGCTCGGTCTCACGCGCGGCACCGAAGTCCAGCAGCAGCGGCAGGATGGGATGGCTATAAGGCGAAACGGCCAGCTCACAGCGACCTTCATCTGCCAGCGCGCGGTAACGCGGCAACACTCCGGCCAGCTGTTCGCTGATGATGACCAGCAACTGGCGCCGGTGTTCCGGGCCGAACTGTCGCGCGTGTTCGCTCAGCTGTGTGACCCGGATATCGCTGCGTCGCACCGTCTCGCCCAGCCACGCGATGTGAAACCACATGGCCAGATCGCGCAGAAACTGATCCGAGGCATAGGCGATCTGTTCAGGCGTGCCCAGCGACGCGGCCAGCGTAGCCAGTTCGGCATACACCGGAAAACGCTCGATGAGGTTTTGCCGGTCTGCGCGCAAACAGGCCCGCAGCAGTTGCAGGCGCTGTTCGTTGTCTGCAGGCAGCGGCGCGTCAGACAACAACGCCAGCACCGCATCGGGCACAGGCTGGCCAGTGTTCAGGTGTGCGGCAAGGCTGGCGCCGAGATCTTCGAGTTGTTCGATGAGCACCGGCGTGAAGTTGACCACCGCCCGTGCTTGCGGATTGGCTTCGAGGTGCGCGGCCATGTCGACGTAGTCTTTGATGGCGTGCAGATAAGTCCAGGGCAGTATGTATTGCCCGGACAGTGCATCCCGGTAGTGCGGCTGGTGCATATGCCAGAACAGCACCACCGGCAAACGACTGGCACTCATGGCAGTCCGTTCAAACCTTAGACAAGGTGTAAGCGTGCAGCATCTCGGGCGTCACCAGCACCACGCCCTTGGGCGATACATCGAAACGCTCCCGGTCTGCCACCGGATTGACGCCGATCTGCATGCCGTCGGGGATCTCGCAGTGCTCATCAATGATGGCATTGTTGACGGTACAGCCCTTGCCGATGCGCACACCCGGCATGATGACCGCGCGGTGCAGACTCGAGCCTTCATCGACGCGCACGCTGGAAAACAGCAGCGATTCGCGCACCACAGCACCGGAGATGATCGATCCGCCGGAGACCAGCGAGTTGATGGCCATGCCGCGACGCCCGTCATCATCGAGCACAAACTTAGCCGGCGGCTGCTGCACCTGATAGGTCCAGATCGGCCACTCTTCGTCGTACACATTGAGTTCGGGTGCCACGTGGACCAACTCGATGTTGGCCTCGAAGAACGCATCGACCGTACCCACGTCACGCCAGTAGTTTTGGGCGCGTGTTTTGACGTTGCGGAACGGATAGGCAAACACCTGCAGGTGCTCGATGGCCTTGGGGATGATGTTCTTGCCGAAGTCATGTGATGAACTGGCGTCAGCCGCATCTTCGGTCAGCAGCCGCTCGAGCAGGCTGGTGCTGAACACATAGATGCCCATTGACGCCAACGACGCATCGGTACGGCCGGGCATGGGCTCGGGTTCGCGCGGCTTTTCGCTGAAGCGCGTCACGCGATTCCACTCGGTGACCGACAGCACGCCAAACTCACGCGCATCGGCAATGGGCACCTCGACCACACCCACGGTGATGTCTGCGCCCTTCTCCACGTGGTAGGCGATCATCGGACCGTAGTCCATCTTGTAGATGTGATCGCCGGCCAGCACCAGCACATGCTTGGGCCGGTGTGCACGGATCACGTCGAGGTTCTGATAGACGCTATCGGCAGTGCCCAAGTACCAGTGCTTGCCGATCTGCTGCTGCGCCGGGATGACATCGATGAACTCGCCAAACTCACCGCGCAGATAGCTCCAGCCACGCTGCACATGCTGGATGAGTGACTGGCCTTTGTACTGCGTCAGCAGACAGATCTGGCGGATGCCGGAATTGACGCAGTTTGAGAGCACGAAATCGACGATGCGGAACTTGCCGCCAAACGGCGTAGCCGGTTTGCAGCGATGTTCGGTGAGGCCGCGCAGGCGCTCACCGCGACCACCAGCCATGATCATGGCCAGCGCACCGCCGGTGAGACGGCTGACATATCGACCGGAAGAGGCGCGGGATGGCTTTGCCATGGTGCAAGCTCACTGTCAGGGAAGCTTTGGGTATATTACAGGTCATCGGCCAGCACGGGTCAGCGGAGTCCACGTCATCATCAGCGCCGCCGAGCCTTGGAGCAGTTTCGACGTCAAGGGACTCGAACGTCTTGCCGCCGCGTGTCATCACGATCCGCATTCAGTGCTGGGCCGGCACGATCTGGCCGGCCTAACAGTTGTTACAGCCTACCTGCCGGGTGTGTCTGCTGTACGACTGGCCGATGGCAGGTCTTTGCAGCGATTGCCGGACAGCGACTTCTTCCGGCTGATCGCCGCGCCGGCCTCCGTGCCCAAGCACCCCTGTCTGCACTGGCAGTGGCCCGATGGCAGCCAAAGCGAGCGTGTTGACCCCTATAGCTTTGCGCCGACGCTGCAGGCAGCGGACCTGACGCTGTTTGCCAACGGCGAGCATGTGCAGGCTTGGCAGATGTTGGGCGCCCACGCCGCCTGCCTGGATGGCATCGACGGCGTGCGTTTCGCCGTGTGGGCCCCCAATGCCGAGCGGGTGAGCCTGGTCGGCCCGTTCTGCGATTGGGATGGACGACGCCTGCCCCTGCGCGTGCTGGGCGATAGCGGCGTCTGGGAACTGTTCGTGCCCGGCTTGTCCTGCGGCACTGTCTACAAGTTTGAGATCCGTAACCGGGACAGCGGCGCGGTGGCTTTAAAGATTGACCCCTACGCCAGGGCCATGGAGTTGCGGCCCGACACAGCGTGTCGGGTCACAGCGCGCGACACACATGCCTGGCAGGACAGCGCGTGGATGAGCGCGCGGCGCGAGCGCGATTGGCTGCATGCGCCGCTATCGATTTATGAAGTGCATCTGGGTTCCTGGCGACGCGATGCCGATGGCCGCTTCCTCAACTACCGCGAACTGGCGATGCAGTTGGTGCGTTACTTGCGGCAGATGCACTTCACGCACATCGAGTTGCTGCCGGTCACCGAACATCCGCTCGATGACTCCTGGGGTTATCAGACCACCGGCTATTTCGCGCCCACCAGCCGGCATGGCACGCCCGACGATCTGAAGTTTCTGGTGGATTGCTGTCATCAGGCCGGCATCGGTGTGCTGCTGGACTGGGTCCCTGCGCACTTTCCACGCGATGCACACGGCTTGGCGCGTTTTGATGGCGCACCCCTGTATGAGCATGCTGATCCGCGCCGCGGCGAACACCCTGACTGGGGCACCTACATCTTTGACTATGAGCGCAACGAAGTCCGCAGCTTTCTGTTGGCCAGCGCCTGCTACTGGCTGGAAGAGTTTCACTTCGACGGCCTGCGGGTCGATGCGGTCGCCTCGATGTTGTATCTGGATTTCGGCGGCCGCAGCGACTACCTGCCCAACCGCGATGGCGGTCGCCACAACTTAGAGGCGGTCAGTTTTCTGCAGCGCCTCAACACACTGACCCATGCCCGTTCACCGGGCACGCTGATCATGGCCGAAGAGTCCACAGACTGGCCTTTAGTCAGCCGGCCGGTTGATGCCGGCGGCCTGGGTTTCTCGATGAAATGGAACCTCGGGTGGATGCACGACACCTTGGGTTACTTCCGCACCAATCCGCTATACCGCGGCTATGAGCAGGATCATCTGACCTTCCTGCTGATGTATGCCTACAGCGAGAACTTCGTGCTGCCGTTCTCGCATGATGAAGTCGTTCATCTCAAACGCTCCTTGCTGGGACGCATGCCCGGAGACCGCTGGCAGCAACTGGCCAACCTGCGTCTGCTCTACACTTGGATGTGGACGCAGCCGGGCAAGAAGTTACTGTTTATGGGTGGTGAGTTCGCACAGCCCTGGGAGTGGGACTTCCGCACGGCACTGCCGTGGTTTCTAACCACGCAGCCCGAACACGGCGGCGTACAACGTCTGGTGGCTGATCTCAACACGCTCTATGTGCAACAAGCCGCCTTGCACAGCCTGGAGTTCGAAGCCGCCGGGTTCGCATGGATAGATTGCAATGACCGTGAGCGATCGATCTTGAGCTTTATGCGCCTTGCCGGCGAGCAGCTGGCCGTAGTGGTCGGCAATTTCACGCCCGTGCCGCGCAGTGCCTACCGGCTGGGCGTACCCAGGGCGGGCGTTTATGCGGTGGCCTTGAACAGCGACTCAAGCTTTTATGGCGGTAGCAACACCGGCAATGCCGTGACCACCGCCGAAGCGGTGCCGTGTCACGGACTACCTTGGTCGGTGCTGCTGGACCTGCCACCGTTGGGCGCGCTGGTGCTATTGCCGCAGGCCCGCGCCAACGCGCCCTAAAGACGCTTCATCAAGCCCATTTCCAGCGGGTGCGTCAGCAGCCGGTGCCACGGATAAACGCGCACCTCAACGCGGTACTGCCCCGCAGCGGGCGGTGCGGTCACCAACTCATAAATCACTGAGCCGTCTGCTGCCGGCTCCTGCGCTTGGAATTGCGCGCGCCATTGCCCGTCGGGCACACCGTGACCATAAGAGCACAAGGGCGCCGGTTCAAACGCATATTCGGGTAGCGAGCGATAGGCCTTGAGCTCGACGCGCAAGTCCTGCGGCTGCAGTCCGTTGAGTTCAACGCGCACCTGCGCCCGCACGGCTGCCTCTGCATCAGCCTCGCGCACCAAAGGCTGCACTTCATGCAGACGCACATCCTGCCAAGCCACGCGCACACGGCGCTTCCACTCGGCCAGCTCGATGGCACCGGCGCACTCATTAGCCAGCAGCAACTGGCTTTGCTGTGCGGCAGGCTGGTAGATGCCTTGGTTATAGTCGCGCACCGCACGCCGCATATTGAAGGCGGGCATAACCGTTGCCATCGCATGTTTGCAACGGGCCACCCACTCCGGCGAGCGGCCGCTGGCGTTACGCGCGTAGTAAAGCGGGACAACTTCTTCTTCGAGCGCATCAAGGACCATCGCGGCATCGAGTTGATCGCGACGCTGCGGGTCCTGCACATCGGCGCCGGGCAGGCCCCAACCGTTGCGGCCATCGCTGGCCTCGGCCCACCAACCATCGAGGATCGACAAGTTCAGACGGCCATTGATGGCTGCCTTGATGCCGGATGTGCCGCTGGCCTCCAGCGGTGCAATGGGATTGTTGAGCCAGACATCGACGCCAGTCACCAACCAGCGCGCCAACTGAATGTCGTAGTCCTCTAAAAACACGACCCGCCCGGCGAACTCCGGCGTCAGCATCAGTTGCTTGATCTCGCGCAGCACCTGCTGCCCCGGATAGTCGGCCGGATGAGCCTTACCCGCGAACAGAAACAGCACGGGCCGCTGCGCATCGGACACCAGACGCAACAAGCGCTCGCGATCCTGCAACACCAGCGCGGCGCGCTTATACGTAGCAAAGCGGCGCGCAAAGCCAATGGTCAACACATCGGGGTTGGCCGGATCCAGCCAGCGCGTGATACGCCGCAACTGCGCGCTACCCAAGCCCTTGCGGCGGTATTCGCGTTCCAGTCGCGAGCGTACACCGGCCAACATGCGCGACTTAGCCTCCTGGGCCACCGTCCAGTAGCGCTGCTCATCCAGCGACTCGATGGCCTGCCAGCGGTCAGGCTGCGACAACTCATCGCGCCAACCCGGTGACTGATCGTCCAGATAGCGCGCCCACACCGGCGCCAGAAACGTCGGCACGTGCACGCCATTGGTCACGTAGCCGATGGGGTTCTCTTCCGGCAGCAGATCGGGCCAATGATCGGCACATAACTGTGACGACACACCACCGTGGATACGACTCACGCCATTGATGCGCCGCGTACCGTTTAGCGCCAGTCGCGTCATGTTGAACAAGCCCGGCACACCCGGTGTACGACCCAGCGCCAGCAAGCGCGCCAGCGTCTGACCCATGGCATCGGCCATACCCTCAAAGTGATCGCTGAACAAACCGTCATGAAACGCATCGTGACCAGCCGCCACCGGCGTGTGCGTGGTGAACACGCTTTGCGCGGCGACAGCCTCCAGCGCGGCCTCAAAACTCAGCCCGGAGACCAACTGCTCGCGCAGTCGCTCGAGTATCAAAAACGCCGCGTGACCCTCGTTGATGTGCCACACCGCAGGAGCCAAGCCCAGCGCACGCAAAGCCCGCGTGCCACCGATGCCCAGCACCATTTCCTGACGGATGCGCACGCCTTCATCGCCGCCATACAAGCGAAAGGTGATGTCGCGATCAGCTGCATCGTTGGGTGCAATGTTGGTGTCGAGCAGATAGACGCTGATACGGCCGACCTGCGCCCGCCAGACCTGCGCATGAACCTGACGGCGACCGATGGGCACTTGTACGACCAGCCCGTTGCCGTGTGCATCATCGACCCGCTCGACCGGCAGATCACGTGGATCGACATCGCGATAGAGCGGGTTTTGCGCGCCGTCTGCATCGACAGACTGGGTGAAATAGCCCTGCCGGTACAGCAGGCCGACGGCAACGAAGTTCAGGCACTCGTCACTGGCTGACTTGCAATGGTCGGCTGCCAGAATGCCCAAGCCGCCAGAATAAATCGGGAAGCTTTCATGAAAGCCATATTCAGCGCAGAAATAGGCGATCAGCGGCTGCCCGGATTGCGCAGGTTTGCCTGCCTGATAGCTATCAAAAGCGGCCAGCGCCGCGTGATAGCGCTGCAGGTAATCCGGATCGGCGGCTGCGGCATCTAAAGCCGTTTGCTCGACGCAGCGCAGCATCAGCAGCGGATTGCCGTTGCTCTGCTGCCAGATCAAGGGGTTCAAATCCTCGAACAACGCGCGGCTGGGACGGTGCCAGCTATAGCCCAGGTTGAACGCCAGCTCACGCAATCGCGCAAGGCTTGCCGGGATGACCGGGGAGATTTCTATCTGTTGCATAGGTCCAGTCTAGTTCACTGCGCCATACAGACTGTGAATCACCTAGACTTCCGCACATGTCACGTCATTTGCTAACGGCTCTGATCTGGCCCGGGTTGTGGCTGGCCGCCGGATGCAGCGCCGCACCACCCGAATCAGGCCCTCCGGCAGCCTTAGCAGCGCCCACCAAAGCGGCCGTGCCCTGTCTGGCAGACGGCAGCGCCTATATGCGTGCCAGCCTGCGCGGCGCGGTGACCACAGACCTGCAATGGCGCGACGCCCGCTTAACGTGCGAAGGCGGGCTGCGTCCCGATGGCAGCGGTCTGCGCCTCAGCCTGGCAGGTCCCTGGATCAGTGCAGACGGCGCTGCGCCGCAGCAACTGCGGTTTGTGTTCGGCATCGACCTGCCCGCCGGGCAGTTGCAAGGCACCGCCCTGCCCACCAATGTCACGCTGATCATCGAAGGTGCGGCACAGTTGTTTGCCACCCGCGGTGATGACAAATGCACCACCGACCAGTTGCTGCGCACACCGCTGGCGGACACCGCTCAGGGCAAGGCCAGTCGCATCGAGGCGCGCGGCTTTTGCACCGGCCCGGCCAGCTCTGTCGATGGCACACAGCGGCTGTTGTTGACCACGTTCGAATTCACCACGCGTCTTATCGAGGACTAGCTCTATGCGTATTGCCACCCGACTTGCCTTACTGACACTGCTGGGCCTGCAGTCGCTGCTGGCCATGGCTGCAGACTTTGCGCCTGCCCAGCTGCGCGGTTTTCCGCAGGATAAATTGTCTATCGTCCACGAGCAGACCACGCACACGCTGCAGATCTGGCTGGCCGATACACCCGAGCGCCAGCAACAAGGCCTGATGTTCCTGACCGAGCTGCCACCCGGCTACGGCATGTTGTTCCCGCTGGACTCGCCGCGCGTCATGACCATGTGGATGAAAAACACTTATGTGTCGCTGGACATGGTGTTCATCGGCACCGACGGCCGCATCGTGCGCATCGCGGCCAACACCGAGCCGCTGTCCACCAACATCATCTCGTCAGGCAGCGTCATCGGCGGTGTGCTCGAGATACGCGCCGGCGAGAGCAAGCGGTTGGGACTGCGCGAAGGCGACCGCGTGTTGCATGGCAGTTTTGCGACGAAATAGCCGGCTGTCTTCTGTCCGATTGCAGATTTAGATAGCATTCGCTGGTTTTTTAGAATAACCACGGAGTCTTCCCGCATGCGTTCCACCCTCAAGCTCGCGCTCGCCCTCAGCGTCATTTCTTTAAGCACCTCTGTCTGGGCAGGGGCAGAGACCGACAGCTGGTACGCCGGCGCCAAAGTTGTGGGCGTTGCCCCGGACAACAACCGCCAAGCCGATCTGGGCCTGGGTGGGCAGTTGTCGCTGGGCCGTGTCATCAGCCCGGAATGGGACATTGAACTCAACGGCATCAGCAGCAAGCACAAGAGCAACGGCAACAACCTGAGCCTCAGTGGTGGCGGCATAGACCTCAACCGCGTATTCAATCGCGATCAGGCTGTCTCCCCGTTCATAGGTCTGGGCATCGGCTACTTGAGCAACAGCAGCCATGCCGCCAACGACAGTGGTGCCACCGCTGCATTGGGTGTCGGTCTCATCGGCGATCTGATGACGCTGCAGTCGGGAAACAAATTGCAATGGCGTGCCGATGCCAAGTGGCGTTATCTCGCCGTTAACGGCAAGGGTGGCAACTGGGTCGACACCATCGCAGGCTTGGGCTTGCAACTGTCCTTCGGTGGTTCACGTCCGGTGGTGGCTGCTCCTGCGGCCGCGCCGGCTCCAACGCCTGCCCCGGTCGCTGCACCCGCACCGCGCCCGGTAGTCACACCGCCGCCGCCGCCGCCGGCCGACGACGATCAGGATGGCGTACCCAACAACATCGACCGCTGCCCGACCACTCCGCGCGGCGATAAGGTCGATGCGCAAGGTTGCAGCCTGCGCGCCCGCCTCAAGGTGTTCTTTGCCCATGATTCGGCCAAGCTGATGCCCGAGTCTTATGCCGATCTCGATGTGCTGGTGTCGTTCCTCAAAGATGCACCGGCAGCTACCGGCATCTTCGAAGGCCACACCGACAGCAACGGTAGTGATGCCCATAATCAGGGTCTGTCACAGCGCCGCGCCGACTCGGTCAAGAAGTACGTCGTGGGCAAGGGCATAGACGCCAGCCGCGTCGGCACCAAGGGCTATGGCAAGAGCCAACCCGAAGCGGACAACGCCACTGCTGAAGGTCGCGCGCAAAACCGCCGCGTCATCTTCCAGCGGACTGACGTCAAGTAAGCGCCGCTCAGGGGTCTTTGTGACCCGCGCAGCCGCCGCAGCCTGCTGCTTGCAGGGCGGCGCGCTGCGTGTTGGCCAGATGCCGCAAGGCTCTGGCCAGCAAGCCGCGCTCACCGCTCAAACGCAGCAAACCCTCTAAGCCGCGCAAGCGCGTTTGCGCACTGACCAAGCGCCAAGCCGCAGACACCGCTGCCGCCACCACGATGAGTGCGACCAGCACATTTTGCCAAGCGTTCACATCAACCACAGCGTTACCCGATAGGTGATGAATGAGGCCGCATAGGCCATGGCAAACAGATAAGCGGCCATGATCAGCGGATAGCGCCAGGTGCCGGTTTCGCGCTTGACCGTGGCCAGTGTCGATAAACATTGCGGCGCAAACACATACCACGCCAACAGCGAGAAGGCCGTCGCCAGACTCCAGTGTGCGGCGATCAGCGGCGATAGCTGCGTACCGACATCATCGCCGGAAGCCGACAAGGCATAGACGGTACCCAAAGCACCCACGGCCACTTCGCGCGCTGCCAGACCCGGCACCAGTGCGATGGCGATCTGCCAGTTAAAGCCGATGGGCGCGAACACCACTTCGAGCAAGCGGCCCAACATGCCGGCAAAACTGTAAACAATAGTCGGCTGCGTGGCGCCGGCAGGCGCTGCCGGATAACTGCTGAGAAACCACAGCACGATCATCAAGGCCAGGATGATGCCGCCGACGCGCGACACGAAGATGGTCACGCGCTCCCACAGACCCAGCATCAGGTTGCGCAGATTGGGCCAGCGGTATTCGGGCAGTTCCATCATCAGCGGATGCAGCTTCGAGCGCAGCATGGCAAAGCGCATCACCAGCGCCACCAGCACCGCACCGGCAATGCCGGCGCCATACAAGGCAAACAACACCAGCCCCTGCAGACTGAACGGGCCCACGCTGCGCTGCGGAATGAACGCACCGATGATCAACGTGTACACCGGCAGCCGCGCCGAGCAGGTCATCAGCGGTGCGATCAGGATGGTCGCCAACCGGTCACGGGGATTGGGAATGGTGCGCGCGGCCATGATGCCGGGGATGGCGCAGGCGAACGAAGACAACAGCGGTATGAACGCGCGCCCCGACAAACCCACCCTGCCCATCAAACGGTCGAGCAAGAAGGCCGCGCGCGGCAGATAGCCGCTGTCTTCCAGCAACAGGATGAACAGGAACAGGATCAGGATCTGCGGCAGAAACACCAGCACGCTGCCGGCACCCGATACAAAACCATCGACCAGCAGACTGCGCAGCGCACCCTCGGGCATTACCTGCAGCAGACCCTGCGCCAACGCCGCCACAGCCGTGGTGATCAGACTCATGGGCCAGCGTGCCCAACTGAACACGGCTTGGAACACCAGAAACAACACCGAGGCCAGCAGCAGCGGACCGGCCACCGGATGCAGCACACAATCATCAATCCGGGCCAGCGCACGGCTGCGCAGCGGTTCGTGATAACCCATTTCGGCCAGGATGACGCGCACCTGGCGCTGCGTCTGGCCGATCTGCTCGGCCGTGGCCGGCACATAGACCGCGGCCGGTGGCAGCACGGCCGGAGACAGCTGAGCCAGTGCCGCCAGCAGACTGCGTTCGCCGCCGCTGCTGACGGCCACGGTCTCGACCACCGGACAACCCAGTTGCTGAGCCAAGCGCTGCGCATCAACGCCCATACCCTTGCGGCGTGCCAGATCGCTCATGTTCAGTGCCACCAGCATCGGCCGGCCCAACTGCAGCAGCTCTAAAGTCAGCCGCAAACCCAGCCGCAGATTGGTGGCATCCAGCACATTGACGATGAGCTCGGGCGCTTGCTCGCCGGCCAGGCGGCCGACGATGACATCACGGGTCACCGCCTCATCGAGCGTGGTGGCCGACAGGCTGTACGCGCCGGGCAGATCGAGCACCCTATAGCTGCGCTGCTGCGCTGCATCAGTGCAACGGCCTTCTTTGCGCTCGATGGTCACGCCGGGATAGTTGGCAACCTTTTGCCGGCTGCCGGTCAGGCGGTTGAACAAGGCCGTCTTACCGCAATTGGGCAAGCCGACCAGAGCGATGCGCAGATCACAATCGCGCCCTGCAGCAGTGCTCACAGCTGTACCAGCACGGCTTGGACTTCACTGCGGCGCAGCGCAAAACAACTGCCGCCGATGCGCACGGCGATGGGGTCGGCACCGGGCCGGATCTCGGCGATGATCTCGAAGGCCTCGCCCGGCACAAAGCCGATCTCCAGCAGCCGCCGCGACACCGTGGTCCCGGCCGACTCGCCGATCTGCGTGTCATCAAGCAGAACCTGAGCCACCACGCCCCGCGCACCCTTGTGCAAGGTCGCCAGGGAAACCGGGGCGGGACTGTCAGAGGACTGAACGCTCACATCAGCTCGTTAATGAGAATTGATCTCAACAACATACCCCATGCGTCCGTCCACCGCCATAGTGGATATCATCAATGGTCAAAACTCCGGAGCGCCTCATGACCACTGCCGCCACGACCGTCAGCCCCCGTCATCCCGACCGGCTATTCATCGATGGCCGCTGGGTGGCACCTGCTTTGGCCGGACACATCGATGTGGTCTCGCCCAGCGACGACCGCGTCTTTGCCACGGTGGCCGAAGCGTCGGCGCAGGACATGAACGACGCGGTGGCTGCCGCGCGGCGCGCCTTTGACAGCGGCGCGTGGCCGGCGCTGAGCGCGGTACAACGCGCGGAGTTGCTGGGCAAGATGGGCGATGCGCTGGCACTGCGCAGCGGCGAACTGGCGGACGCCTGGGTGCGGCAAGTAGGCGCCTTGGCCACCGTGGCGCCCTACATGGTGGGCGGCGCGCTGGGTCTGCTGCGCTATTACGCCGGCCTGGGCCACTTTGCGTTTGCCGAGTCGGTGAATCCGTCGGACGGTAAAGGCGCCGCCATCATCGCGCGCGAGCCGGTGGGTGTGGTCGCCGCCATCGCACCGTGGAATGCGCCGCTGACCATCATGATCAATAAGATCGCACCGGCGTTGCTGGCCGGTTGCACGGTGATCATGAAGCCGGCGCCCGAGTCACCCCTTGAGGCTTATCTGATTGCCGAAGCCGCCGAAGCGGCTGGCTTTCCGGCCGGCGTTGTCAATCTGGTGCCGGCGCACCGCGAAGCAGCCGAGGTGCTGGTGCGTCACCCGGATGTCGACAAGGTCAGCTTCACCGGTAGCACCGCGGCCGGCAGGCGTATTGCCTCTTTGTGCGGTGAGCGCATCGCGCGTTGCACCTTAGAGCTGGGCGGCAAGTCAGCGGCCATCGTGTTGGATGACTATGATCTGGCCACCGCGGCCAAGCAGCTGGCCGGCACGATTTCGATACTCAGCGGCCAGGTCTGCGCCACGCTCAGCCGCGTGGTAGTGCCGCGCGCGCGTCAGGCCGAACTGGCCGAGGCCCTGCGGGCCGAACTGCTGGCGATCCGTGTGGGTAGCCCCACAGACCCGACCACGCAGATGGGTCCGCTGGCCATGCGCCGCCAGCTAGAGCGCGTCGAGGGCTATATGCCGCGCGGTCAGGCCGAGGGCGCAACCCTGGTCTGCGGCGGCACACGCAGTGCGCACATGCCGCAGGGCTGCTATTTCGATCCCACGCTGTTCACCGATGTGACCAGCGGCATGAGCATCGCGCAGGAAGAGATCTTCGGGCCGGTCATCGCACTGCTGGCCTATGACGATGAGGCCGATGCACTGCGTATCGCCAACGATTCGCAATATGGCTTGTTCGGTGCCGTGTTCACTCACGACACCGACCGTGCCTATCGCATTGCCCGTGGCGTGCGCACCGGTGCGCTGACCCAAAACGCTTTCCGGCTCGATTACCAGTTGCCCTTCGGCGGCTTTAAACAGTCGGGCATCGGTCGCGAAGGTGGCTTGTCAGGGCTGATGGGCTATACCGAGACCAAGACCATCTTGCTCAACGCCCTGCCTGCGCAACTGTAAGCGCCGCTGCCAGGCAGGCGCTGCGCGTCAGCCTTGCACCTGGGCCATGACCGCATCGACTTCGGCGCTGCTGCCCAGCACCACGCAGCAGCGCTGGTGTATGCCCTCGGGCTGCACTTCCAGGATGCGCTGACCCGGTGCCACCAGCGCCTTGCCACCGGCCTGCTCGACCAACATGGCCATAGGGTTGGCTTCGTACATCAAGCGCAGCTTGCCCTGCGGCGCCTTTTTGGTTGGCGGATACATGAACACGCCGCCCTGCAACAAAATGCGGTGCACGTCGCCCACCATGGCGCCGACATAACGGCTGCTATAACCGTTGGACTGCGCCCACTGCAGATAACGCTGATAGCCCTCGGGCAGACTGAGCCGGTTGCCTTCGTTGAGCGAATAACACTTGTTCGTGGCCGGCATGCGCAGCTTTTCGGCCACGCGCACAAACGCACCGATAGCCGGATCGAGCACGAACATATCCACGCCGTTGCCTATGGTCAGCATCATCACGGTGGATGAGCCATACAGCACATAGCCGGCCGCCACCTGCTGCAAACCCGGCTGCAGCAGCGAATCTTCGGGCACTGACGAGCGGCGGTCTTTGCGCAGGATGCTGAAGATGGTGCCCACCGAACCGCAGATATCGAGGTTGGACGAGCCGTCCAGCGGATCGAACAGCACGCAATAGCGTGTCTCGCCGTCGTTCTGTGTGCGCAGGATGACCGGCTCTTCGTTTTCTTCTGAAGCGACGATGGCCACGCCCTCACGCCCACCCAGCATGCGCAGCAAGATGTCGTTGGCGATGACATCGAGCTTTTGCTGCTGCTCGCCCTGCACGTTGTGCTCACCGGCACTGCCCAGCACGTCTTCCAAACGCGCCCGGCGCACCTGCGAGGCAATCATCTTGGCGCAGATCGAGATGGCCGAGAGGATCCACGAAAAGGTGCCGGTGGCCTCCGGATAGCGGGCCTGCTGCTGCAGGATGTGCGCCTGCAAGGTGATGATGTCGGCAAAAGCCGGGCGTGAACCGGAAACAGTGGGTGTATTCATGGCTACATTATCCGTGGCGCTAGGTGATGCCAGCAAGGCACCCGTTCGAAGTTTATGCTGCGCACATGACACTGCCTGGTGAACCCGAACTGCAAGCGCTGCACTTAAGCCTGACCGTGGCCTCGCGCAGTGTGCTGCTGAGCCTGTTGCCGGCTTTGGCCATCGCCTGGCTGCTGACGCGGCGGCGCTTTGCGGGCCGCACCCTGCTCGATGCCGTGGTGCACCTGCCGTTGGTACTGCCACCGGTGGTGGTGGGTTACCTGCTGTTGCTGCTGCTGGGTGTGCGTGGACCGGTGGGGCAGTGGCTGGAGCAGTGGTGGGGCATCCGGCTGGTGTTCACCACCAACGGCGCAGCGCTGGCCACAGCTGTGATGTCGTTTCCGCTGATGGTGCGCGCCATGCGGCTGTCGCTGGAAGGCGTTGACACCGGCCTCGAACAAGCCGCCCGCACGCTGGGTGCCGGACCCTTCGACCGCTTTATCACCATCACGCTGCCGCTGATGCTGCCCGGCGTGCTGGCCGGTGCGGTCACCGCCTTTGCAGCAGGCTTGGGCGAGTTCGGCGCGGTCATCACCTTTGTATCCAACATACCCGGCGAAACGCGCACGCTACCGCTGGCCTTGTATTCGGCGCTGCAATCGCCCGATGGCGATGCATTAGCCGCACGCTTGGCCCTGTTGTCCTTCGGGCTGGGTCTGGCCGGCTTGCTCGGCGCCGAACTGTTGTCGCGCGGACTGCGCCGCTGGCTGGGGCGCTGACCATGCTCGAGATCGCCATCCGCCACCAACGCGGCAACTTCCTGCTGGATGTGGATTGCAGCGCCACCACGCCGGGCGTCGTGGCGCTGTTCGGCCGCTCGGGTTGCGGCAAGACCACACTGGTCAATCTGCTGGCCGGACTGTTGCCCGCGCAGCAGGGACGTATCTGTGTCGATGGCCAGGTGTGGCTGGACACCATCGCCGGTATCAACCTGCCGACCGAGCAGCGGCGCGTGGGCTATGTGTTCCAGGAGTCACGGCTGTTTCCGCACTACAGCGTGCGCGGCAACCTGCTGTATGGCGCACAGCGCCAACCCGATGCAGCCGCCGGCGCTGCACAGTTGGATGAAATCGTCGACCTGCTGGCGCTGGCACCCTTGCTGAAGCGCCGTCCCGCCAGCCTCTCCGGCGGCGAGAAACAGCGGGTGGCTTTAGGCCGTGCGCTACTGGCGCAACCGCGGCTGCTGCTGCTGGATGAACCGCTGTCCTCACTCGATGCCGCGCGGCGCGATGAAGTGCTGCCGTATCTGGAGCGGCTGCGCGATCAGCTGCGCATACCCATGATCTTTGTCAGCCATCAGTTCGATGAAGTGCTGCGACTGGCGACCGAAGTCATTGTGCTGGACGGCGGACAGCGGGTGGCGCAGGGCGACCTCAGCACCATCAGTCGCGCCCCGGCCTTGCGCGCCATCGTCGGGCCGCAGGCACTGGGCGCCGTGGTCGATGGCTGGGTACAAGAGAGCGAAACCCCGGGCAGCGGCCTGACCGAGATCCGCGTCGGCAACGGCACGCTGCGTCTGCAGCACCGCGGCGCACAGTCCGGACAGCGCGTCCGCGTACAACTGCTGGCGCGCGATTTGATTTTGGCCACGCAAGAACCGCATGGTCTGTCAGTACGCAATCAACTGCGCGGCACCGTACAGAGCATCAGTGCCGATGCCGACAGTGACCTGGTCGAAATAGATATCGGCGGCGCTACCGTAGTGGCCCGTATTACCCGGGAAGCCACCTTGGAGTTACAACTGCAGACGGGGCTCGCAGTCTGGGTACTGGTAAAGTCTGTATCTATTCAGGGTCACACTTATTCCCGTCCGACTGCTCCGGCTAACTGAGATCTGATATGCCTCATCTGGCACGCACGTTTTGCTGTTATGGCGTCCTGCTGGTCTTGCTACCTCTGCAGGCGCTGGCCGACGCGCCGCTAGAGATCGTGCCGGCGCGCGGCAACGTACGGCAACTGCGTGACGCAGCC
The DNA here is from genome assembly GCA_903908825.1 of uncultured Pseudomonadota bacterium. Classification (GTDB taxonomy): domain Bacteria; phylum Pseudomonadota; class Gammaproteobacteria; order Steroidobacterales; family Steroidobacteraceae; genus ZC4RG30. Next base: position 16,993 of record CAIVTJ010000121.1, on the reverse strand, counting down.
GCCACCGACTCTGTGCTGGACCACTGGCACGACCAGCTTTATCTGGGTCTGGAATCCCTGATCAAGCGTACCGACAGCTATTACGCTGATGACGCCAACGCAGCGCTACAGACGCCGGGCTCGCCGTTTCGCATCACCTTGCAAACGGAAGTGCTGCGTCATGGCGATAGCAGCACCAGCGCTACGCCGCAGGTGGATGTCGATCTGCACCTGCAGATGCCCAACCTGCAGCGCAAGCTGCAGTTGTTTATCACCAGCGACAACGTCAATGAGTCATCTGACCGGCAAAACGGCGGCCTCAACAGCCTGCGTGCCGGTGTACGCGTGACCCCCTTGGATTTTGTGGACTTCGATCTGGGTGTGCGCGCCGATGTGCCGCCGGTGGCTTTCGCCTCGCTGCGCTGGCAAAAGAAGTTTGACTTAGCCGGCTGGCGGCTCGAGCCCTTTTCTAAAGCCTATGTAGAAACCAAACGCGGCGTGGGTTGGGCCAATGGCGTCAACTTAGAGCGCTGGTTCGACCACTGGGTCGTGCGTTCAGCCAGCTACGGCAACTGGCAACGTGACAACCACGGCACCGAATGGACTCAGGCCTTCATCGTGGCGCGCGCCCGCGAGGTCATCCGCTTCGGTCGCTATAGCGATGTACTGGGCGGCCGCGATCTGGCACGCGGCATAGGCTTCGAGGGTTTGGTCAGCGGCGACAGCACCGACAAAATGCAACGCTATGAACTCAGCGTGTTTTACAAGCAGCCTACTGCACATCGCTGGCTGTACTGGCAGGTGACACCGTTCGTGCGCTGGGAGCGCGACTATGGCTGGCATGCCGATCCGGGCATCCGCATCAGCCTCGATGCGCTGTTCTGGGATCGCGCCAGCCGCTAGCGCTGACCGGGCCGGTTCAGGCTTCGCGTTCGAGCTTGGCGTCCCGTTGGCCGGTGCGCAGCGTCTGCGTATCACGGCGCGCAATAAGCAGCTTGTCGATGACCAGCCCGTCCATGTCGACCACTTCGATGGACAGATCACGCCAAGCCATCTTCTCGCCCTGCATGGGCAAGCGACCCAAGTGCCACAGCACGAAGCCGGCCATGGTGTGGTAGTTGTCACCCCGCGCCAGATCTTTGCGGCCCAGTGCACGCTCAGCCTCATAGACCGGCAGATGACCATCGATCAACCAGCTGCCGTCCTCGCGCTGTAGCGCAGCGGCGGCATCGCGACTGCCCATCTCGGGCAATTCACCGGCGATGGCTTTGAGAATGTCGGCTGGCGTGACCAAGCCTTCGATGCCGCCATATTCGCTGGTGACCACCGCCAGATGCACGCTGGAACGACGGAAGGTTTCGAGTAGTTTGAGCACTGAAATGCTCTCAGGCACATGCAGCGGCGCTTGCACATCGGCATCGGGGTCCAAGTGTCCGCGGCGCAGCGCCTCACCCAGATTGGCCAGCGAGATCACACCGATGAGTTGCTCGAGTTCGCCACGGCACAGCAAAAAGCGCGCATGGCCACTGCGGCGGGCCTCATCCCACAACGCGGCCACCGGCTCGGCGACATCCAGCCACAGAATGTCGCCACGCGGCACCATGATCGAATCGATGGAGCGGTCGGCCAGGCTGAGCACCGAATCGATCATCTCCATCTCATGGCGGTGGATCGCGCCCTTGTGCATGCCCTCGGCTGCCAGAGCGCGTACATCGTCGTCGGTGACCGCTGCCTGCGAGGCGTTGACCATGGGCACCAGCTTCAACAGACCCTCGGTGGAGCGCTGCAGCAACCACACCAAGGGTGCGCCGGCGTTGGCCAACCAATGCATAGGTAAAGCCACCAGCATCGACCAGCTGTCGGCATGGGCCATGGCCAGACGCTTGGGGACTAACTCACCCAGCACCAGCGACACATAGGTCATGATGACCACGATGGCGCCGTAGGCGATTTCCTCGGCATAAGGCGCCATCAGCTCAAAGCCGCTTAAATAGCGCGTGAGATCCGGGGAAAAGGCCGCGCCGCTGTAAACACCGGTGAGGATGCCGACCAGCGTGATGCCGGTCTGCGAGGCAGACAACAAACGTGTGGGGTCATTGAGCAGCCCGATGGCCGCCCGCGCGCCGCGATGGCCGCGATCGGCAAGCGCCTGCAGGCGGGGCCGGCGCGCCGAGACCAGCGCCAACTCGGCTGAAGCAAACAAGCCATTGAGCAAAATGAGCGCCAGGATCACGGCCATGTCATGCATGAGCGGTGTTCCTGCTGCCGGCTGGACGCGGGCGTAAAGACATAAAGTCTGCTGTAACGCCCTGCGGCGGGACAGCAATCATACCGTGTCGCCGGCAGTTGTGTTTTGATCGCGGTTTGCCCGCCACCTGGTGCCCGCTTTGAACACCCAACGCCCCGTCTGGAAAACCTTCCTGTTGTTTCTGGGTCCGATGATGTTGTCCAACATCCTGCAGGCGCTGTCCGGGACCATCAACAACATCTTCGTCGGCAAAATGGTGGGGGTCGGCGCATTGGCCGCAGCCTCTGCGTTCTTCCCGCTGATGCTGTTTCTGCTGTCTTTCGTGCTGGGCTTGGGCACCGGCTCGTCGGTGCTGATCGGCCAAGCCTGGGGTGCTAAAAACCACGAACGCGTGCGCGCTGTGGCCGGCACCACGCTGACCGTGGGCTTTTTCGGCGGGCTGGTCATCGCAGCGCTGGGCGGACTGTTTGCGCCGGCGCTGCTGCGCGCACTGGCCACACCGGCCGACATCCTGGCCGATGCGACGGCCTATTCGCGCATCATGCTGCTGACGATGCCGGGCTTCTTCTTGTTCATGATCGCAACCTCGATATTGCGCGGTGTCAGTGACATGGTCACGCCACTCAAGGCGCTGTTAGTGTCGACCTGTGTGGGCTTGATCGTCACCCCAGCCTTGATCCAAGGTTGGCTCGGTCTGCCGCGACTGGGCGTGACCAGCGCCGCCTATGCCTCGGTGACCTCATTTATTGTCACCTTGATCTGGCTGGCCTGGTTCCTGCGGCGTAAAGACCACCCCTTGGCACCCAACGCCGCGCTGTTTGCGCACTTGCGCATCGAGCGCAAGATTTTGCTGGCGGTGCTGCGTATCGGCATACCCACGGCGCTGCAGATGGTGGTCTTGTCGCTGGCCGAGATCGCGCTGCTGTCGCTGGTCAATGGCTTCGGTTCGCCGGCCACAGCTGCCTATGGCATGGGCAATCAGGTGCTGGGCTATGTGCAGTTCCCGGCGATGTCTATCGCCATTGCCGCATCCATATTGGGCGCACAGGCCATTGGTGCCGGCCACCCGGAGCGCCTGGGCCCGATCACCCGTACCGGCATCCTGCTCAACTTTGCCGTGACCGGCTCGCTGCTGCTGCTGTGCTATGTGTTCTCACGTTCGATCATCGGCCTGTTCACACATGACGCTCAAGTGACCGAACTGGCGCAGCGCATGCTGCACATCGTGTTGTGGAGCACGCTGCTGTGGGGCTGCGCGTCGGTGGTGTCGGCGGTCATGCGCTCGAGCGGCACGGTGATGGTGCCCACGCTGATCGCCATCAGCGCCATCGCCTTTGTCGAGGTGCCGGTGGCTTGGCTGCTCAGCCACCGGATCGGCCTCGAAGGCGTGTGGTGGGGTTACCCCGCCACTTTCATCACCATGCTGATCGCGCAATCGACTTACTACCGCCTGGTGTGGCGGCACAAGAAGATCGACCGGCTTATCTGAACAGCGGCAGCGCCTTGATGACCGTCGTCCAGATGCCCCACGCCATGGGCACGCCGACGGCCACCCAGGCCAGCACCACCAGCGCCACAGGCGTGATGCGCTGCTGCTCACCGGCCTGCAGTTGTTCACGACTGGCCACTTCATGGGCCAGCGCCCGTTCACGCGCCAGCTCTTCATCGCTCATGAAACGTTCTGCGGCCACCGGACGCACCAGCAGGTTGCACAGACTGCCCAGCAGCAGAAAGCCGGCGAGAATGTACAAGGTCGTGTTGTAGGCCTGACTGGCCGGCACACCGTGGGCCAACTGGAACTCACGGATGTAGTTGACCACCACCGGTCCGAGGATGCCGGCCACGGACCACGCCGTCAGCAGACGGCCATGGATGGCACCCACATGCTGCGTGCCGAACAAATCAGCCAGATAAGCCGGGATGGTGGCAAAGCCGCCGCCGTACATGGTGAGAATGACGCAGAACAAGGCGACGAACAGCGCCACCTGACCCGCGCCGCCCGCAGAAGGCGCTGCCGCATAAAGCGCGATGCCCAGCAGGAAGAACACGAAGTACGTGGCCTTGCGGCCGATGACATCGGAAAAAGAGGCCCAGAAGATACGGCCCAGGATGTTGAACAGCGATAGCAGACCCGCAAACGCCGCAGCGATGGTGGCCACCTGCGCACGATCGGCTGGAATCAAATCGGCCAGCGGCAACGCCTTACCCAGCAAGCGTCCACCGAACACCTCCTGCAACATGGGCGAGGCCATACCCACCACACCGATGCCGGCGCTGACGTTCAGGCACAGCACACCCCACAGCAACCAGAACTGCGGCGTGGACCACACCCGGTCGACATGCAGATGCCGGGTGGTGACCATGGCCTGTGCGCCGGCGACCGGCGGCGTCCAGCCTTGCGGTTTCCAACCGGTAGGCGGCACGCGGTAACCGAAGGCGCCTAGCAACATCGACACGGCATAGACCGCCGCCATCACCAGGAAGGTCTGCCACACGCCCACTTGCGTGGGGCCGGCAAAGTGTTTCATCAGCAGGTCGGCCATCGGCGCGCCGAGCATGGCGCCCCCGCCAAAACCCATGATCGCCATACCGGTGGCCATGCCGCGACGATCCGGAAACCATTTGATGAGCGTGGACACCGGCGAGATGTAGCCCAGTCCCAAGCCGATGCCACCGATGACGCCCGCGCCCAGCCAGACCAGCCACAACTGATGCTGCTGCACGCCCAGCGCCGCCAGCGCCAAACCGCCCGACCAGCACAGCGCCGACACCACACCGGCTTTGCGCGGCCCGGCCGTCTCGAGCCAGTGGCCGAACAGCGCCGCGGAGGAGCCCAGCAGCACAAAGAACAGCGTATAGGTCCAGCCCAGCAGCGCCACAGACCAGTCGCAGCTGCTGGTGGTCAGCGAAGTCCACAAGGAGGCATCGGCGGCACAGGCTACAGGTGCGGTGATGCCGACAGCGCGCGACAAGGGTAGCCAGAACACGCTGAAGCCATAGGCCATGCCGATGCACAGGTGGATGGCCAAGGCCGCCGGCGGGATGAGCCAGCGGTTAAATCCTGGTGCGGCGACGGTACGTGTCTTGTCTAGCAGGCCCGGCATCGTGGACATTAGCGACCCCTGATTCTTATTTTGCGTAGTGTATATGAAGGCTAAGTTCACTTATCGCGGCGTGGTGATGCAACACGCACCCAAGCCGGTCACGCCGGCGCCGCAGGCCGGCAAAGGGCCGCCCAAAGTGCGCGTCGGCCGCGAGGTGGCCGGCCGCGGCGGTAAGGGCGTAACCGTCATCACCGGATTGCCGCTGGCGGCCGCGGCCTTGGAAGAGCTGGCCACCAAGCTTAAAAAAACCTGCGGCGCGGGCGGCGCCGTCAACGGCACTGTGATCGAGATACAGGGTGACCACCGCGACAAGCTGGTAGCCGAGATGATCAAGCTGGGCTACGACGCCAAACGCTCGGGCGGCTAGCGACGCACAGCCGTAACAACGGCCAGCACCTGCCGCAACAGCGACACGGCCAGCGCCCCGCGCGAGGCCCATTTAAAGGCCCGTAGCGGCCGCAGCGTCAGCAGCAAAGCGCCGGCTGCCGTGGCCAGCATAGGCCGGCGTAACAAGCCCTGGAGCCAGTCGATGGCCAGCGTCGCGGGCCGGGTGCGCTGGGACAACTGCTGGCACTGCAGCAGCAGATCCTGGCGCAACAGACTGCTGCGCAGCTGCAGCAACTGGCGACGTTGCGCTAAAGCCTGCTGCCGCGCATTCATCACGGACTCCGTGTTGAGCGGTCACGCAGGACGTCAGCATCCCGCTGCAGCTCATCGAGGCTTGCGTCCAGCCAGCGCGGGCTGGCCCGCCATTGCGCCCGCAAAGCCAGCAGCGCAGCCAGCAACAACACCAGCAGGCCGCCTGTTAAACAACCTGCTGCTAACAGACGATGACTGTCCCAGCAGGCAATCAACACCGTTATGCACAGCATCAACACGGTCAGGCTGCCACAGAACAACGCCACGATGGTCCACACGAACAACCACAGCAGACGCTGCACCTGTTCTTGAACCTCGAGGGTGAACAGCTCAACGCGGGTATGCAGCAACTGCAGCACGCTGGCCAATAGCGAACGCAAGGCTTCAAGCAGACCTTGCGGGCGATCACGCGGGTCGCTGGTGCCAGACACGGTCAGCGCCGGCTGACCAGCAGGCCCACAACGAAGGCCAGACCGGCGGCGATACCGATGGCCTGCCATGGGTTGTCGTGCACGTAGCGATCGGCGTCGCGCACCGACCGGCGTGCCCGTGAGCTCAGCTCGTCCTGCAGCGAGCTGAGCCGCTCGTGCGCATCGTGCAGCGTGCGCTCAGCCCGCACGCGCGTGTCATCGACGCGGTCCGCCAGTTGTTCACCGGCTTGATCGGCCCCGGCCTTGAGCATCTGCTCGACCTCGGCCAGCGCCTGACGAACGTCGTCCATCAGCGCATCGACAGTGGGCTTGGTCATGGCAACAGACTCCGTGTGATAGGTGACCCGTACGGTCGATTCTAGCCCCCGCTGCGGCCGGCAGGTGAGCGCATGGGGCAGTACTTCTACGTGCCGGCTGCGGGTACTATCAGCCGCAAAAGGGGGCATCCATGCGCATCCGGACACTGGCCGTCAAACTGCTGATCATCGTTGCCGCGCTGGGTGCGCTGTGGACGGCCTTGGGTTTCTGGGCAGCGCCACCGCTGGTGCGCTCGCTGGCCACAGGCCTGGTGCAAGAGCGGCTGCAACGGCCGCTGACCGTCGGCGAGATCACCTTCAACCCTTACCGGCTCCAATTGACGATCAAGGGCGTAAGCCTGCCCGATGCCAACGGCAAACCGCTCATCAGCTGGCAGCAGCTGCAGGTCAGCGCGCGTTTAGGGGCCAGCCTGTGGATGCGCGGCCCGCACCTGCGTTCACTGCAAATCGATGGCCTCGCCGTGCAGGCGATCATCGGCAAAGACGGGCAGCTCAATCTGGCCGATCTGGCACGGCTTGCCGGCCCGGACAGCGGTGACGACACGCCGCTACGCCTGGCTGTCGATAGGCTGGCACTCAACGCCGGCCAGATCGGACTGCAGGAACTGGACCGGCCCAAGCCTTTCGCACTGGAGCTCAAACCCATCCGGTTTGAGCTGACGCATTTCAGCACGCTGGATGAAACCGGCAACGGCTATCACTTCGTGGCGCGCTCGGATGCCGGTGAACTACTCGATTGGAGCGGCAAGCTGCAGTTGGATCCGTTCCGCTCCAACGGTGAGTTTCGCATTGAGGGTTTGCAGGTCGCCACGCTGGCAAGCTACTTGGGCGAGCAACTGCCGCTGGTGCTGTCGTCCGGCAACATCACGCTCAACGGCGACTATCGTCTGGTCAGCGGCGACGGTCCGCTGCAACTGCAGGCCGGTATTGCGCAACTGGCCATCACGCAACTGGGTCTGCGGGCGCGCGATGCAGCCCAGGACAGCGTGCAACTCGACAGCATCACTGTCGCTGGTGTGAAAGCGGACATCACCACACGCAAGCTGAGCATCGAACGGGTGGCGCTGCAGGGCGGCGCTATAAACGCCACGCTGCTGCCTGACGGGCATTTAAACCTGCTTGATCTGGCAGGTGCGCCGCCTGCACCGGCTGCGTCGACCACACCAGCGCCGACCACACCAACGCCGGGCACCGGCGGGGACTGGCGCTATGCGTTGCAGGAGTTGGCGGTCGCTGGACTGCGTGTCGAGTTACTCGATCAGACGCTGAAGCCCAATGGCCAGCTACAGCTGGCTGATGTGTCGCTGGGCATCACCGGACTGAGCAATGATCTCAAGCCCGCGCTGCCGGTCAAACTCGGCCTGCAGGTCGGTGACTCCGGCCACTTACAACTGGACGGGCAACTGCATCCGGACAGCCTGAACTTCAAAGGGCTACTGAAGCTCGCAGATATCGACCTGCGCGCGGCGCAGCCGTATTTGCAGCAGCAGACGGCTATGTCGCTATTGAGTGGCCGGCTCAGCGCGCAACTGCAGGTGCAGCACAGCGCGAAGTCGCTGCTGGATGCCAGCGGCAGTGTTGATGTACGGGACTTGCGCAGCATCGATAACGAGCTGCGTCAGGACTTCGTCAAATGGCAACGCCTGCAAGCCCTCGGCGTGGACTACCGCAGCAATCCGCAGCACCTGCACATCCGCGAGATCGTGGCGCAAACACCTTATGCGCGCGTCATCGTCGGTGGCGATCGCACGCTCAACCTGACGCACATACTCAATCCGGGTGCTGCGCCTATCGCCACTACCGACTCCCCCGATAGCTCAGTGCCGCAGCCCACGCCTGCTGCAGCACCTGCCGCGCCGCCGATGGATATCACGATAGGTCAGGTGCGTATCGAAAATGGCTCGGCCAACTTCGAGGACCTTTGGATCAAGCCCAACTTCGCCATCGGTATCGGCGAACTCAAGGGCAACATCGTGGGCCTGTCCAGCGCTGCGGGCACACGCGCCAAGGTGGATCTACGCGGCGCCGTCGATCGCTATGCGCCGGCGCTGATCAGCGGCGAGATCAACCTGCTGTCGGCCACCGCTTATTCAGACATGGCGCTGAAGTTCAGCAATATGGAACTGACTACGGTGACGCCTTACTCGGGCTATTTCGCGGGCTATCAGATCCGCAAGGGCAAACTCAACGTCGATCTGTCCTACAAGATCGATAACCGCAAGCTCAAGGCAGGTCACCATGTGGTCATCAACCAACTCGAGTTGGGCGACAAAGTCAGCAGCCCCGAAGCCACCACACTGCCGGTGCGTCTGGCCATTGCGCTGCTCAAAGACCGCAACGGCGTCATCGATATCGACCTGCCGATCACCGGCACCTTGGATGACCCGCAGTTTCGCGTCGGCCCGATCATCTGGAAGGCGTTTGTAAACCTGCTGGTCAAGGTGGTGACCTCGCCGTTCTCCTTCATCGGCAATCTATTCGGCGGCAACGATGCCGAGGTCAATCAGATCGTGTTTGAGCCGGGTCTGGCGACTCTGGATGAGGCTGATCACAAACGCTTGGCAACACTGGCCACGGCGCTCAAAGAGCGACCGGCACTCGAACTGGAAGTTCCGGCGGCTTGGTCAGCCGAGTTCGACCGGCCCGCCCTGCTACAGCGCCGGCTCGCTGCGCAACTACAAGCTGCGGCGGCCAGTGCAGGCCCTGACCGCTATCAGCAGTTACTCAGCGTCTGGCACGCCGAAGCCGGTGCCAAAGCGCCCGCACCGCCCGCCGAGGCGGCGGCGGAACTGGAAGCGCAACTGCTGGCGCGCTGGCAGGTGACGGACCTTGATCTGCAAGAACTGGGACGCGCGCGCGCAACAGCGATCTTAGATGCGCTGCTGCAGAACACCGGCCTGGAGCCGGCGCGCCTGTTCGTTATCAACGCGTCGCCGGCCGGCGTCGATGCACAGCACCTGCGCATCGACCTGACGCTGAAATAAGGCTGCCGTCAGTGGTGTTCGTGGCTCATGGGCATGTCGTGGCTCATGGGCATGTCGCTCAGGGCGCGCACTTGCAAGACCACAGTCACCGGCGGTTCATCGGCGAACAGCATCGTCACAGGCACGGTTTGCCCGGGTAGCAAAGGCTGTTTGAGTCCGCGCAGCATGATGTGCAAACCATTGGGCGCAAGTTTGACGGTCTGACCCGGTGCGATCTCGAGCTTACCCACCGGCCACATGCGGGTGACGCCTTGGGCATCAGTGCTGGTGCGATCGATCTCTATGGCCGCGGCTTGCGGCGCAGTGATCTTTAATAACTCACGTGTCTTGCTGCCGGTGTTCTTCAGCGTGAAATAACCGACGCCCACGGTGATGCCCGGCGGCGTCTGCCGCGACCAGCCGGCATCGGCCTCAATGGCTGCTTGTACAGACACAGACCCCAAGCTGCCCAGCGCGCAAGTCGCCAGCAGGGCTATGCCACGTTTCATCACCGTCATGCCGCACTCCCGTCAAACACAAAAGAATCCATGGACACAGAACCCAATGTCACACCGCCCGCCAATCGACGACCCTTGCAACCGGCAGCCCCCAGCGCAAAGTGCGGCGGCACCAGATGGTCTTCGCTGGGATGGGCCTTGGCACCGTGAGGCGCCAGCTTGCGATAATCCAGCAAGGCTTGCTCGTTACCGCTTGCGATCTGCTGCGCCATCCAATCAACAAACTCGTTGACCCAAGGTGCGGCGTACCCGGCTGGCGCTGCCGCATCGAGCTCCTGAAAGTTGTGGGTGATGCTACCGGAGCCCATCAACAGCACGCCCTCATTGGCCAGCGGCGCCAGCAGACGCCCCACGGCCATGGCGGCAGCTGGCCCGAGGCGGGTCTGTATGGCGATCTGCGCCACGGGGATGTCAGCTTGCGGGTACATGAATAGCAGCGGCACCCAGGCGCCGTGATCAAGGCCGCGCGTGGGCTCTTCGGCGCAGGGCACCCCGGCAGCGCGCAGCAACGCGGCAGCGCGTCCGGCCACCTCTGTGGCACCCGGCGGCGTATAGCGCAGCTGGTAAAGCGGGGCCGGAAAGCCATAAAAGTCGTGAATGGTGTCAGGCGTAGCGGTGGTGCTGACAGCTGGCGAACGCGTATCCCAATGCCCGGAGGCCACCAGGATGGCCTTAGGCCGCGGCAACTGCCGCCCCAGGGCCGACAGCATGTCGGCCGCCTGCCCCCGCTCCAAGGCAAACATCGGCGAACCATGCGAAATAAAAACCGGCGGAATGTGCGTTGTCATGGTGCAAGCCTAACGCGACTGGCGCAGACAGGCGAATGCGCGCTTGCTGCATCGGGTAAGGCCCGTTAGCCTGCGCGCGGCCATGCTTAAGTTCGACGAAGTCACCCTACGCCGCGGTCCGCGAGTGCTCATCGCTGCGGCCAGCTTCAGCATTTATCGCACTGAGAAGGCCGGCATCACCGGCGAAAACGGCAGCGGCAAGTCCAGCCTGCTGGCGTTGGTGCGCGGCGAACTGCAATGCGATGGCGGGCAGTTCTCTATGCCCTCCAACCTGGAGCTGGCGCAGGTTTCGCAGGAACTGCACGCCACCGAGCAGCCCGCGCTGGAGTTTGTGCTCGATGGCGATGCACCGCTGCGCGCGCTGGAGTCACGCATCGCTGCTGCGGAACAAGACGCTAACGCCGGTGCAAAGCTGGGCGAGTTGTATGCCGAATACGCGGCGGCCGGTGGCTACGATGCGCGTGCACGCGCCGCGCAACTGATGAACGGCTTGGGCTTTGCCACAGCCGATGAGCAACGTGCCGTGCGCGAGTTCTCGGGCGGTTGGCGGGTACGGCTCAATCTGGCCAAGGCCTTGATGTGCCGCTCCGACCTGCTGCTGCTGGACGAGCCGACCAATCACCTGGACCTCGATGCCATCCTGTGGCTGGAACAATGGCTGCGCAATTATCCGGGCACGCTGCTGCTGATCGCGCATGACCGTGAGTTTCTCGATCGCGTGGTCGATCGCATCGTCAACATCGAACACGGTCAGGCCACCGCTTATCGCGGCAACTACAGCGACTTCGAAGTGCAGCGCGCCGCACGCCTGGCCGAGCAATCGGCCTTGTATGAGCGACAGCAGCGCGACATCCAGCACATGCAGGCCTTCGTCGAGCGCTTTCGCGCGCAAGCCACCAAAGCCCGGCAGGCGCAGAGCCGCCTCAAAGCGTTGGAGCGCATGCAACGCATCGCACCGGCGCATGTCGACTCACCCTTCACCTTCAGCTTTGCACAACCGGCCAAGCTACCGCGTCCACTGCTGGCCATCGAAAACCAGTCAGCCGGTTACGGCGAGCGCGTACTGCTCAGCCGCATCAATCTGACGCTCTATCCCGGCGATCGCATCGCACTGCTAGGGCGCAACGGCGCAGGCAAGTCGACACTGATCAAGCTGCTCGCCGGCGAACTGGCCACGGCCAGCGGCACACGCACCGATGCCCGTGACCTGTCTATCGGCTACTTCGCGCAGCATCAACTAGAGCAGTTGGACATCACCGATACGCCCATGGGCAATTTGCGACGCACGGCCGTCGACAGCGGTCGCTTGGGCACGGATCAGGAATTTCGTGATTACCTCGCCAGCTTCGGCTTCATGGGTGATCGTGTGTTCGAGCCGGTCGCACCCTTTTCAGGCGGTGAAAAAGCACGTCTGGTGTTGGGTCTGGTGGCTTGGCGGCGACCCAATCTGATGCTGCTGGACGAACCCACCAATCATCTGGACTTGGAAATGCGTCAGGCACTGGCCATGGCGCTGCAGGATTTTGCCGGTGCCGTGGTGATGGTCTCGCATGACCGCCACCTGCTGCGTAGCGTCAGCGACACGCTGTATGTGGTCCACGATGGCCGGCTACAGGAGTTTGACGGTGACTTGGATGACTATGCGCGCTGGCTCGATAGCAGCGCAGTCAAACCCGTCGCAGCCGATGCCACGACCAGCACCACCGCCAGCGCTACGCCGACGGCCGAAGATCGCAAACAACGTAAACGTGAAGAGGCCGAGCGGCGCACCAAACTGGCGCCCCTGAAGGCCAAAGTGGATGACTGTGAGCGACGTCTGGCCAAGCTTGCGGCCGAGGCAGCGCAGCTTGATGAGCAACTGGCCGATGCCGGCCTCTATGCCGAAGGCGCGAAAAAACGGCTGCTGGAAGTCACTGCGCAACGCGCGAAGGTCACGCGCGAAACTGAAACCACCGAAGCGCTGTGGTTGCAGGCCAGTGAAGCGCTGGAGCAGGCGGAGGTTTAATTCCGCCTGCCCGCAGCCTTAAGCACCAAAAGTCTTAGAACTTGTAACGCAGTCCGATCTTGTACGCGCGACCGGTCACATCAAACAGCACGTTGTTACCCGAACCGTTGGCACCGGGCGTGCGCGGCGGGTCTTTATCGGTCACGTTATTGATGGCACCGAACACCACCAGATCATTGGCCGTCAGACCGCTGATGGCGTACTGACCGCTCAGATCAAAGTACATCGCCGACGGCACATCATTGCGGTTGGACGTGATGCCCTTGTTGACCGAAGTCGAGGACAGCGACCAACCCGGCTCATCCGGCCCGATGAAGCCGATGAAGAACTTGCCACTGGGGATGTAGCGCGCATGCAGACTGGTCTGCAGCGGGCCCTTACGCCAAGTGACCATGCTGTCCAGCGTGTAATCCGGGATGCCCGGAATCTGGCCACCGCGCAGACCGGTATAGCCGGCCCGATCGAGGGTGCCAGCGGTATCCACCGTCTTCAGATCAGCCACGAAGGTCGCCAACAGACGCAGGTCCAGATTACCGGCAGCGCCCATCGGCTGCTTGTAGCTCAGCTCCACATCCAAGCCACGGGTAATCAGCTTGTTGACGTTCAGCAGCACGTCCTTGACCAGCGTCACCATGTTGCTGACCGGATCGCGCGTCACCAGTGCGCACAACTCAGTGGCACCCTGATAGCAACGGTTGACGATGGTCGCGTTGCCCAGCGTGCCGATGGCGTCGTTGATGGTGATGTCGTAGTAGTCGGCCGACATCTGCAGACGACCCAGAGCGCCATCCACCTGCGGCTGCAGCACCACACCGAAAGTCTGCGTGTCTGCTTGCTCGGGCTTGAGGTCCGGGTTGGAGCCTGAAGTCAGCGCATGGTTAGTCTGCAAGCCGGTGACCGGATCGGTGAGGATCGAGAAGCCACTGGTCTGCGGGCCATACAACTCGGACACGTTGGGCGCACGGATATCACGCGACTTGGTGGCCCGGAAACGCACTGAGGTAAACGGCGCCCAAGTACCGCCCAGCTTCCAAGTCGTGGCGCTGACGTTACTGGATGAATTGGCACCGTTGCGCTCGTACTGCGTGTGACGCACTGCGCCGTTGACATCAAGGTCATGCGCCAGGAAGACATCCTTGGCCAAGGGCACGATGGTCTCAGCGTAAGCCTCTTTGACCGTGACCTTGCCGGCGATGTTCTGCGCGTTGGAGCCAAAGAAGCCCAAGGCTTGCGAAATGGCGTCGGCCGTACCGACCATGTCATCAACGCGATATTCCAAGCCCGTGGCCACCGACACATCACCCGCCCAAGTAGCAAAGGGTGCGCCCTGCACGTTGGCGGCCAGCTCTTGCTCGGTGGTGACGTTGGTCTGCACCGAGTTGCCGGTGACATAGGTCCAGGCCGCCGGGTTGATCTGGTTACCGAACGGGTTCAGTGCCACGCAGGCCGGGTCATCATTGGCCAGATTGGCATCGGCGTTGATGCTGCAGACCGCTTTGCCCGTGGCGTCTTTCACCGCGTTGAAGGCGTTAGCCATCTTGGAATTGATGACGTTGTTGCTGACGGTGTTTTTATAGTCGTTACGACCATAAGTGTAGGACGCATCCCAGGTCCAGGTGCCGGCGAGCTTACCGTTCAGGGCTGCCACGGCACGCAGCGCGCCGTTATCCGACAGCACTCTGGGATTACCGAATTCCGCATAGTGCCGGCCCAACTGGAACGAAGTCACGCCGGCAGCATCCATGCGCTTGGCAATGTCATAAGTGGCATTGCTGGAAGTCGGCAGGAACGGATTGGTGCGCAAGATGGTCAGCGCGGTCGTGCCCAGCGTGTTGCGGTATTGACCGGCGTAATGAATGCCTTCCAAGTGTCCGTAAGACAGGTCGAAACGACCCACCAGGTCGTCGCTGATGTCGTACTTCAGGCGGCTGTACACCGCGCCGCGCTCGGTGGCGGCCTTAATCGGAATGCCTTCGAAGTAACCGTTACGGCCTTCGCCCTCACCGCCGATCATGTACAGGCTGTTGACCAGGCTGCCATAGACAAACGGCCGCGCTGAACCATCAGGGTTGAAGGTCAAGCCGGCCAGCGAGGTGGTGTTGATCACGCCACCCGGGGCGATGGTCGACGGACGGATATCCGGCAGGATGTTGTTGGCCGGGATCGGGAATAGACCGTTGACGGCCGGTACCACGCTGATCTGCGGCTGATTGGGGGTTGCCGTGGCCGGCGGACGGCCGAAGTTGAGCACTTCGTCGGCGCACCAGTCGCGAGTGGTGCAGGTGCCGATACCGGTGTTGGATTCAAGATCTGCGGCAAACACGATATGACCGCGGCCACCGAATGCGCTGGTGCCACCGGAAAAGTGGAAAGCCGTTGTCTTGTCGTCGTCCAGTGCCGAGACGCCGTATTCGCCCGAAACTTTAAGGCCCGTCATCTTCTCGTTAACGATGAAGTTGACCACGCCGGCGACTGCGTCTGAGCCATAGGCGGCCGATGCACCACCGGTGACCACCTCAACGCGCTCGATGATGCCGCTGGGGATCATGTTGGTATCGACAGTGCCCTGCGTCGTGGAGGGCACGAAGCGCTTGCCATCGACGATGGTCAGCGTGCGCTGCGTACCCAGACCGCGCAGGTCAAGCACGCGACCACCGACATAGCCGGTGCTGAAGCCCTGCGCAGCAGGTGTTTGGGTACCGCGAAACGCAGGCAGTTCGTTGAGGGCATCGCCGATGTTGCTGGCGGCGCGCTCTTCGATGCGATCCAAGCCCATGACGCTGACGGGGGTCGGTGACTGAAAGCCGTCGCGCACAATGCGTGAACCGGTGACGATGACACTTTCCAGCGCGTCATCAGCGACCTGCGCCTGCTGCGCAAAAGCTGCAGCCGGCAATGACATCAGACCGATACTCAATGCAGCGCGCACGCACGCGGAAACCGAAGCATGCCTAATCATAGAGCCCCCCTAATTATGGTTATCGACTACCGGACTCTAGCGCATCAGCGGCGACAACTGTCCAATTACAAGCTTGGGCTTGCGATCTTCTGTGTAGAGGCCCCAGGAACCTTCCTGCGGCTGCGGGCCTGCTGTGGGATGCGAGTCATTCACGCGCCAAGCCGCATCAAAAGCCGAAAACCATGCAAAGGCGCGCCGTTCATCAGGCTTTAATTGATTTTTCAACGATTGGTAAAAGCTGGCCTGACGCTCTGCCGTAAAGCCCCTATCTGCCGGAGCGGTTGGCACGCCCGTCTCTTTGACCAATACCGGACCGCAGAACACCGCTGCCAGTTGCGCTGTGACGTTGACGACAAACTTTGCAGCGTTGAAATCATCGGCCTCACGGAACCAAGGCTGAAAAGCCGGATGCACGTTAGCCAACAGGAAGTCCGCATTGCGCAGCACTGCTACAGCGGCAGGTTGCAGCCAGAGATGAAACGGCTCGGTACTGGTCAACGGCAGAGCCGGCAAACGACTGCGCAACCGTTGTATGCGTTGTGCCAACTGATTCATGTCGGTGGTGCCGGCCAAGATGCGTTCGTTGCCCAGCGACAAGCCGACAATCAACTGCGGATGGCGGGCAATCGCCGCCCGCACCAGAGATAACTCCTGCTCATCATCAATATTCCAGACGCCCAGGATGACCGCGCGGAATCCCAGCCGTGCCGCAACGTCCACCACGCGGTCAGCCCCGTTGCCCACGCTGTAAGTGATCAAGCCATCAAAGTGCGGGCGCAAGACGGTCAGATCGGCGGTGATGCCTGCCTCATCGGCGCGACTGGCCTGCCCGTCGATGATGCGTATCTGCGTCGGCTGGTAAGCCACATAGCGGCCGGTGGCCATCACCCGGGTGAGCCTGGCCAGCGCGGGCGCTGCAGCAGGCTGCCGGGCACAGTCCGGTGCGGCCAGAGCCGCCGCGCTAGCGCCCAGTCCCAGCACGGTCAGCAAGGCATAGGCACAGATGCGGCGGCACCCGTGTGACAGATGTGACATCACAGGT
>CAIVTJ010000120.1 GCA_903908825.1 uncultured Pseudomonadota bacterium | reverse complement strand
GAACAAGAAAGCAGTCGCGGCACCCATTACGGCAATCGCGAAAGAGAACGCGTTATAGACAAGGCCGTACTGGGCCGGCGAAATAATATCCATCTGACTCCCCTATGGTGTTGTGTTTTGGCAGGCTTTGAGAGTTCTGCGCCGCAATTTATGAAACGAGACGGTCAATAAGTCAAGCCTCATTTGGGGCCGAGGACTACAGCGTAGGCCCGACAGGTACGGTGATGGGGGCTCCTTTAAGCGGCAGCCAATCAGGGCCGATCAGAGTTGCCGCAGGTGTTCTCGCAGTTGCCGGTCTGCTGCGCTGAGCAACCGCCGCTGCAAGCGATCGGGGAAGCAGTCTTGGCCGTATTCCTCGCACAGGTTTGCCAGCCAAGCTGCCACCACATCGACCTCTCGCACACCGTGTTCAATCAGCTCCAGCAGGTCGTAAATGGGCGGAAGTGGCTTCTGGATGCGGACGAGCTGAGCAAGCGTCTGCGGTATTGCGCCGCCACTCAACACATGCGCGGCCAATGAGGACGCAAATTCCTGCTTCCACAGTTCGAAGCGGATTGAGTCGGAGCGGCTAAGGTATATGGCTTGTTGGTAGCTGGCGTTGGAGTCATGCATGTGCTTTACGGCAGGCGCAGACATCGAGAAACAGACCGTGCTACTCCCACCATAGCTGGCGGCCATCATGCTGGGCACCTTGCGTACCGCGGGCAAGGCGTATGAGCGCTGCGCGTCGTCGCGCTTCATGACGACCACACAACTGGTAAAGCGCGTGACTAGTTGATGCTGCTCGGCCAAGGCTGCGGCCGCTTCGGGCGACAGCGTTTCGAGACGACGCGCTGCGCCTAAACGAGCCAACGTCGTATCGATAGAGACCGCTGCGGATAGGCTCAGCGTCTGCAAACAAGGCTGGTCAGCACCTGCGATAGAGACCGTGACTTGCCCTGCAGGCCGGGAATTGAAGCCGGCCAGCACGTGCACGGTATCGCCGGGGAACACCAGATCGCCAACGCCCACGGTCCAGGCGGGCGTCTGGGGCCATTGGACCTCGTCCACACGCAGCACCGGCGCAGCCATGCGGGCCAACAGGCGTTGCACAGCTCGCTTCATGTTCTCGTTGGGCGTCACAAATTCACAGGCACCGCAGGTCAGACCGGCCACCTTGCGCGCCAGTTCTTCGTTGGGGGTGGCGCCGACTGCGATAACGAACAAGCGATGACCGGCCGTAGCGATACGCTCAAGCAGGGTGTCGACTTCCCATATCTCGCCATCGGTGATCATCAGCACGTCGGCGACCAGGCCTGCGGGTGCCGGTATGGCTAACACAGCCTCGATTCCCTCCAGCATTTCGGTGCCACCCAGGTCGGCCTGCGTTGCACGCACCGCCTTATTGAGGGCCAGCGTGGTTGCAGGCCCCAGAAGCTGTAGCCCGTCGGTCACGTGTTGCACCGTGCTGCCGAAGCGGGTGAGGCTGACCAGATCAGCCGACTGCAAGCTGCTCAAGGTGGCCAGCATCGCTGCCCGCGCCTGCTTGATGCCGTCGCCATCCATAGAGCCCGAGCAGTCGACCAGCAACTTGACGGCGCGTGCATCGCGCACGGGCTTGGCGCTCACAGCGACGGTGAAACTGGCCAGCGCAACATAGTCGTCGCCATCACAGGCCAGCAGAGACTGAGCGCCCGCCGTTGTGCCTTCGATGAGCAGTACCAAGTCGCGGTCTAACACCAAGTTGCCAGAGTCGCGCAGCGTCAGCACGCCCTGCTCGAGTTGCCTGCTAAGCGTGTGCGTG
>CAIVTJ010000119.1 GCA_903908825.1 uncultured Pseudomonadota bacterium | reverse complement strand
CGTCGATGTCACCGGCCGCGTGGCACACGCCATCATGGATCTGTGTGGCGAGCCCGATGCCATGACCCATCCCGAGGGCATGCAGATAAAAGTGTCCCGCCAGGAGCTCTCGCGCCTGGTCGGCTGCTCACGTGAGATGGCCGGACGTGTTCTTAAAGTGCTAGAAGAGCAGGGGCTGTTGCGCGCTACCGGCAAGACCATCGTAGTCTTCAATGCACGCCCCAAGATGAAGACACGCCCGGTCACGATTGCCGTGCAAGTACCCAACAAGCCTGGCGTGCGGCCGCCGCAGCGACGCGTTGTGGACGATGAAGACGAGGACGACGAAGACTAAAGCGTCGCTGCAGCAATGCGACTGCGCATCAGAGCAATCTGCTGCGCATAGTCACCCGCTCCGAAAATAGCCGACCCTGCCACGAAGGTGTCGGCACCCGCGGCCGCAATGGCGCCGATGTTATCGGCCTTCACGCCGCCATCCACTTCCAAACGCACAGCGCGCCCGCCGTCATCTATGCGCCGGCGTGCTTCGGCCAGCTTGGGCAATGTGGCCTCGATGAAGCGCTGTCCGCCGAAGCCCGGATTGACCGACATCAACAGCACTAAATCCAGCTGCTGCAGCGTGTGGTCCAGGTAATGCAAGGGCGTTGCCGGGTTAAACACCAGGCCCGGCTTGCAACCACATTCGCGGATCAAGGCAATGGTGCGATCGATGTGCTCACTGGCCTCGGGATGAAAGCTGATGTAGGTCGCACCGGCTTTGGCGAAGTCGGGAATGATGCGATCGACCGGCTTGACCATTAAGTGCACATCGATGGGTGCGGTCACGCCGTGCTTACGCAGCGCTTCACACACCAGAGGCCCTATGGTCAGGTTGGGCACATAGTGGTTGTCCATGACGTCGAAGTGCACGATGTCAGCGCCAGCGGCCAGCACCTGCGTGACCTCATCACCCAGCCGCGCAAAGTCGGCTGACAAGATGGACGGGGCGATCCAGGGACTTAGGCGGTTAGTTGCGCTCATGGGGCATGAGTCTACGCGAGCGCTAGCGGTCAACCCAAGCCACGATGCTCCCGCAGTAGCTCATATGCCTCGCGTACCTGCTGGGTGCGCTGCTTGGCGTGTTCGAGCATCGATTCGGGCAAGCCGTTGGCTTTGAGCTTGTCGGGATGATGACGACTCATCTGACGGCGATAGGCTTTGACGACCTCGGCATCGTCAGTCTCGGGCGCGATCTCCAACACGCGATAGGCGGCAGCGACCCGCAACTCGGTGTTGGCGGTGCTGGCTTCGCCACTAAAACCCGCCCGGCCTCCGCGCAGGGCTGACTCGAGACTGGCCAAAGCCGCCGCATCAAAACCCAGCAACTGCGCCATGCGCGTCAGTCGCGCCCGCACCGGCGCACTGAGATCGTTACCCGCCAAAGCAGCGCGCAACTGCAATTCGACAAACACACTGCGCAGACCGCTAGCGGGGCTGCAGACCTGACACAGGCGCGCCAATTCAGTGTCCAAGCTGAAGCCGGCCGCCTTGCCCTGCGTGAAGCAGGCAATCGCCTCCATGACCTGCGCCGGCGACAGGCGCAGTGCGGCCATGACGCTGCGTGCGGCGGCGATCTCGCGTTCGCTGACCCGGCCATCAGCCTTGGCCACATGGCCCATCACCCGGAAGGTGGCATGAAAGAACAGTTGGCCTGGCTCAATCTGCTGCGAAGCTTGGCGCCTGGCCACTTGCAGATCGTATTGGTGACCCAGCATGGCACCCACTGCGACGCCCACGGGGCCGGCGACAGCGCCCAGCGAGGCACCGATGATCTTTCCCATCCACTGCATAGTGCTGACGACGCTCTGGAGCCTTGACCCGGTTCGGGGACGGGCCGCAAGATGCGCGCCCGTTTCGTGGCTATGGTAACAACCTTGACCAGCCCACTGCCCATCGTGTTTGAGACCGACATCCGCAGCCTGCAACGCCTGCATCGCGGCAAGGTGCGCGACGTCTATGCCATAGACGCTGACAGCCTG
>CAIVTJ010000118.1 GCA_903908825.1 uncultured Pseudomonadota bacterium | reverse complement strand
CCCAGCCGTTTGCCCCGATCATTCCTGCCACCAGTGAATATGGTATTGAAGCCATCTGGTCGCGTGCTCACATCGACAACTCGATCATCTTTCTGGCGCACAACCCGCAAGGCACGGCGCAAGTCTGTCGAGTGCAGGGCTACGGCATTTCGGTGATCTCGACGCCTGATCTGGACAAGATCTTTGCCAGTTTCTCAACTGTTACTGACATGGTGGCTCTGGCTTATGTGACCAACGGCCACCCCATGTATCAGCTGACCAGCCCCTCGGCTGACCGCTCGTTCCTGTTCGACTGCTCAACCGGCATTTGGAGCGAAACGCAGACTGGCGTTACGTCAGCCTATGCCACCCGTCACATCGGCCAATTTTCAACTCAATACGCTGGCTCTACGCTGGTCAGCGATTACGTTAACGGCAATGTGTACAAATACTCAGACACGGCCTACACGGACAACGGCACGACGATTTTGCGCGAGATTGTGACTCGTCACGCCAGCAACAACTTCAACGTGATCGGGATAGATGAGGTTTACCTCGATGTGGAATCTGGTGTGGGTTTGGCAAGCGGTCAGGGAGTCGATCCTCAAGTGTCTTTGGAGGTCAGCAAGAACAATGGCCGAACATTTTCAACTCCCCGAACCGCAAGCATTGGTGCTCTTGGCAACTACCTTGTTCGTGCTGTTTGGCGCAGGTTTGGAAGTGCTCGGGATTTTGTGTTCCGTTATCGAATGACTGATCCGGTGAAGTTTGTGATTACTTCCGCAGCTGTCTCGATTCGAGGGCGTCAGCAATGAGCGTTCTACCTCCGGTTCCTGATCGCGTTATCAGCAACGGCAACAACCTCACGCCGCCATGGGAGGCGTGGTTTAGGCAGCTGTACAACTACCTGACCGCCTCTGTGGCCGGTGGTGGTGCTGGGATCGTGACCACCACGTCAAACGCAAACGTGTCTGAGGTCTTGAGCTTCAACGATTCAGACGAAAACGAATGGCCGATGCCAATGCCCACTGTGCAGCAGACCAGCGCGGCAGGACTAACCAACTACATCCAATACAACGCCAGCGGCGCGTTCGCGGCGTCGATCAAGTATCAGTGGGATGATGCTGCAAACACAATGACCATGCTCAGTGGTCAAGATGGATCTGCGGCGTATTTTACAGCGGCTGACTCAAGTCATGGCGGCGGCGGCAATGCGTTCATCATGCAAGCCGGTTCTGGCAGCACTTTTGGCGGCGGGTTTAGTTTTTATGCGGGTAATGGCGGATCTTCTGGTGGAACCAATGACGGCGGCGCGTTCAATTTTTACGCAGGTGACGGCGGCTCAGGAAGCTCCGGCATAGGCGGGTCAATGACTTTTAACGCTGGGGGCGGAAACGGCAGCACTAGCGGCGGCGGCGGCGGCGTCTTTTTTAACGGCGGCAATAGCAGTTCCAATGCAAATTACGCTAGCGGCGGCGGCGTTTACATGACCGCTGGTAGTTCAGCAGCATTAGTGTCTGGTGATGGCGGTGGGTTTAGTGCAACTGCAGGAATTACCATTGCGCCAACAGGAAATGGCGGTTCTTTTACATTAACCGCAGGTGATACATACGCTTCAGGAACCGGTAACGGCGGCAATTTTTCCTTAAGCGCAGGAAGTAGTAATGCCCCTGCCGGAAACGGAGGGTCAATAACTTTTACATCCGGCATTGGCCCAACCGCAAATGGAAACATTGAGTTCAGTCCCGGCGGCACGCTTAAAGGAACATACAGCGGAACCACTGGCGGTTTGACGCTGAGTTCATCGACCAGCGGCTTTACGCTTGATGTAAAAGCCAGCGGCACAGCCGCCACGTCTGCATTGCAAATAGCCGCAACCGGCGTTGGTCAAACTGCACTGCGCGTAAACACCAGCGCAACCACGGGCGCACAAACCGCCACGTTTACCGCCACCAACAAGCCCGGCACAGGCACAACTGCGCCGACCAAATGGCTGCCGATCAATCTTGACGGCACGAAATACTATATCCCCTGTTGGACGTAAAACTTATGCAACTCACCCCCTACCTGCACATCGGCACAGGCGTCACGGTTTACATCGAGGGCGACTCACCCAGCCCCGAGTTCCGCGTCACAGGCTCACCGTTTGAGGCTCGCACCGCGCCGTTTGCCGAAGATTCTGCAGCACTTGCGGCCGCGCTGTCTGAAGCGAAACAACGAGTGCTGGATCAGGCTCGTGACAAGGCCGCGATTATTCAAACTCGCATCGATGCCCTTGGAGCCGCAAATGGCCAGTAATCGCGTGATCAGTGTTGGACCCGTCGCGCTCACCACTACGCTCACGACCAACATCCTCAATTGCGCTTTAAACTCCGTGGCAGGGCCGGTTGGGCTCACGCTCACCCAACCGTTTGTCATCCTGCGGCACATCCGCATCGTGAACAAAACCGCCACAGCGGCCACGTTCAGTTTGTACAAGGGCGCCACGGGTGCAAACACGGCCGGCACTGAAGTCATCGGCACAGGCACAAGCGTGGCGGCCAACTCGTACTTCGACTGGTACGGAATGCTGCGGCTTGAATCGACCGATTACCTTGTCGGCGGCGCAGGTACTGCCACGGCGCTGACGTTTCAAGCCGAAGGCGAGGTCGGGTTCTCGTGATTAAGCCGTTCCATGACATCGACGCAATCAACGCGATCTGTAATCACCCGGCGCTGCGGGACGCGATCCTGCTGGGCCAGAGCGCGGACATCGATGTCGGTCCTTTGCTCGACTCTGGTCGCGCTGTGTTCTTGGGCGATGACCAGGGCGGGTTCCTGTGCTATCGGGAAGCCGATGGCGTGTGGAGTATTCACACGCAGTTTCTGCCCAAGGCGCGAGGGCCGTCTGTGGCGATCAAGGCGGCATCTGGCAGCAAATGGCTGTTTCAAAACACGGACGCGACTTCTCTAACAACTTTTGTCGAGCATGGCAACAGCCGGGCTAAGGCGTTATCCTTAGCACTCGGATTTACGGAGGTTGCCGAAGCTGAATATTTTGGCAGGGCCGGTGTGGTCTTGTCGCTTTCCATCAAGGAATGGGTGCGCAAATGCCTTTAGCAGCAATTCCACTTGGCGCGGCAATCGCCGGATCTGCCGTAATTGCAGGCGGCGCGGCAATCTACGCCAGCAACAAAGCCGCATCGGCCACCAAACAAGCCACCCAGACTGCCGTAGACGCGCAGCAAAAGGCCGTTGCCGATCAAGCTGCGCTGTCTGCGCCTTACCGCCAGCTGGGCGAGTCCGCGATCCCGCAATATCAGCAGCTGCTGGGCCTGACCCCCGGCGCTGACAAGAACTCGATCATGCAGACCCTGCAGAACTTGCCGGGTTACGAGTTCACCAAGACGCAGGGACTGGAAGCCACCAAAGCCCAAGCGGCGGCAATGGGTCTGGGGCTCTCTGGGAACACGCTCAAGGCATTGGACGAATACGGCAGTGGACTTGCCAACCAAACCTACGGGCAGCGCGTAAACGAGCTTGCAGGGGCCGTGGGGCAAGGTCAGGCAGCTGCGGCCGGTCAGGCTGCCAACGTGGGTCAGGCTGCCAGCAACGTCGGGAACATTGCAATTGGTCAAGGGACCAACATGGCAAATATCGCAATAGGCCAGACCGCAGGCGTGACCGGCGCATTCAACAACGCTTTGAACCAATACACGCTGGCCAACACGCTTAAGGGTTTGGGCGGGTCTGGCGTTGCACCGGTAACACCGGTGGGGGGCTGATATGGCGCAACTTGACACCAACACGCTTGCCAGCATCGGCCAGGGCGGCGCAGACATTGCCGGGTCAATGGCCAAAGCGTATTCGCTCAAAGACATGATCGACACCTCGCAGCTGCGCCAGATGGACATAAAACGCCAGCAGCAAGACGTTGCCGAGGCTGGTCAAATCAAGACTTTGGCCAGTCAATACGACTTGTCCAGTGCGGATGGACAAAACCAGTTCACTGCACAAGTGGCCAAGATCAACCCTCGTCAGGCCATGACGTTCCAGAAAGAGTTTCAAGACACACAGCACGGCCAAAACGTATTGGTCGAGGATCAATACAAGCTGCTCGACCAGCAACACCAGATGGTCGAGAGCATGGTGGCTCCGCTGG
>CAIVTJ010000117.1 GCA_903908825.1 uncultured Pseudomonadota bacterium | reverse complement strand
GCTGCGTGGTCCACGTGCGACTGCCCACAACACCGATAACGGTGAAAGCCTGATTCCACAACTTGACTGTTTTTCCTACCGGGTTAACGCCTTCGCCAAACAGGTGATCGGCGGCCACCTTGCCCAGGACCATGACCTGCTCGGCCGCCTCGACTTGCCTGGCAGATAGAAATGCGCCATGAGGAAAGCTCCAGCCGCGACGTATCGAGGGCAGATCCGATTCCGTGCCGTGCAGACGTGTAAACCAGGTTTTAGGTGTAACGCCTTCTGCCGTGACCCGCGCATTTTCATGAACACCCGACGAGACGAACTGCACCCCAGGCAACTCTTTGCGTATCGCATCAGCATCGTCACGTGTCAGCGTAGCGGCTGAGCCGAGTCCGGCCATCACATCACCCAGACGCTCCTTAGCCGTCGGATGGTCATGCACGGCCATCGGATCATCCTCGTAGTGAGTCCGTAAAAATTGGCCCGAGCTGAGCCAGGGCGATGGCCTAGCTAGCGAGACCAACACGTCCGGGCCATCAGGGCGCAGCACTGCCGCGGCTGCCGCGCCATGGCCTACGGTTTCGTCATTGTTTTGCGGTCGCTGAGCCTGATAGTTTCCCGCTGTGATGACGATGGTGTTGGCACCGGCTGCCAGCAACTGGTCGTGTATCGCCTCTTGAGCACCACGACCCAGCGCAATGCTGGTAACCAAAGCACCGACTCCGACCGTGACACCCAGCATCGCCAAGCTGGTTTGCACGCGATTTCGTAGCAGCGCTTGAGCGGCCAAGCCCAGGTAATGTCCCAAGGGGATCATGGCTGTGCTTGCCCTCAGGCCGTCGCGGCCAAAGGTTCTATGGCAGGGACCTCATAGGTGCTGCGGGGCACATTCGGCTTGTCACTCAAGATCACGCCATCGCGGACTGCAATGATGCGTGTGCCATAGGCCGCGATATCAGGCTCATGGGTAATCAGCACGATAGTAATAGAGCGTTGCTCCCGCAGTTCCTGCAAGGTTCGCATGACCTCAATGCTGGTCTTGGTGTCGAGGTTGCCTGTCGGCTCGTCGGCCAGGATCAGCGAGGGCTCGTTGACCAAGGCGCGCGCAATGGCCACGCGCTGTTGCTGACCGCCCGACAACTGGCTGGGATGATGATCGGCGCGGTCCGACAGGCCCATCGAAGCCAGCACTTTCAGAGCCCTATCCTTACGTTCCTGGGCTGCCATGATCGGGCGCGAGTACAACAGCGGCACCTCAACGTTCTCTACTGCCGTGGTGCGCGGTAGCAAATTGAAGCCCTGGAACACGAAACCGATCTGCTTGTTGCGGATATCCGCCAGTTCATCGCGCGATAGATTCGACACGTCGCGGCCGCCGAGCAGGTATTTGCCTTCGGTGGGTCGATCGAGACACCCCAAAATATGCATCAACGTGGACTTGCCGGACCCGGAGGGACCGGTAATCGTCACGAACTCCCCGGGCATGATGTCCAGCGATGCGCCACGCAGGGCGTGCACGGTGTTATCACCCAGTTGATAAATCTTCTTCAGGTTCTGTAGCGAGATCAGCGGCTGGCTCATAGGGGCTTCCCGGTTCACTGCTTGGCTGCAGCGGTAGGCTTGTTAAGCCCGGCATAGTTGAACAGCACGGTGGCAATGGACTTTTCTGCGCCGGCCATGCCATAGGTGTTGCCCGCGCCCTCAATGACCCACCATTCGTTGGCGGCATGAGCATTACCGCCGGTGCCGGCCGAGCCGCTGACGATGGGGATGTTGATGGGGTCACCCGAGAACAGGTACGCCGGCCAGTAGCCACCCAGAATCGAGGTCTGGTTTTCAACCGGTTGGTCATAGGTCAGGCCGAAGGAATCGAACATGCTCATCGCGGCGCGAGAGATGTCGTTGTCGTAGCTGACCTTGGCCCAAGGCACATCGCCGACCACATTGATTTCCACGTCCTGGAAGCCATGTTTGTCGAGGTGCTTGCGCAGCTTCTTGACGATGTCCGGCCCGGTCATATTCGGGACGTAACGGAAGTTGTGCTTGGAGGTGATCTTATTAGGCAGGATTGCGCCCGAGCCACCCGCGAACATATTGCCGCCCCAGATGCCATCGAGGTTCATCGATGTGCCATAGCGGGCCATGGTCACGTAGGCCAGCGGGTCATCGGCGATGAAGCGCTCCACGCCCAGGTTCTTGGCGGCCACATCGAGCTTCACCCGCTTGGACGCATCCAGCAATTTGCGCTTTTCGTCTGCGGTCAGCGGCGCCACGTCATCATAAAAGCCATCGATCATGACTTTGTTGCCTGTGGCATCAACCAAGGTCGAGAGCATCTTGATGTGGCGCCAGGCCGGCGAATCCACCGAACGCTTATTGCCGCCATGAATGTCGCTGTAGTTCGGGCCTCTGCCCCACTTGGCGCCGCTCGTAGTCAGTTCGACGAACACACAACCTTCCGAACCGCCGCTGATGCTGCCCTGGCCGCCAAAGCGGTACATGGCGTCGGCACCCTTGAACAAGTCCGGATGATCTTTGACGAACTTGCGATAACCCATGGACATGCGCTCTTCGTCGCCTTCGGCGACGATGATCAAGTTGACCGGCAACTTGCCCATCACGGCCTTCATGGCCATGAACGCATTCCACTGCGCCATCTGCGGGCCCTTGGAGTTGACGGCGCCGCGACCGATCAGCACTTTCTTGAACGGCGCCTGCTCTACCAATCGTCCCTCGAAGGGCGGCGCCTTCCACAGGTCCGGCTGCGTCACCGGCATGGTGTCGTACATCCAATAGATGACCACGGTCTTTTCCGCGCCTTCGTCGCAATGGGCATAAACCACCGGGTTGCCCTGCTGACCCCACTCGGTGACGCCGACGTCATAGACTTTGGTCTGTTGGCAACCGAGCTGATCAAAGAAGCCTTTGACCATCTCCGCCGATTCCTGCATGCCCTCGCCGGTATTGGAGATGCTGGGCTGCTGTATCCACTTCTGCAGATTGACCACGTGCTCGTCGATGTGGTCATCGATATATCCAAAGACCTTTTTAAGGTCATCCGAATAAATCTTGCTCATGTCAATTTTGACCGTCTCATCGCCCAAAGGTCTGATGCCCAGACCGGGCGTCGCGGCAGGCGTGGCGACCGCCACAGGCGCCGGCGCCTTGCTGCACGCACTGACAATAGCCAGGGTAGTCAGCATCAGCGGCCATAAGAGCTTGGATCGATGAGCGGTGAAATGGGTCATAGCGGGTTCCCTGGTTCGATGCACAAATGTCGATGGGCGTCACGACCCGGAAGTCCGGGTGTGACGCGCTTACGGTCGAAATTGCATGAAACGGGCCAAGACAGGCGCAACCCCGGAATAGGGGCCAGAGGCGCAATTAGAGCCCTTAAGGACCCAAATTCGGTCAGGGCTTAAAATGATTGGGCGGCCCCATCGGCCTCAAAACCGCACAAGCGCGGCTAGAGGGCGCACCAAGACTGAACGCCGTTAGCGGACCCAATTGAATGTTGGACTGGGGAGGGTGGCGCGAATTGCGCACCATAGCAAAAACCCCGCCCAGATTGCTCTGGACGGGGGTTGCTCAATAAGAGCCTGACAGTGACCTACTCTCACATGGCTGAAGCCACACTACCATCGGCG
>CAIVTJ010000116.1 GCA_903908825.1 uncultured Pseudomonadota bacterium | reverse complement strand
GCCGCACGGTCTGGTTTTTAAGCGGTTTGAGCTGCCCCACCTGCGCCATGGGCGAGGCCTGCCACGCCCCCAGCCAGCTCGGGGCAAGAGCCGCGCCGCGCACCGGTGCGGCAGCCAGAATCACGACTAACCACAGCACTGAACGTTGCACGATGTTTCTCCCTGTGACCGAACTGGTCATGACATTACTGACTCCAGTTTGTGGCCTTGAGACGCAGCACGACAAGCCTCGAGCCTGTCGACAACCCGCCTGGGATCGCCGATCCTTGGAATCTCAGTCTGACGATCAGTTTGCCATTCAAGAAGACAATACCCAACGAGGAAAACATGAGCGGAGCCACGGCCACTTTCACATTACCCAAACCTGCTTCCCGCTCCACTGTTATGCCGTTGGTGCTGGCCTGTCTGGCAGGACTTAGCGCAGGTTGCGCACCTAAACCACCGGCTGTCGAGTTGCCACCGACGATGGTGTACAGCGGCGGTGACATCCTGACTATGGCCGGCAGAGAGCCCGCCTATGTCGAGGCTTTGGCGACCCGCGAAGGAAAAATCCTGGCTGCAGGCACGCTTGCTGAGGTGCAAGCCGCGGCTGGGGCAAAGGCCACACGCATCGACCTGCAGGGCAAAACAATGCTGCCCGGCTTCATAGATACCCATGGTCACATGGTGCAGTTCGGCAAGAATCTGATGGACGCCAA
This sequence comes from uncultured Pseudomonadota bacterium, assembly GCA_903908825.1. Lineage (GTDB taxonomy): Bacteria > Pseudomonadota > Gammaproteobacteria > Steroidobacterales > Steroidobacteraceae > ZC4RG30. The sequence goes on along the minus strand of CAIVTJ010000116.1, from coordinate 2,163 downwards.
TCTGGTCGGCTCGAAGGACATCGTTGATCTGCTAGAGCGCCTCAAGGCGCACTTGGCGACCGTCCCTGAGGGTGCGTGGATAGTCGGCTTCGGCTATCAGGCCCGCCTGATGACGGAGAAGCGCGCGCCGACCGCCGCCGAACTGGACCAGGTGACGAGCACGCGTCCCTTGCTGGTCGTCGATTCATCCGGTCATTTGGGCGCGGCCAATTCAGCGTTGCTGAAGTTAGCCGGCGTAAATGCACGCACGCCCAATCCCACGGGAGGCACTTTCACACGCAACCCCGGTAGCCGGGAGCCCTTGGGACCCATGGAGGAAACCGCACTCAATGCGGTGCGCTTCAAACGTCCGCCTTTTACCGGCGAACTGGCCGACCGCGCGATGAGCGCTGGCGCTGCAGAATGGGCGCGTTACGGACAAACCACCGCGCAAGAGTGTGGGCTGGGACTGGGCAACGATGATGTGGATCTAGTGCTCAACGCCATCGATCGTAAGCTGCTGCCTATAGACCTATATGTGTGTGCCAAAGATTCGGTGACCGATCAGGTCATCGATGCCGCTTATGGTGTCTCGCGTGCCTATGGTGTGGACGGTAAAAGCACAGCCAGCAAACTGCTGACACAGCGACCTGATCTGGACAGCCGCTACGTAAACCGCGTGCGGCTCGGTGGCGTCAAATACTGGCTCGATGGCAGCCTCGACACAGCCTGGTTTAGCGAACCCTACTCGCACAACCCGCCTGGCAAGAGCGGCCGTTACAGCGGCTATCAGCAGATTCCCGATGAAGTGCTGACCGCCGCCTTCGAGCGGTTCTGGGAAACCAATGTGCAGATCAACATGCATATGAATGGGGATGCTGCCGTCGAACAGGCGCTGCGCGTCATCGAAGCGGTCATCGCCAAGCACGGCATGCGCGATCACCGGCCGGTGTTCATCCACGCCAGCTACGTGCGCCCTGACCAGATCGAACGCATGCGCAAGATCGGCGCAGTGCCGACCTTTCTGTCAGCCAGCATCGTTCCAGGCGGCGACAGCGTGGTGAAACTGTGGGGCGCAGAGCGCGCGGCGCACTCGTTGGCAGCCAACACCTTCGAGCAACTGCAGATGCCCTGGACGCTGTCCCACGATGCGCCGGTCAGCCCGACGCCTTCTATCCTGGGGCTGGTGGATGCTGCCGTGAATCGTAAGTCGGCCAGCGGACAAGTTATCGGGCCCAATGAGCGAGTGTCTGCCTATGCGGCTCTGCGCGCAGTCACCAGCACTGGTGCTTATCAGATCAAGGAAGAGACCACCAAGGGCACCCTTGAACCCGGCAAGCTGGCCGATCTGGTTGTGCTCTCGGCCAATCCGCTCAAGGTCGACGCCTCCACGATCAAGGACATCTCAGTGCTGCGCACCATCAAAGAAGGCGTGACCGTCTACGAGATCGCGCCGTGATCCTGGGGCATTACCGCACTGGGTTATTGATCGCAGCGCTGCTGTGCGCCAGCACTACCGTTGCCGCACAGGGCGCGGCAAGTGCACTGTCAGACACCGAACTGTCAGCGCTGCGCTCGCGCATCAGCGAGGAGCGTGCTCTGCTCGAACAACAACTGGTACGCCTGCGCGAGCAACAGACACGTCTGGACGAACTGGAGCGCCGCGCCACCTCACTGAGCAGTGCCTCAGCAGCATCCGTACCGGCGGCAGAAAACCCCACCGTAGGCACCCGATTTGGCAATGCCTCAGTGACACTCGGTGGCTCGCTGCGCACGACCGTCACCACCTCAAGTGCCCGCATGCAACCCGACGCCACACCATTTCTGGTGCTGCCGTCACTACCCGGCGTGGCCGAAGGCACCACAAAAATTGATGCCAGACTCTCAACCCTGCTGTTGTCTATCCGCGGCGCAGAAGTCGGCGGCTTCCAGCTGGGCGGCCTGATCGTAGCTCAGCTGTTCGACGGTGATCTGTTGTCAGGCAAATACGGCCTGTATCCAGGCCTGGCCTATGTTGAGGCCAGCAACAACGATTGGCGGTTTGCGCTGGGACTGCAAAGTGATGTGTTCAGCCCACGTATTCCGCGCATGGTCGACGGCATGTCGGCTATGGCCGGTTCAGGCAATGCCGGCAAGATCGGAAGAGCCACGTCTGAACTCCAGTCACATTACTCGATCTCGTAT
>CAIVTJ010000115.1 GCA_903908825.1 uncultured Pseudomonadota bacterium | reverse complement strand
GCGTCGCCAGCAATTGCCCGTGCAGGGCATCACGCTGACGGTGCCTGTGCAGCAGCGGTCCGTAATAGCCCTGCGCCTGCGGATGCAGCCAAGTGCGTGCCGTGGCGGTGGCTTGCCAACGGCCTTCGCGCCGCTCGACCAAGCCCAGCCCCGCCAACACACCCAAGTGAATCTGCAAGGCGCGCGCATCGACTTGCAAAGCCTCTGCCAACTGCGCGGTATCTAGCGACTGGCCCGACAGCGCCGCAAACGTCCCCACCTCATCGGCTACCGTCACGGTGGGCAGGTAATAGCTCGCCGTCCAGAGATCCCAGATGGCCCGGTCGTCGCGGGTTGGTGGCAACACACTCATGTGCGGCTCCTGCGACGCGCCAGCAGGCGATCACGCTCTGCCGGGTACAAAGGGTTGCGCAAATTCACCACTTCCATAGCCACACGATCAGCCGGCGGCTTTTCCGGATGCACCGAAGCCATGATGGCCTCGTGGCGCTCGGCTATGCCCGGGGCGAACTCCACGTGCGAAACGATGTACAGCTCGTTATTGCGCACCGCACGCAGCACGATCTGCCCCGCCTCGATGGGGTCCATGCCGATGAACGGGGAGCCCGGCGCACGTCGCGGCGCATTGGCCGCCGTCGGCGCACGCGCGCCTTCGGTCTTGGTGCCGGCGAAAGCACCGGTGCGATTGAGATCCACCTCGCCGATCTTGGTGGTGACAAAGCCCGGGCAGAACGCCGAGGCACCGATGCGCTCACCGGTGGCATCAAATTCGGCACGCAGCGACTCGATAAGCCCAAGCACCGCAAACTTGGTCATCGTGTAGATGCCGGCACTGCCATTGGTCACCGGCAGCAAACCGTTCATCGATGAAGTCGCCAGGAAGTGTCCGCCTTCAGCGTGCTTGCGCAGCAGCGGCATAAACTCACGCAGCGTATTGAACACACCGGTCTGGTTGACCGACACGCACCAGTCATAGTCGGAGTAAGTGGCGTTGGCCGCCGAAGCGCTCATGCCCACGCCCGCATTGGCAGATATCAGGTGCACCTTGCCAAAACGCTGTTCGACGGCCTCGGCAGCGGCCTTCATCTGCGCGCGGTCGGTGACGTCAGCTTTGATCCACTGGATGCGGTCCAAGTCGCGGGTAAAACCCAGCGCGGCTTCTTCGCGTTGATCATCACGGATGTAACCGATGGCCACCTTCATGCCGGCCTCGTGAAACACATGTGCCTGCCCCAAGCCTATGCCGCTGGAGCCACCGGTAATGAAGGCGGTCTTGCCGGCCACCTCGGCCAATGGCGCAGACCAGGACTTGGCCGTTGCTGCCGGTGCGGCTGCCAACACCCGCCCGGCAGCAGTCAGGGCCCCCGCGGTCACAGCAGCGCCGGTCAGAAACTGACGGCGGTCGATATCTGTGCGGTCTTTGTTCATGTCTGTCCCCTTTTGTTGTTCTTGTTCTATCGAAGCGCCCGGCTCACGGTGCCGGCGCGAACTGCAACCAGACGATGCGATTGCGTCCGCCATCGGCAACATACAGGCGATTGACCAGGCGAGTTGGTGGCTCGCGATCACTGCCGGCTGACAAGCCCACACCGCGTGCGCCCTCACCGATTGCAAACTCGGTAATGCGTCCGTCAGGCGTGACCCGCCCCAGCTTGCCGCCCTGCGTGTACCAGATGTTGCGATCCGGGCCGACCGCAAGGTTTACCGCCGAGGGCGCAGTCGATGGCATCAGATATTCGGTGACAACACCCTTGCTGGTGATGCGGCCGACGCGGTTGCCGTCGGTGTTGAGCCCGT
>CAIVTJ010000114.1 GCA_903908825.1 uncultured Pseudomonadota bacterium | reverse complement strand
TGTAACGCCCATCGGGCGGCTCGACGAACGGAAAGCGTTCGATGTTGCCCAAGCGCAGCGCATGCATCTGCAAGATGACCGCTGCCAGGTTGGTGCGTTGTATCTCCGGGTCGGTGTATTCGGGCCGCGCCATAAAGTCGTCTTCGCCGTACAAGCGTATGGCGATGCCCGGGCCCACACGTCCGCAGCGACCCGAGCGCTGGTTGGCCGAGGCGCGCGAGATCTTTTCGATGGGCAGCCGTTGCAGGCGGCTGCGATGGCTATAGCGGCTGATACGCGCATGACCGGTGTCGATCACCGCGCGTATGCCAGGCACGGTCAACGATGTTTCAGCCACGTTGGTGGCCAGCACGATGCGCCGCCGGCCCGAGGGCCGGAACACGCGCTCCTGTTCTTCCTGCGCCAAACGCGAATACAGCGGCAGGATCTCGCAGTGCGCCGGTTGATGTTCGCGCAACGATTCGGCGGTCTCTCGTATCTCGCGCTCACCGCTTAAAAAAATAAGAATGTCGCCGCTCTGATCGCGCCACAGCTCATTGACTGCGGCAATGATCGCAGCCTGCTCCAAGCCCTCGGTCTCATCGCCCTCTTCGTCATCGGGCAGCGGCACAGGGCGATAGCGCAGTTCCACCGGATAGCTGCGGCCCGAGACATTGATGATGGGCGCATTGCCGAAGTGCCGCGAAAAGCGCTCCGGATCGATGGTCGCCGAGGTGATCACCAGCCGGAAGTCGGGCCGTTGCGGCAACATCCAGCTCATATAGCCCAACAAGAAATCGATGTTCAGGCTGCGCTCGTGCGCTTCATCGATGATCAGCGTGTCATAGCGGCGCAGCAGCCGGTCGTGCTGGGTCTCGGCCAGCAGGATGCCGTCGGTCATCAGCTTGATCAGCGTGCCGGGCTTGGTGCGATCCTGAAAACGCACTTTGTAGCCGACCGCCTCGCCCAGCGGCTGTCGCAGTTCGCTGGCAATGCGCGCCGCAACCGTCCGCGCGGCGATACGTCGCGGTTGTGTGTGACCGATGGAACCTTTAACGCCGCGACCTGCCTCAAGGCATATCTTGGGTAATTGTGTGGTCTTGCCGGAGCCGGTCTCGCCACACACGATCACCACTTGATGGGCCATGATGGCCTCGCGTATCTGCTCGCGGCACAGCGATACCGGCAGTTCCGGCGGATATTCGATGGGCTGCAGCGTAGCCAGCGTATGGGGCGCGGGATGGGTCATGGCACAATCAGCATCAGTTTCACGACATCATAAAGGGGCTAGAACATGACCACTGCCGCGATCCACCAGACGCCGCTCGCCGATGTGCGCGGCAAGGTTGCCTTCATCACCGGCGGCTCCAGTGGCATCGGTCTGGGCCTCGGCCGCGTCTTCTCGGCGGCCGGCATGAAGGTCGTGTTTACCTATATGCGCGAGTCGCACCGTGATGCGGCACTGGCCAGTTACCCGGCCGGCAACCCCGGTCTGCATGCCATCAAGCTCGACACGGCCGATCGCGACGGCATGGTACGCGCTGCCGATGAGGCCCAAGAGGTCTTTGGCAACGTGCACCTGCTGGCCAACAACGCCGGCGTGGGCATCACCGCGCAGGTCAGCAACGCCACCTGGAACGACTGGGACTGGGCCATGAACGTCAACGTCAATGGCGTGTTCAACGGCGTGCGCACCTTTTTGCCGCGAATGCTGGCGCACGGCGAGGGCGGTCACATCGTCACCACCTCGTCTTCGGCGGGCCTGGTGGCCGGCATGCTGGGTGTTTATGTCACCACCAAATATGCCGTCATGGGCCTGATGGAGTCCCTGCGCGTCGAACTCGAGGGCCGCAACATCGGCGTTTCGGCGTTCTGCCCGGGGCTGGTCAAGACCGACATCTTCAACACCGAGCGTAACCGGCCGCCCGAGCTGGCCAATCCGGGTGGCAGCCACCACCACGCGGGGCCGCCGCCCGGCATCAACGGGGCGCCGCCGGTCGATCTGATGGCTGCGGCCATGGACCCGATCTACGCCGCCGAGCAGGTGCTGGCCGGTATCCGTCGCAATGACCTGTTCATCCTGACCCACCAGGAGTTCCAAGCCGCCACGCGCGAGCGCGGCGAGGCGCTGATGGCGTCCTTCCCGGCCGAGCCGGCGCCCTTGCTGCGCCAGCAGACCGCGGCCACCTTTGTTCCGCCTATGTACGGCATCGAAGCCGCGCGTCGCAGCCGCTGATGCGCACGAAATATGCTCTAATCGCCGCTCTCGGTCGGGCGCAGGGCCCGGCCATCGACCCCAGCAGGGCTCACACCTCCATGCAGTCATCGACCTTCAGGCAGCCCCGGGCGCTAGCCACCCGGTTTATCGCGGCCGCCTTGGGCTTGGTCACGGCCATCGCCGCGGCTCAGGTGGCGCAGGCCGGCAGTGCCAACGCCAACCTCACTTCGGTGCTGGGCTTGGCCTCGATCACCAGTGCCGGCACGGCCTTCCGCGGCGACCCGCTGCTGGGCAGTGATGGCAACTTTTATCTCTCCACCAGCTCGGGTGGCGCCAACGCGCTGGGCGCCGTTGTGCAGGTCACGCCGGCCGGCGTGGGCACAGTGCTTTATTCGTTCGCCGGCGGTGACACCGACAGCGCCTTGCCTTTTGCGGGCCTCATGCAGGCCAGCGACGGCAATTTTTATGGCACCAGCTATTACGGTGGCCCCAAGTCCGCCGGCACGGTGTTCCGCGTAACGCCCGCTGGCGTCTACACCAACCTGTACGTCTTCACTAACGAGTCGCAGGGCGCGTTCTATCCCTACGCCGGTCTGGTGCAGGGCTCCGATGGCGCTTTGTATGGCACGACGCTGCGCGGCGGCAGCAAAGACCAGGGCACAGTCTTTCGCATTACCACCGATGGCACGTACAGCGTGCTGTTCAACTTCACCGGCCCCGATGGCGCCAACCCCGAAGGCACGCTGGTGGTCGGTAAAGACGGCGCGCTGTATGGCACGACGCTGATCGGCGGCGCCAACAACCGCGGCACCGTCTATCGCATCAGCACCACCGGCACGCTGAGCACGCTTTACTCGTTCGAGAACCTCGGCGCTTATTCGCCGGCCGGTGTGGGCACCAACGTCAATGGGTCCAACCCGCGCGCCGGCGTCACCCTGGGCGCCGACGGCAACTTTTATGGCACCACCTATCAGGGCGGCGCGGCGGGGTTTGGCACGGCCTACCGGCTGACGTCGGCCGGTGCCATTACGACACTGCATTCATTTGCGGGTGCGCCCTATGACGGCGCCGGTCCGCTGGCTGCGCCTAGCCTCGACGCTGCCGGCAACATCTATGGCACCACCGAGCGCGGCGGTCCGGGCAGTTCCGGCACGGCTTGGCGCATCAGCGCCAGCGGTGCTTACACGCTGCTGCATGGCTTTACGGGCAGCGATGCCGATGGCGCCACGCTGTACGGCAAGCTGCTGCCGGTGGGTGGCTTTCTGTACGGCGTCAGCTATGGCGACACCAACTCCGGCGGCGGCATCCTGTTCCGCATGCAAGCGGCAGCGGCCGCCACCCCCTTGCCGGTGCAGTTCACGGTCTCTGCCGACAGCATCACCCTGGGCGGTAGCGCCACGCTGAGCTGGACCTCGCCGTCCGCCGCCAGTTGCGTCACCAGCGGCGCGTGGACCGACACCGTGGCCACATCGGGCACTCTGGTTATCACCCCGGGCACAGCCGGCGTTTATAACTACGCGCTCAGCTGCACCGACGGCGCCGGCGTGGTGCGCAGCGCCTACACATCGATCGTGGTCAACGCCCCGGCTGCAGAGCCTGTCGACGGCGGCGCCAGCACCAAGGGCGGCGGCGCGCTCTCGACCTGGTCACTGTTGCTATTGGCCGGCGCTGCCGGCGCACTGGCCCGTCGTCGCTATTTCAACGTTTCCCATCCTTAACTTCTTAACGGACGATTTGCACATCATGTCTGACACCTCACCGGCTACCGAACTCGCAAACATCAACGCCCTGCTGGCCAACGCCTCGGTCGAGATGACCTGTAAAGACGTCAGCGATCTGGCCGAAGCCGCAACGCTGCTGCCGGCCGGCACCGACATCTTTATTGCGCTGTTCCCCAACCAGACCTTTGACGAGCTGACTGCTGCCTCGGCTGCCGTTAACGCCGCTGGCTTTACCGCTGTGCCGCACGTGCCGGCGCGCCGCGTCAAAGACGTGGCCGAAGTGCGCAAGATCGCCCAAGGCTTCGCCGCGGCCGGCGTGACCAAGATGCTGCTGATCGCCGGTGACATGCCCGCCCCCGAAGGCGCTTTCGACAGCACCATCGGCGTGCTCGAGAGCGGTGAGTTCGCCGCTGCCGGCATCAAAGAGATGTACATGGCCGGTCACCCCGAAGGTCATGGCCACATGACCACCGAACAGCTGCGTCAGTACGAGGCCCGCAAGGTGGCCGTGACCAACACGCAGGGCGTAAAGCTCAACTTCGTCACCCAGGTGGTGTTCGAGCCCGAGCCGATGATCGAGTGGGAAAACACGCTGCGTGCCCACGGCATCACCAACCAGGCCCGCCCGGGTCTGCCGGGTCCGGCCAGCCTCAAGACGCTGCTGCGTTACGCCAAGATCTGCGGCGC
>CAIVTJ010000113.1 GCA_903908825.1 uncultured Pseudomonadota bacterium | reverse complement strand
GGCATGTGCAGGCATTGTCGCAAGCGGCATTGGCCTTTGAGCGCGCCGAAGCGCTGCTGCAGCGCAAGCAGGGCGAACTGGTGGCCGAAGAGCTGCGCCAGGCGCAGCAGTTGCTGGGCCAGATCACCGGTGAGTTCAGCAGCGATGATCTGCTGGGTGAGATCTTCGCGGGGTTTTGTATCGGGAAGTAGGGGGGGCGAAGCCGTCTCCGCCGAAATTTCCAGTAACGGCCCATTTCTCGCGTGGCAATGGCTCTTACCAGAGGGCAAAGTTTTAGGCCACATGGCGGCTAATCTGTGACGATTGCTGCCAGCGCCCAAATAACCTAGTCTAACTGCTCAAATGAGGCAGACATGACCATGCCCGCAGCCGCTCCAGCCAGCAAGCGCAAACCCCCCGGTCGCATCCGGCAAGCCAAGTTGTCGGTGCCGCTAGCCTGGCCGGCGCAAGCCCCAGCCCAGTGGTTTGTGCATATGTCTGCTATGCCTGCCATAGACCGCATCACTGCTGCCAAGCGTGGCGTGCCGGCCCTCTTTTTGACCCGCCTTGCGAAGTTCACGGGTGAGTCCAAAGAACAACTCAACGCTTGGTTGGGTTTTTCGCGGGCAACGGTCGATCGTAAGGCGCGCGCGGGTCAGATGCTGTCGACTGACGAGAGCGCGCGAGTCATAGGCTTTGCCAGGCTGGTGGGGCAGGTACAGTCCTTGGTCAACGAATCTGGCGACCCGACAGATTTTGATGCGGCCCGCTGGCTGGCTATGTGGCTCCACAACCCGCTGCCGGCACTGGCTGGCCGTCTGCCCGGGAACTACATGGATACCGTAGACGGGCAGCAGATGATCTCGGATCTTCTCGCTCGCGCACGCGGTGGGGCCTTTGCATGATGCGGGTTTGGCGCATCGCCGCAGATGCGCCCGCTTACACAGCAGATGATCTGACAGGCACTGGTGCAAAGCTCAGCGGTGGACGATGGAACCGCAAGGGCACACCGATGATCTATGCCGCAAGCAATCGCGCGTTGGCATGTCTGGAAACCATGGTCCATCTCAATGTCGGCGATCTGCCACTCAATCGCTATCTGGTCGAACTCGCAATCCCGGAAAAGCTATTTCTTTCCGCGGTCCGCTTTAACGCACAGCACCATGTGGGTTGGGATGCGATACCCGAAGGGCTGGTCAGTCTTGAAGCAGGCCAAGGCTGGATTAAACAGTCGACGTCTGCAGTGATGATCGTCCCGTCAGTGATCGTGCCCGAGGAATTTAATGTGCTCATCAATCCGGTGCACCCGGATGCCCGAGCGATTACGGCTAACAAAGTTCGTAAATGGCTTTATCCCGGCCCGAGGGTCCACACTGTCTCTTAGCTTTCCTCTATCGCTTCGATCCAAAAAACTGTCTGGTTAGACAGGGCCGATAGGCCTACCGTGCTTCTACACAGTCCACACACGGAGCACACCATGACCAACGTAGCCCGCTGCCCCATCCATGCCGCCGACACGCCCGCGCACACGCAAGCCGGCGCGCTGGGCAACGCCGACTGGTGGCCCAAGGCGCTCAAGCTGGACATCCTGCACCAGCACTCCGCGGCTTCCAATCCGCTGGGCGCGGACTTTGATTACGCACAGGCCTTTGCGCAGCTGGACCTGGACGCTGTGGTCGCTGACCTCAAGGCCTTGATGACCGATTCGCAGGACTGGTGGCCCGCCGACTGGGGTCACTATGGCGGCTTGTTCATCCGCATGACTTGGCACGCTGCGGGCACTTATCGCATACACGATGGCCGT
>CAIVTJ010000112.1 GCA_903908825.1 uncultured Pseudomonadota bacterium | reverse complement strand
ACCGCGTTCGTGCCGGAATCGAAGCACCTGGGGCATGGCACGGACGGTTGCCAGGCGTTCGCGCGACAGCTGCTGCAGGTTCAGCTGCAGGCCCTGCGTCCAGCGCGTGATCATTCCTGCCCGCAACAACTCCATGATTGCCTCACGGACCGGCGTCTGCGATGACCCCAGTTCGCCTACCAGCTGTCGGACCGTCGACGCTTCGGCGTGCATCAACTGCGCATCCAGAATAAGGCGCAAGACTTCATGGCGGAAATTCGGGCGCTCTACACGGATCCGGTCCGGATCGAGCTGCCTGGCCGAGGCCTTTTGGAGCGATTCGATCTCCAGGACCATCCGCCTGCCGATATCGGGCCGGATCGCCTGCAGCATCCGATCCCACTCGGCACGTACAGTGACCTCGCTGACCACCGGATCGCGGACGATGAGCATTGCGGTGTGGGGCCCCTCGGAAAGGTCCGAGGCGAGCAGCAACATCTCGGCGCGCAAGTCGCGCGTATTGCGGAGTCGGACCAACGTCCTGTCGACGGATCGGTGCATGGTTATATTATGCAGAATACTTTTATCTCTGCAAGTGATCTTTAATTCTGCATATACATTACTTGTCATGCCTCTTTACAGCGCCAACTCGGCCCATGTGGGAGCTAAATTCCTGATCCCCCCCTCCCCCACACTCCCGCCATGCCCTCCTGGTTCCGCACCCTCACCGGCTTTGAAGAGTGCGACTACGCCGACACCCAGTCGCGGTTGCGGGTCGCGGGCGATCGGCTGAACAGATTGGTCAACGGGAGCAGTTGGGACATAGGGCAGTTCGAGACGCCGTCCTTGGACGTACTGCGCTGTTTAGCCTTTGGCAGGCTCGATTCTCGTGACCACGCACGGCTGTAGCCCCTGACCGGCAGATCGCGTTAACCGCTGCCCCTCTTTGGCCACGTTGACCTGCAAAGCCACTTGCGCCACCTGTAGAACCTGCGGTGCCGGCGAGTAGCCGCCTTTGGCCTGCAGCCAGGTCAATACATCGGCCAAGTGCCAGATCGACGCACTGCCTTCGTGCACTGGCGCAGGGAAGCTACCGGGATGCGCCAGCATCAATTTGCGCATGTACTGCCGGGACACGCCGACGATATCGGCGACATCAGTCAAACCGACCAGATCGGGTGCGACCTCAATCAGCTTGGCTGACGGCACGGCACGTCGCACATCAGCCAGGGCGCTGCGCACCGCCGCTTCTGCGCTGGTAGCTTCGCGAGTGAACTCCAGCGCGACGCGCCCGGGCTGCCCGGTGCCCACCAACGCATCGTCGCAACCGGCCTCACCCAGGCGCTCGACCAGTGCGTCAGCGTCGCTGTCATGCGCTGTGAGTTGGTACTTCAGGGTAAAGGTGTATTCCATCGCCCTGAGTATGGGAATGGCCACTTGGTTGTCAAGTGACAACCGAGGGCCTCATCAGGCCGACGCATCCCGAAATGCCCCTAGCACGGCATTAATGCGGGTCTGGTAACCGGGCCCTTGGGCCTTGAACCACTCGATGACGTCCTGGTCGATGCGCAGGGAGATCAGCCCTTTGGGTGAGACTGGCTTGAGCCCACGGCGCACGATGCCACGCACAACATGCTTGGGATCGAACTCGGGGTGTTCGGCAGTAGCCGCGCCCTTTTCGGTCGACCTGAGGCGGTCCCAATCAGTCTTGGACTTGGTTGAAGAAGAGACGCGTTTCGCTAGCCGCGATTTCATCGTTGGCCTCGGTATGTGCAATGGACACCGGCACACCGGCCAGAAGCCCCAGGGTTACGAATCGCCATGCTCTTTCAGGTTGATTGCCCGCTTGCGTTCGGACCAAGTCAGGCGCGTATACAAATGTAGCTACACTTATGGCGGGTTGCCAGACAGGTGGCTGCAGAGTGGCGGGGAGCAGGCTCACAGGATGATCCAGGGGCCTCCGGGCAATGGCCTTAAAGGTCTAAACCAAATCGCAACTGAAGGTGGGGGGACGTCGCAGGCAATCGCGCTCATCGATCAGTACAAAGGGCTACGCGTAAGGGTCCGTTATTTGGCCGCCTAATCCCTCTGGAACAACGCTTTGCACTGCGCAGCAAGCCCTGCCACCTGCGCGGGGTCGCGGACGTACCAGCAATTGCCGCTTCCGCCGAGCATGCCGTTGATGCTCCAGCCGCCGCTGGCGGTTGCCCCGGCCAGTTGCTGCAGCACCTCGGCCAGGCCCACGTCTTGCCTCGCCAGCTGCACAAGCCGGGCTCCAAGGGGGACCGTGAGCGCGCGTGCGTGCAGCTGCTCGTCTTCGGGGGAATCGACTTCCACCTCATAGACCCGATTGCAGAGCGCGGCCCACGCCTGCGCCAGCTGCGTTGCGCTGCCCAGCGCCTCTATCTGGCCGTCCCAGGTCCAGGCCACGTT
>CAIVTJ010000111.1 GCA_903908825.1 uncultured Pseudomonadota bacterium | reverse complement strand
GCCAGCTTCTTGCCCAGTTCGACACCCCACTGGTCAAAGGCATTGATGCCCCAGACCACGCTCTGCGTGAACACCTTGTGCTCGTACAGCGCGACCAGTGCGCCCAGCGTGTAAGGGTCTAGCTGTGCGAACAGCAACAGGCTGGTGGGCCGGTTCCCCTCGTGCACCTTGTGCGGCAATGGCGAGCTTTGGCCAAACGCAAAAGCCTCAGCCTGTGCCAGTGCATTGGCTATGGCCAGGTCTTGTGCGGCCTGATCGTCGCAACTAGACAGCGCCGGCAACAGCACATCGAGCGCTGCGCGCGGTGTGCCTTGGTGCAGCATCTGAAAGAAGCTGTGCTGGGCATTGTTGCCCGGCTCACCCCAGATGACAGGCGCCGTGCCGCAGAACACCGGTGTGCCATCGACACGCACCGACTTGCCGTTGCTCTCCATGTCCAGTTGCTGCAAATAAGCGGCAAAGCGCGACAGGCGATCGTCATAGGGCAGCACCGCCAGCGTGGGCAGTTGCAGTGCGTTGATGTTGAACACGCCCAGCAAGCCCATCAGTGCCGGCAGGTTGTGCTGCCAAGGAGCGGTCAAATAATGCTCGTCTATGGCAGCACCACCGGCCAGGAAGTCCTCGAAGCCCCGACGGCCTATGGCCACAGCCAGCGATACACCGATGGCCGACCACAGCGAATAGCGACCGCCGACCCAGTCCCACATCGCAAAGCGATAGTCGGGATGGATGCCAAAGGCATCCATGGCAGAGGCATTAACCGACACGGCCGCAAAGTGCTGCGGCACACAGTCTTCACCCAGTTCGGCAGCCACCCAGGCCCGCGCCGTGTTGGCGTTGGTGCGGGTCTCAAGCGTGGTAAAGGTCTTGGAGCAGATAATGAACAGCGTGCGTGCCGCATCGGCTGTGAGCAGCACATCGGCCAAACGACAACCGTCGATGTTGGACACAAACGCCAGTCGCGGCGCGTCCTCGGCCCAATGTTTGAGGGCTTCGCACGCCATGGCCGGCCCGAGGTCTGAACCGCCGATGCCGATGTTGACCACCAGATCGAAGGCATCACCCTGACTGCCGCGCAGACCGCCCTCGCGCACACCTTCGGCGAAGTCGAGCATGCGCTCGCGCTCGGCCCTCACAAGGTCTGCGTAGGGCGCATCGACGCGCCGCAGCGCCGTGTGCAAGACCTGACGCTGCTCGGTGACATTGACCACGTCGCCGCGATACATCGCGGCAATGCGTTCGCGCAACTGCAACTGATCGGCTAGTTGGCCAAGCTGTTGCATGACCTCGCCATCGACGCGCTGCCGCGAGTAATCGAGGGTCAGGCCGCAGGCGCTGGCTTGCAGCTGCTGCGCACGGGCGGGGTCTAGCTCAAACAGTGACGCGACACTGCTGTGTTGCAAACGGGTGCCTGCAGCCAGCAACAGCGGCCAGGCGGCACAGGACGAAGCATCACTGGGGGTAGTCATAACAGGCTCACTCTGCGCTGACATTGACCTCGTAACCGTGCTGCTTGAGCAACGAGTGCTGTTTGGCCGTGGCCAAGTCGGCGGCGACCATCTCGGCGCACATCTGCTGCGCGGTGATCTCGGGCACCCAGCCCAGCTTGGCCTTGGCCTTGGCCGGATCACCCAGCAAGGTCTCGACCTCGGCAGGACGGAAATAACGCGGGTCGATGCGCACCACCGCTTGGTCGTCCCAGAAGCCTACGGTGTCGACGCCACTGCCTTCCCAGCGGATGGTCTTGCCCAGCTCAGTTGAAGTCCATTCGATGAACTCGCGCACGCTGTACTGATGACCGGTGGCGATAACGTAGTCTTCGGGCTGATCCTGTTGCAGCATCAGCCACTGCATGCGCACATAGTCTTTGGCATGGCCCCAGTCACGCAGCGCATCGATGTTGCCCATATACAGGCACGTCTCGAGGCCTTCGCTGATGTTGGCCAGACCGCGGGTGATCTTGCGGGTGACAAAGGTCTCGCCACGGCGCGGGCTTTCGTGGTTAAACAAAATGCCGTTGCAGGCATACATGCCATAGGACTCGCGGTAGTTCACGGTAATCCAATAGCCGTAAAGCTTGGCCACGGCATAGGGGCTGCGCGGATAAAACGGCGTGGTCTCTTTCT
>CAIVTJ010000110.1 GCA_903908825.1 uncultured Pseudomonadota bacterium | reverse complement strand
CCGGATCATCAGGCGCTTGGGAATGACCGAGATCAGGTTGTTCGGGCCGGCCTGGGGGATGGAGGCATTGTATTCGGCAATCATTCCGCAGACCGGGATGCGACCAAAGGGGTTCATCACGTTCAGCACGGCCTGAAGCTGCGGGCCGCCGACGTTTTCGAAATAGACGTCCACGCCCTTGGGGCAGGCCTTGCGCAGGGCGGCGTCAAGGTCGCCCGTCTTGTAGTTGAAGGCGGCATCAAAGCCGAGTTCCTTCGTCAGGTGGGCGACCTTGTCGTCCGACCCGGCGCTGCCCGCCACATGGCAGCCCTTGATCTTGGCGATTTGGCCAACGATGGAGCCAACAGCGCCCGATGCCGCTGAAACGAACACCGTCTCACCCGCCTTGGGCTGGCCATGGGCCAGAAGGCCGGCATAGGCCGTCAGGCCCGGCATGCCCATGACGCCGAGATAGGCCTGTGCCGGGGCAAGCGAGGTGTCGATCTTGAAGGCACCGCTGTGAGCGCCCAGCACGGCGTATTCACGCCAGCCCGCAAAATGGCTGACGACATCGCCTTCCTTGAAGGCGCTGTTGCGCGACTTCACCACTTCGCCCACCACGCCGCCGTCAAGCGGCTGGCCGATCTGGAACGGCGGCACATAAGAGGCGCGGTCAACCATGCGGCCGCGCATATAGGGGTCCACCGACATCCAGGTGTTGCGCACCAGGATTTCGCCCTCGGCCGGGTCTGCAACGTCGATGGTCTCAAGGCGGAAGGCGCTGGCGGTCGGCTTGCCCTCGGGGCGGCCGGCGAGCACGATCTGGCTGCTCTTGGTCATGAAGTTCTCCTTAAACGGACTAAAACTGTTACGTGGCTGCTCAGACGGTGGCGGGGTCGGCGATCTTGACGATCAGCTTGCCCACGTTCGTTCCGTCGAACAGCATGTTCACGGCGGTGGCCGCCTTCTCGAGGCCGTCGACGATGGTCTCCTTGGACTTCAGCTTGCCTTCTGCCACCCACTGGGCCAGCTGGGCGGCGCCTTCGCCATACTTGGCGGCGAAGTCGAGCACGATGAAGCCCTGGATGCCGATGCGGCGCATCAGGATCGGGTTGAAATCGGCCTTCACCGGCTCGGTCGCGTTATAGCCGGAGATCATGCCGCACAGGGGCATGCGACCATAGAGGTTCATGCGGGGCATGATCGCTTCCATGATCTCGCCACCGACGTTCTCGAAGTTGACGTCGATGCCATTGGGGGTGGCGCGCTCAAGCTGCTGGCGCCAGTCGGCGGCCTTGTAGTCCACCGCCTCGTCAAAGCCGAACTCTTCCTTGATCAGGCGGCACTTCTCGGCCCCACCGGCGATGCCGACGGTGCGGCAGCCCTTGATCTTGGCGATCTGACCCACGACCGAGCCAACGGCGCCGGCGGCGGCCGAGACCACCCCGGTGTCACCGGCCTTGGGCTTGCCCAGTTCCAGCAGGCCGAAATAGGCGGTCAGGCCTGTCATGCCGCAGGCCGCCATCATGGTGGTCAGCGGGATCGGCAGATCCTTGGGCAGGGTGCTGAGGG
>CAIVTJ010000109.1 GCA_903908825.1 uncultured Pseudomonadota bacterium | reverse complement strand
GCTTCCTGCCGATGCTCAAGGCCGCCGGTGCCAGTGACGAGGTGTTGCACCGCATCATGGTGGACAACCCGCGCCGCTTCCTGGCGTTTGTGCCCAAGCGCAAGCGTATGCACGGCTGAGTCGAGGTCTGGCTATTCCATAATCCGTTGCGTCACTGCCGCACCGCTGTTACGCAAGCGGGTTTATCATGCGCCTCGATTTGTCCGATATCGCAAGCAGGTGACCCATGGATTTAACCAGCGCAGCCGCGCCTAAGACCGCCTTGATCTGCGGCATCGGCGGCCAGGACGGCAGTCTGTTGGCGCGCCTGCTGCTACAAAAGGGTTACCGCGTGTTCGGTACCTCGCGCGATGCGCAGGGCGGCAGCTTCGGCAACCTCGTGCGCCTGGGTCTGCGCGAGCAAGTGCGTGTGCTGTCGATGTCGCCGGAAGACTTCCGCAGTGTCTATGTGGCACTGCAGCGCAGCGCCGCCGATGAAGTCTATTTTTTGTCCGGCCAGTCTTCGGTGGGTCTGTCGTTCGAGCAGCCGGCCGAAACCATGCAGAGCATCACGCTGGGCACGCTCAACCTGCTCGAAGCCTGTCGCATGATCGACAAGCCGGTGCGGCTTTATCACGCCGGCTCCAGCGAATGCTTCGGCGATACCACCGGCGTGCCGGCCAGCGAGACCACGCCGTTTGCGCCGCGCAGTCCTTATGCCGTCGCTAAAGCCTCGGCGCATTGGCTGGTCAGTAACTACCGCGAAGCCTATGGCTTGTTCGCCTGCACGGGTCTGTTGTTCAACCATGAGTCGACGCTGCGACCCGAGCGCTTTGTCACGCAGAAGATCATCCAGTCCGCCAAGCGCATTGCCGCCGGTTCCACTGAAGTGCTCGAACTCGGCCGATTGGACATTGCCCGCGACTGGGGTTGGGCAGCCGAGTATGTCGAGGCCATGTGGCTGATGCTGCAGCAGCAACAAGCGGCCGATTACGTCATCGCCACCGGTCACAGCTATAGCTTGCAGCAGTTTGTCGAAACCGCTTTCGCACAGTTCGGCTTGGACTGGGCCCGCCATACCCGGCAGGCTTCGCATCTGCTGCGCCCGACCGATATCGCCATCAGCGCGGCTGACCCGTCCCGGGCGCGCCTTGAGCTGGGCTGGAGCGCAAGCTCAGACATGCCGGAAGTCGTGGCCAGAATGTGCCGGGAATCGCTGGTTTGACCGGCGTGCGCGCGATGTTTAGGCCGTGGCAGGGCCTGCTGATCGCAGCGCTGCTGCTGATCGGGCCTGCGGTGTTGTCAGCCGCACCTCAGGCCAAGGCGGCTGCGCACAGCAAGGCGCCAACCAAAGCGCTGACCAAGCCCAAAGCTGCCAAGTCCAAAGCAGCTAAGCCCAAAACAGCAGCTAAGCCCAAGCTCGTCTCGATTCCGTTCCCGGTGGGTTTGCCTCATAACCGGCAACTGGCCACAGCCATGGATCGACCCTTGAGCGGCCTGCAGCGCGTGGTGTCCATACGGCACGGGTGTCTGGACGCCGGTGCCGCTACGCCGGTGACGCAAATGGGTGCGTCCCCCCCGCAAGGCGCGCAGCTCGACAGCGCCACCGGTTCACAGGCCACGCCGGCCTGTCAGCCCTATGCCTATGCCCTCAATGCCGACGGTGAGGTGGCCGCCTTTTCGATGGTGCGCGCCAACGTGGCGCTCGGCACACCCGACGCAGACCTGATCGAGACCGCGGTGCCCACCGCAGGCGGTACCGCCGGTGACGTCGCCTTACCGGGCCCGACCTATGCCGATGCCTTGCGGGTGCGGGTGCTGGATGTGGAAGCACGCGTCTTCGAAGACCCGGTCGAAACTGCAGTGCCGGTGTTCACCGCGGCGCAGGTCAGCCAATTGCAAACGCTGCTGCCGCAGTTGCGCGAGGCGGGGCATCCGGGCATCGCGGATCTGGTGCTGCGTGTGGCCTACAAAGTCGATGAAGCCGAAGCGCCGGTGCAGTTGCTGGTGGTGTCACTGATCGACAAGAGCAGCCAGCAGTTGCTGGATCGCGCGGTCTTTCTCGAACGCGAGGATTTGCCCGGCGGTTGGTTTTCGGCGCGCGATGGCCGTGGATTGCAGCGTGAGTTCTGGATCACACCGGTGGCCTATCACCGCATCTCGCGGGGCGTCATCACCACGCCGCAGCGCAAAGGCAAATCCCGCGGCCGTGTGCACATGGGGGTCGATTACGCTGCCGTGCGCGGCACGCCTGTGCATGCGGTGGCTGCTGCCAAGGTGTTGTTCAGTGGCCGCCATGGCACCTATGGCAACCTCATTATCTTGGAGCACGCCGGCGGCTATACCAGTTATTACGGTCACCTCGATCGCATCGCGGCAGACATCACGGTGGGTGCTGCCGTAGAGCGTGACCAGGATCTGGGCGCAGTGGGCTCCACTGGCCGCGCCACAGGGCCGCATCTGCATTTTGAGATCCGCCGCGACGGCAGCTACCTCAATGTATTGGAAGAGTCGCGCAATGCACCGCTGTGGTCGCTGCGCGCCACCGATTGGGTGGACTTCATGGCGCGGGTGGTGTTTGCGCAGTGGGTCACCGGTCCGGTGGATGCCAGCTGATGCCCGGCGCAGACCCCAAACCGTTTATGCTTTGCTGATAATAAAACCCGCGACCCAGGAGTCGACTATGTCCGGCCACAAGCGTTTTTTGACCACCCACGTCGGCAGTCTGCCGCGCCCCGAAGAGCTGATGCAGATCATGTTCGCCCGCGAAGACGGCATCGCGCTCGACCAGGTCGCCCTGGAAGCCAAGATCGCCGAAGCCGTGGCTTACGTCTCGGGCAAGCAGATCGCCGCCGGCGTCGACATCATCAACGACGGTGAGATGTCCAAGCCCAGCTATGCCACCTACATCAAAGACCGTTTTAACGGCTTTGGCGGCACCGGCAACAGCTTCATGTTCCAGGACATCGAAGACTTCCCCAACACCAAGGCACGGGTGTTTGCCGACCCGGGTCGCAAGCATCGCAAGACCCCGGCCTGTAACGGCCCGGTCAGCATCCGCGATGTCGAAGCCCCGACGCGTGATGCACACCGTTTAAGCGCAGCCATCAGTGCCAAGCCGCCGACCGGCACGTTCTTAAGCTCGGCTTCACCGGGCGTCACCGCGTTCTTCTTCCGCAATGACTATTACCCCAGCCATGAGGACTATGTGTTCGCGCTGGCTGAGGCGCTGCGGCACGAATACGAAGCCATCGTTAACGCCGGCCTGATGCTGCAGATCGACTGCCCGGACTTGGCTATGGGCCGGCATACGCAGTTCGCCAAGCTCAACATCGCCGAGTTCCGCGACATCCTCGAGTTGCACGTCGAGGCCATCAATCGCGCGCTGATCAACATCCCCGCCGAAAAAGTGCGCATGCACCTGTGCTGGGGCAACTATCCCGGCCCGCATCACTACGACGTGCCGTTCGCCGACATCGTCGACATCATCTGGAAGGCCAAGCCGCATGCCATTCAGTTCGAGGCCGGTAACCCGCGCCATGCGCACGAGTGGGCCATGTTCGAGACGGTCAAGCTGCCCGAAGGCAAGGTACTGATCCCGGGCGTCATCGAATGCCAGTCCAACTACATCGAGCATCCGGAACTGGTGGCACAGCGCATCGGCCGCTATGCCCATCTGGTGGGCCGTGACAATGTCATGGCCGGTGTGGACTGCGGTTTCAGCATCCACGTCGGTTCCGGTGGTGTGGACCCGGACGTGGTCTGGGCCAAGATGGCCGCCTTGTCTGAAGGCGCCGCGCTGGCCAGCAAGAAGTTCTGGCCCTAAGGCCGGCTCTCGCTGACAAACTGCGCCAGCTCGGTGTTAAACCGCGCTGGCGCTTCCCAGAAGGGCGTGTGCGCCACGCCCTCATAGACACTTAAGCGCGCCTGCGGAACCTGGGCCACGGTGTGCTGCGACATGGCCAGCAGGTTGATGGCATCCAACTCGCCGTGTATCACCCGTACCGGCACCCTTAAAGACTGCAAGACCGCTTGGTAGTCGCGCGTGTGTTTGCGCAGGTGCGCCCTTAGGGCCGCGGGCACCAGCCGGTTATAGGCCAACATGTAGGCAAACTCATCGTCAGGCAGCGGCTGTGCCACGCAGGCTTGCAGCATGGCGATGACCGCAGGGTCGCTGATAGCCGGGTCGGGGTCGCAGGTCTGTGCCAGCAGCCGGGCTGCAGGCCCCATGAAGTCGCTGTGCGTGTGTGAGGTCGCATTGACCATCATCAGGCCGGATATCTGGCTGTCGCCGTAGCGGTCCAGGTAGTCCAGCGCGATGCGGCCCGCATAGGACCAGACCACCAGCACAGGTTTGTGCAAACCGGTCTGCGTGATGACCGACTGCAACTCGCCGGCCCACGCTGCAGAGCTTTGGTAGAGCGGGGCGCTGTCGGGTTTGTCTGAGGCGCCGTGGCCACGCAGGTCGTAAGTGACCAGGCGCAGCTGCTGCGCGAGCGGACTGGCCACCTGCGGCAGCCAGCAGCCGTGTGACTGCGAAAACCCGTGTACCAGCAGCACATCGGGTTTGTGCCCTGCAGAACCGGGGGTTGCCCAGTCCTGCACGGCCACTGCAACCCCGTCCGGCGCCACGACACGCGTCGTGGCGCGCGGCGGGAGAGACAGCATCAGAGAATGATCGGATCGTTCAGGCGACGCAGCAGTTCTTCTTTCTGACTTTCGAACTGCGGCGAGATGATGAACGCCTGACCCAGCGTCTCGGCGGGTTCGTCCACGGTAAAGCCCAGCGTGTGCGTGGCTTCGAACAGCGCGCCACCCGGCGTACGCACGTACACCGACTGGAAGTAACCGCGATGCTTGACGTCCGAGCAGTCGGTGAAGCCCAGGCCTTCAACTTCGTTCTTGACGTTGTCTTGCACGGTCAGGTCGGGCACGCCAAAAGCACCGTGGTGCACCATGCCTTCGCCATACGACCAGTTGCCCGGCGCCAGGTCGGGCTTGAGCAGCAGATCGACGATCTTGGCCGCGCCACCGCCGTTGACGGTATAGCGGGTGAACTCGCCGTCGGTGCCGGCCTTCTCGTGGTTCCAGCCTTCGTTCATGAAGAAGTGCATGTCTTCGATGTCACGCACGGTCACGGTCCAGCTGTGGAAGCCGCGCAGCGCGTACTTTTCCGGCACATAAGGTGAGTTGAACGGCTTGCGCATGTCGGTGGCGTCTTCGATGAGTTCGAAGTGCAGCGCCGGGCAGTCCGGATGCTCCATCTTGAGCACCTTCTGACCGAAGCGCTCATAGCGCTCGAGCACCTTGACGCCCTTCTGGGTCAGGTGCTCGTTCCACCATTCCAGGCTGTCTGCAGGCACGGTGTAGCTGGTCAGCGTGATCTGACCCGAGCCGGCTTTGGCTTTGCGGCCGGTGCGGCGCCAAGGGAAGCAGGTGGTCAGGTTGCCCGGCGTGCCGGTGGCATCCGAAAAATACAGGTGATAGACGGGTTCTTTTCCGTCATACAGCAGCGTGCGCTTGACCAGGTTCATGCCCAGGATCTTGACGAAGAAGTTGACATCACCCTGCGCTGTGCCGGTGCACAACGTGATGTGATGCAGACCTTGAATGCGATCAGCCATAAAGCCCCCAATGCGATTGCGCAAATTAAGTATTCTGCGGAAAACTGTAGGTGTGAACGGCGAGGCTGTCAAACGCCACGCAGCCGCAGTGTAGGCTAGACAACGATTACAAAAAGAACAGGTGGGGCCGGTGCAAGACTTTACTTACACGAGCGCTGCGGCACGGGTCATTTTCGGTGCCGGATCGCTGCGTCATTTGGAGCGCGAAGTCGAACTGCTGGGTGCCCGGCGGGCGCTGGTGCTGTGCACGCCGGAACAAACCGCCATTGCGCAGCAGGTGGCAGATCGACTGGGTGAGCGCGCGGCCGGCGTGTTTGCCGGCGCCGCCATGCATGTGCCCATCGAGACGGCCCGGGCGGCGCGCGCCGAGGCCGCACGCCTGGGCGCAGATTGTGCGGTGGCCATCGGCGGCGGTTCGACCATAGGCTTGGGTAAGGCTATTGCGCTCGAAGAGCCGGCAGGCCGCTTTCCCATCCTGGCCATCCCCACCACTTATGCCGGCTCTGAGATGACGCCGATCTATGGCATCACCGAGGCCGGCGTCAAAAAGACCGGTAAAGACCTGCGCGTATTGCCGCGCACGGTCATCTATGACGCGCAACTGACGCTGACGCTGCCGGTGGGCTTGTCGATGACCAGTGGCCTCAATGCGCTGGCGCACTCGGCCGAGGGGCTGTATGCCCGCGACGGCAACCCCATCATGGCGCTGCTGGCCGAAGAGGGCATACGCGCCTTGGCGCAGGCGCTGCCGCAGGTCAAAGCCGATCCGGCTGACATCGCGGCGCGCGAACAGGCGCAGTACGGCGCCTGGTTGTGCGGGACGGTGCTGGGCAATGTCGGCATGGCGCTGCATCACAAGCTCTGCCACACCCTCGGTGGCAGTTTTAATCTGCCGCATGCCGAGACGCACGCGGTCATCCTGCCGCACGCCATCGCTTACAACGCCGCGGCCGTGCCGCAGGCCGTGGCGGCGCTGCGCCGCGCCTTGGGCGCGGACGATGCGGCCCGGGCCTTGTTCGAGCTCAACCTGAAGCTGGGGGCACCCACCAGCCTGGCAGCGCTGGGCATGCCGGCTGAGGGCATTGCGCTGGCAGCTGACTTGGCCACCCAGAACGCCTATTGGAATCCCCGCGCCATCGAGCGCGAGGCCATCACCGCACTGTTAGAGCGGGCGCACGCCGGACTGCCGCCCGCCTGATGCCCTGGAGACACCTATGACCGAAATCACCAGCCTGCGTGAAGCTGTCGCCCACCTCGTCAAGGACGGGGATTGCGTGGCCCTAGAAGGCTTCACTCACCTGATCCCCAGTGCCGCCGGGCACGAGATCATCCGCCAGGCCCGTAAAGACCTGTATCTGGTGCGCATGACACCCGACCTGATCTACGACCAGCTGATCGGTTCCGGCTGTGCCAGCCGCTTGCGGTTTTCGTGGGGCGGCAACCCGGGCGTGGGTTCACTGCACCGATTGCGCGATGCCGTCGAGCGGCAGTGGCCGCAGCCGCTGGCCCTGGAAGAACACGGTCATGCCGACATGGCCAACGCCTATGTGGCCGGCGCGGCCAACCTGCCGTTCTCGGTGCTGCGCGGTTATCAGGGCTCGGACCTGCCGACCTATAACCACAACATCCGTTTTATGCGCTGTCCGTTCACCGACGAGGAGCTGGCGGTCAGCCCGGCCATCCGTCCGGACGTCACGGTCATCCATGCGCAAAAGGCCGATCGTCGCGGCAACGTGCTGCTGTGGGGCATTCTGGGCGTGCAGAAAGAAGCGGCCATGGCGGCCAAACGCGTCATCGTCACCGTCGAAGAGATCGTCGATAAGCTGGACGCGCCGCCCAACGCCTGCATCCTGCCCAGCGCTGTGGTAACCGCTGTGTGCCACGAGCCCGGCGGGGCCTTCCCGTCCTATGCCCATGGCTATTACGTGCGCGACAATCGCTTTTACATCGCCTGGGACGACATCGCCCGTGATCGCGATGTGTTCACCGCCTGGGTGCAACGGCACATCCGTGATACGGCCGATTTTCAGGAGTTCAGGCAGGTGTTGGCGCAGAGCAAGGGAGCACAGGCATGAGCTACACCACCAACGAGATCATGACTATTGCCGCGGCGCGTCGCTTGCCCGATGGCGCGGTGTGTTTTGTCGGCATCGGTTTGCCATCCACAGCGGCCAACCTGGCGCGTTTGACGCATGCACCCAATGCGCTGCTGATCTACGAATCGGGGCCCATCGGCGCCAAGCCCGATGTGCTGCCGCTGTCGATCGGCGATGGCGAGCTGGCGGACACCGCCGACACCGTGGTGCCCACACCCGAGATCTTCCGCTACTGGTTGCAGGGTGGACGCGTCGATGTGGGCTTCCTGGGGACGGCGCAGATCGACCGCTTCGCCAATCTCAACACCACGGTCATCGGCCCTTACGACAAGCCCAAAGTACGCTTGCCCGGTGCCGGTGGTGCGCCCGAGATCGCCAGCAACGCCAAAGAAGTGCTGATCATCGTGCGCCAGTCGGCCCGTACGTTTGTGCCCAAGCTCGACTTCATCACCTCGGCCGGTCACCTGACCGGCGGTGATGCGCGGGCGCGGCTGAAGATTCCAGGCAAAGGTCCGGTGGCCGTCATCACCGACCTGTGCATCATGGAGCCCGATCCGGTCACGCGCGAACTGACGGTGGTCAGCATCCATGCCGGCATCACGCCCGAGCAGATCCGCGCGGCCACCGGTTGGCCGGTGTTGTTTGCAGCCGATGTCAGACAGACGCCCGATCCCAGCGCATTGGAACTCGACACGCTGCGGGCCTTGCAGCAACGCACGGCTGTGGCGCACGGTACCGCCTCATCATCCGAATAAAAGGTCAGGCATGTACCCCTACGTATTGATCGCCCACAACACCTGGCGCTGGGTCGTGCTGGGTCTGGGCCTGTTGTTGCTCATCGCTGTGGTGCGCGGTCTGCGCGAGCAGACACCGTGGGGCACTGGCGTGGCGCTGAAGGCCCGTTTGTTTGCCATTGCCGTTGATCTGCAGTTGCTGGGCGGTGCCGCGCT
>CAIVTJ010000108.1 GCA_903908825.1 uncultured Pseudomonadota bacterium | reverse complement strand
CGCATTCAAGGCTGAGTAATCCATATCTAATCCTTAGACCCATTGGTCCAGTTTATTGCCGAGTTTGTTCGAGGCGCTTTGCAATTGCGCTGCGGGGTTGTTGGGCGCTGCGCTGTAGAACAGCGGCTTCTGACTATCGCGTGTGCTGGCAACGTCTTCGGCGTCCTGATCTGCATGAACGACATCTTTTTCATCGCGGACTGATGCAGGCTCTAGGACCTCGTTGACCGCCACAGCCATCTGCGGTGCGTTGACGGTCGTGGTAGTAGCCGTATTGGCCACAGCTTCATCCGAATCGTTGTCGTTGGCTGCCGGGGCCTGCACACGCGCTCCGCCACCACCACCACCACGCCCACTGCGCGCGCCACCGGCAAAAGCGCCGTTCTTGATAGCCGCTTGCAGGTCTTGCTTGGTGATCTGGCCGCTGCCTTTGGTGTCGATCTTGTAATACTGAGCTGTTGCGGCATCGGCCGAGATGCCTTTGGTCGTCATGCCTTTGACGAACTCGTCTTTGCTCAGGGCGCCATCCTGATTGGCATCAAAGTTATTCATGAAGCCGTTGGCCATACGCATGGCCAACTGGCTGATGTCCGGAGTGCCAACCGGTGTGTTGGTCGACTTGGTACTGGCTGCGATGTTCATCGTCATGTCCTGTCCGTGGCTGTCATCCTGTTAACGACAGCCACTTGAAGAACTTTAGGGGGACGATGAACGTGCTCGCGCTATATGTTTAAAAGCCGCTGCTGTCAGTGCGCCGTCTTGCGGCGAAAGGCCAAAAACACGTTGCCGGCGCCCTGTCCGCCCATCAAGCCATAGCCCGAGTTAACAAAAACCAGGCCATTGGTCGCCACAATAGACGCGTTGTCGATGCCACCGCCTTTGCCGGCGATGCCATTGATGCCGTCATAGGTGTGGGCCGTGTCGTACTGGAACAGCACTTCACCGGTGGCGGCGTCAAAAGCGCGCAGCAAACCATCGGCGCTGCCTTCAACCACTGCGCCATCGATCAGCGTGGCCGCACCGGTCAAGCCGATGTTGCGGCAGTTAGGAACCCGCTTGGACCTGTCGCCACCGCACTCGGGCTTGGACTCATAGGACCAGCGCACCTGGCCGTCTTCCACGCGCACCGCATGCAGACCTGGCGTCTGGTTGGGGTCCACACCATCGGGCCCCGGAAAGCTGTGGATGGGCACATAGACCGATGTGCCGTCATAGGTCATACCCCAGTGAATGCCACCGACCGGCGAGCCCTTACCGAACTCGCGGTTCCACACCAGCTTGCCGGTGTCGGGGTTGATGGCCCACAACATGCCGGACTTCTGGCCAGCGAGCAGCAGGTCACTGCCATCGGCACGCTGCGCCAGGATGAACGTGGCGCCGAAGTCATGGTCGAGCATGCGGCCTTCTTTGGGGCAGTTGAGCCCGTTGGGTCGGCGCATACAGGCGGTCAGGAATAAATCGTCAGGCGTGGCCTGATAGCGCCAACGCAGCTTGCCGGTCTTCATGTCCAGCGCCAGCACGGCATCGGTCGTGGGTGCGATAGGTGCCGAGGTGGCTTCACCCGTACCCACATAGATGAGCCCGCGCTTGGCATCCAGCAAAGGGGAGTTCCAGATGGGTGCACCGGACGGGCCCCACATCATCTGACCGTCGCCGCGGTCGCGTACGGGCTTGGCGTCTTCCATGGTGTGATAGGTCCACAGCTTGCGACCGGTGCGCAGGTCCAGCGCATAGAACGCACCGTGTGTGGTGCAGCACAGGTGTTTGTCATCACCACCGAAGTTCAGCTCGGAAGCCGACAGCGGCGCAAACACCCGGTCACCATGAATGATGGGCGTGCCGGTGGCATTAGACAGATTGGTAAGGCCGATCTGCGTCTTCCACAACAGCTTGCCGTTGGCCGCATCGAGCAACTGAATGCGCGTGGCCACATCGTTGAACACCAGCACACTGCGTCCAGTGCCGGGCATCTTTCCGATGCTGACACCCGAACGCAGCGGCACATCACTGGTATAGGTCCAGTGGATGCACGGCGTGTCACCACCCACATCTAAAGCGAACAAACGACCGTTGTCACCCACCGGCAGGAACAGCACATTGCCGATGACGGCCGGCTGCGAGCGCATGGTTGTGGCACCGGGGAAAGCCAGCGCCCAAGCCAGCTCCAGCTCTTTGAAGTCGGCTGTGGCCAAGCCTGACTGCTGGCGTGTGAGTGAACGCGTGTTGCGCGCATCAAAGCCAAAGCCGTTGACCTTGACTTGCGCCTTGAGATCGAGCTTGCGCTCGGGGCCGCACTGCATGCGCTTGATCCAGGCATCGTCGAGAACCTGGCGGCCGACCACAAAGTCGATCAGCGTGCCGATCTGTTGCTCGGACAGGCCCGTGGCCTGCTGCTTCATCTTGCCCTGCGTCAGCGCAAAGTGAATGGTGCCGTGGCGCATGGCGCGCAGCGCCGCAAACGGCACAGCGCGCATCTCGGTGGGCTTGTCGTGACAGGCCCCGCAGCGCTCGTCGTAAATCTTCTTACCGGGATGATTGGGGTCGGCCGGACCGCTGCCGCCACCGAAGTTGGGCATGGCGTCTTGTGCCACTGCGGTAGATACCGCTGCCATAGATGCCAATCCCAGTGCCAAAGCCATGGCCGCAAGGCCGCTCTTGATGCGCATGCTGTCGATCCCCCTCATTTTGTTCCTCGAGTGTAGCGCGACGCGCAGCGGCGGTCAGGCATCCAGCGAGCTCAAAAACCGCTGCGCATCCTCGCGGATCTGCGTCAGCCGGGCCGCATCCATGTTTTGTAAGGAACGATAAGGCATGGCCAGCCGGACATTGCCGGCCAACTTTTCGCGGTTGCGCAGCAGAAAATCCCAGTACAGATAATTAAACGGGCAGGCCTTGGCACCGGTCTTAAGTTTGGGGCTGTATGCACAGCCCTTGCAGTAGTCCGACATGCGGCTGATGTATGCACCGGATGCCGCATAAGGCTTGGACGCCAGCAGCCCGCCATCGGCATGCAACACCATGCCGTGGGTGTTGGGCAGTTCGACCCATTCAAAGGCATCGGCATAC
Source organism: uncultured Pseudomonadota bacterium (assembly GCA_903908825.1). Classification (GTDB taxonomy): domain Bacteria; phylum Pseudomonadota; class Gammaproteobacteria; order Steroidobacterales; family Steroidobacteraceae; genus ZC4RG30. The sequence continues at coordinate 8,098 of CAIVTJ010000108.1, read as the reverse complement.
ACCGCCAGATACCACTGCTCTACTGCCGCCGGTGCAAGGCCTGCGAGCAACGCAAAGTTGCCGGTGATCATCAGCCGCTGGATGTGATGCGCATAGGCGTTGCGGCGTGTTTCGGCTATGACCTGCGACAGACACCGCAGCGATGTGTTGCCGGTCCAGAAGAACGCCGGCAAGGGCCGCTGCGCGTTCAGATGGTTGCTGTCCGCATAGCCGGGCATCCAGGCCCAATACAAGCCGCGGACATACTCGCGCCAGCCCAGTATCTGTCGCACAAAACCCTCGACGGCATTGAGCGGTGCGGCGCCGCTGCGCCACTGCGCGATAGCTGCCTCGCATACCTCGCGTGGTAGCAGCAGCCCGATGTTCAAACTGGTCGACAGCAGCGAATGGAACAGCCACGGCTCACCGCTGCGCATCGCATCCTGATAGTCGCCATAGCGCGGCAGCGCCCGGGTCACAAAATGTTGCAGAGCCTCTAGGGCCTGCTCGCGCGTCACCGGCCAGCCAAAGCCTTCGATGTCTCCGAAGTGATCGGCAAACTGCCCACGTACCAAGGCCATGACTTGCTGCGTGACAACATCGGGCGCATAGCGCTCACGCACCGGTAGCGGCTGACTGGCAGGCAAAGGCTCGCGATTATCGGCGTCGTAATTCCATTCGCCGCCCTCGGGCTCACCCTCGTGCATCAGCCAACCGGTATGACGGCGCATGTCTCGATAAAAATGCTCCATGCGCGGCGCCTTGCGCCCTTTGAGCCAAGACGCAAAGCGTTCGCGGCTGCACAAAAAGCGATCGTCCTCGCGCCATTGCACCGGAACCGATGCGGTGGCGGCCCAGTCCCGCAGCAGCTGCAACACGCGCCATTCACCCGGCTCGGTGATCACCACTTGCTTGGGGTTGTGCCGCTGCAGCGCACGCCGCAACTCGCCGGACAGCGTACCGCTGTTGCCTGCTGCATCGAGCTCGATGTAATCCACCTGCAGGCCGCGTGCACGCAGCTGCGCAGCGAAGTGGCGCATGGCTGATAAGACCAGCACGATCTTTTGCGGGTGGTGCGGCACATAGCGGCCTTCGGCCTGTACCTCGGCCATCAGTACCACGTCATGATCAGCGTCGAAATCTTGCAGTGCCGACAAACCGGGCGAGAGTTGATCGCCCAGCACCAGACGCAGCGTACCGCTCATCGACCCGCCCGGCAGCGGTCTGAGCAATAGCGCACCTGATCCCAGCAGGACTGCCACTTGCGTCGCCAGACAAAGGGGCGGCCGCAGGCGGCGCACACCTTTGTGGGCAGATCAGCTTTGGCGACGGTGCGACCGGTGCGCGGGTTTTTCATGCCGGCATGCTAACGCAGCTATGCTCAACGCATAACAACCGGGGGCTCGACATGACACACCGCACTCAATGCTCACGACTTAGCTGGCTTGCCGTACTGGCGCTGGCCTTGGCAACCCTAGCCACCAGCACGACAGCGACCGCCGCCGCAGCCTGCGACCGCGCTTGCCTGGAAGCGCACGTCGATCGCTTTCTGGATGCGGCCATTGCGCATGAACCGGGCAAAGTACCGTTCGAGCGCGACGTCAAATACACCGAGAACGGTGTGAAGTTGCTACTGGGCGATGGCATCTGGCGCACGCTGACCGCCCGCGGCGGCTGGCGCATGGTGGTGGCTGACGAAGCCACCGGTCACGTGGCCTTCTTTGGCAGCGTGCGTGAAGACGACATTCCGGCGGTCATCGCCGTACACCTCACCGTGAAAAACGGCCGCATCCCCACTGCCGAAGTGTTTTTGCAGCGCAACGAGAAGTCGTCCGAGGGCTTTGACAAGATCGGCTACCGCTGGACCGAGACCGTGCCTGTATCCGAGCGTATGTCGCGCAAAGAGCTGCTGCGTATTGCCGACCTGTATTTCACCGGCATGGCCGGCAACGATGGCAAGGGTGTGTACCCGTTTAGCGATGACTGCCATCGCATTGAGAACGGCAACAACAGCACCAACGCGCCCACACCGGCCGGCGAAACGCGTCCCGACCCCAAGACAGCTGAAAAGTACTCTGGCCAGTGGGGCTGCCGCGAGCAGTTTGAGTCGGGCTTGCTGCACTTCGTCACCCGCATCCGCGACCGGCGCTATGTGGCCGTAGATCCCGAGCGCGGACTGGTGTTCGTGTTCGCGTTCTTCGATCACTCGGCCGGCAACACGCGCACCTTTCAGACACCCGGCGGCCGCACTGTCAGCGCAGGGCCGCGCCAACCCTGGACCTGGCAGATCGCCGAAGCGTTTCAGATACGCAAAGGGCTGATCCACCAGATACAGGCCACGATGGAGCGAGTGCCTTACGGCATGAATTCGGGCTGGAGCAGCTGGGAAGACGGACTATCGAGCCGGGCCCGCGACGTGGCCGGCGGCGAACGCTAAGGCGTCAGGCGGCCGCGTTCTTCTGGTGCTCATCCAAGCTCAGCAGCGTCGCGTTTTGCAGCGGTGCGGCCACAGCGGCCATGGCGGGGGCAGACAACACCAGACCCGGCCAGGCGCGACCGCCCAGGAACTCGACCAGATTGGCCTGCTGAGCGCGCGGGTCCAGCGCTGAAGTCACCGACAAGTCGCGTACCTGTGACAAGTCGACGATGTCGGCCTCTTCAGGCGTCAGATTGGCATCAAACACCATCACGGTCGGCCGCAGTCGCTCGGCTGCATTGACGCGCAACACGCGACCGATGGCGCCATCGGACAGCGCCACATAAGAACCCGGCGGATACACCGTCAAGGCCGCCACAAACGGTTCGATAACGTCAGCACCAAAGGCCTCGCGCTGCGAGCGGTACAGGCTGGCTAAGGCCACAGTCGGAATAACCGACGCGCCGCGCGTAGTCATATTCACGTATTCGCTGATGATGCCCACGATGCGCGCCGGCAGCGGCACGTCTTTGGCAACCTTGTTGCTTGGGAAACCCGTGCCATCCAAGCGCTCGCGATGATGCGCGATGATCTCGCCCACCGCCGGTGACAGGCCGGGGCAGGCGGCGATCATTTCGGCGCCGGTAACCGGATATTTGCGGTACGCCTGCACTTCAGCGGCGCGGGTCAGGCCAGCTTCCTGCCGCAGGTTGGCCGGCAGCTTGAGCAGACCCACGCCATGCAGCAGTGTGGCCTGGGTCAGATCATTGGTTTCGTCATCGCTGAAGCCCAGCTTGCGCGCCATCATGGCGGCTATGGCCACAGCATCGATGGCTTGCAGCGCATGACGCTGCTGAGCATCGACCGGGGGCGTGCCACGGGCCAGTGCAAGCGGGTTATCGACACCCTGTGCGGGTGAGACCAGATTGCGCAGCAATTTATCGATCTGCACAGAGGCCTGCGGAAAGCCCGCCATGACCATCGACAACGCCAAGCCCGCATCACGCGTGCAGCGCTGGTAAACCTTGGCCACTTCCAGCGCATCGCGGCGGCTCTGACCGACCTGCTCGACATGCTGGGCTTTGACCTGTTGCAGTCGCGCCGCCTCAGCCTCGATCTCACTGCGTAGTTGGGCCGGCGTATCGTGCAGCGGCGGCAAGCCCGCATCGCGGGCAGAGGGACTTAAAACGCTGGCATGTGAGCGTTCGGGATCGATGAACAGACGCTTGATGCCGGCTTCACGGATGACGCCGATTTCGCGCAACGAGCTGACGGTGAGCGTGTTAACCAGGAACGGATGATCAAACCACGCATGGCCGATCCGCAGGTAATGGCCTACCCGTAACTCCTCAACCCGTGTCGGCATCCACGCCATCTCGACTCCTGAACCGGACCGCACAATGCATCACGGATCTGCGCCCGCGTGAATTCAGACTAGACCCTCAGGCAGCGTCTGACCGGACAAGGGTCACATTTACTCCACACCGTGGAGTGAATTTTGGTGAATAGGCCAATTTTATGTCTACTGTTGCGCAGCAGACACCTCAAAAGACTGTTGCAAGGCCAATTCCGCGGATGACGAACCCACCGCAATGCCATGCGTGCCCGGCGTCATCACCCAGCCCCGGGTCACCGTGTCGTAGTACGACAGATCACGGGGGCTCAACACAAAGTGCACCGTGGTTTGCTGACCCGGCGCCAGCTGCACTTTGCTAAACCCCTTGAGCTCCTGCGGCGGACGCACCACCACGCGCGTCGCGGCGTCGCTGACATACAGCTGCACCACTTCGCTGCCGGCCCGCGGCCCGACATTGCGCACCTCGACGCTGAGCTCGTACTGCCCCTGGGTATTGCGCTGCGGCGCCTGCAGATTGCTGTAGGCAAAGCGCGTATACGACAAGCCAAACCCAAACGGATACAACGGAGCCAGCTGCCGCTGCTGGTAATAGCGATAGCCGACGAACACGCCCTCACCATAGGCAGCCTCACGGCCACCGCCGTAATACAGGTGCGTGGGGTTATCCGCGAGGCGGCGCGGGAACGTGAACGGCAGACGTCCCGACGGATCGATATCACCCAACAACACCTGCGCTAAAGCATTGGCGCCCTGCTGACCGGGCAACCAAGCCTCGACGATCGCCGGCACACGTTCTGCCCAAGGCAGGTCCAGCGGTGCGCCGTTATTGAGTACAACGATGGTGCGCGGGTTCGCCGCTAACACCGCTTCAACCAGATCATCCTGCCGGCCGAGCAAGCTCAAGGAACTGCGATCGCGTCCTTCAGACTCTGAAGTTCGCGACACGCCCACGAACACCACCGCAACATCGGCTGCACGTGCGGCGCGCACCGCCCCGGTAAAGTCCGGCGACGGCTGACGGATGCCGAAGTGCATCTGATGAAAGCCCGTGCGTTCGCTGATGTATTCGATGCGCACACGATAGGCTTGGCCGCGTCGCAGACTCAGGCTTGCGACCTTACCTGCGTCCTGAAAGTCGGACTCGGCCGGCAAGGGCGTACCGGCCTGCTCACCAATGAGCTGCTTGCCGTCCACAGTCAGCGTGGCCTTGCCGCGCACCGCCAACCTGAACTGATGTTCGCCATCACGCTCGGGCCACAGCCAGCCTTCCCACAGACCTGCCACCTGCGGCAGCGATAAGGCGAACATGGTTTTTTCAAAGTAAGTCTCAACGGCGCTATAGGCCGGCTTACCCGACAGCTTGTCGCCCTCAAAGTAAGTCGCCTGCAAGCCCGCTTGCGCACGGGACTTATCGACACTGAGTAAGCGGTAATCGGCCGGCGGCGGTACGCGATCGTTGTCTACGCCTTGCGCGCTGATCACCTGCACACCGGCACCCAAGGCCGTGCGTAAGGCCTGCAAGGGCGTGGTCTGCAGCGACGGCACCACCGACGCACTGCCGCCACCCTGCAGCAGCGGCACGTCGGCATTGGGGCCGATCACCGCCACGCTGCGCAGCGACTGCCGCTGCAAGGGCAGCAGACCGCCTTCGTTGCGCAGCAGCGTGATGGCTTCAGCAGCAGCCTGACGGGCCACAGCCGCGTGCGCCTCGCTGTGCGCATCACCCCGTCCCGGCATCAGCGGCGTACTGGCGGGCGCGTCCATCGCGCCGCTGCGCAACACCAGACGCAGCATGCGACGCGCAGCCTCATCGACCACTGACGGCTCGACCTGCCAGTTGCGCACAGCGTCGGTCAGTGACGCGCCATAGTTGCGCGGCGGACCGGGCATCTCAAGATCTGTGCCGCCATTGGCCGCAGGCGCTGCGGCATGCACAGCGCCCCAGTCCGACATCAACACGCCATCAAAGCCCCACTGACCCTTAAGCACATCGCGCAGCAAGGCGGCGTTCTCGGTCATGTAGACGCCGTTGAGCTTGTTGTACGAGGCCATGACGGTCCATGGCCGGGCCTCACGGACGATGGTTTCGAACGGCGCAAGATAGATCTCGCGCAGCGTGCGCTCGTCGATCAGCGAATTGCTGCGTAAGCGTTCGAGCTCTTGCTCGTTGCCGACAAAATGTTTGGGCGATGTGCCCACGCCCTGCGACTGCACGCCGCTGACAAAGCCCACACCGATGCGTCCGGCCAGATAAGGGTCTTCGGAATAGGACTCGAAGTGCCGGCCCGACAGCGGCGTGCGCTGAATGTTGACGTTGGGACCCAGCAGCACGTGCACGCCCAGCGCGCGAGCCTCCGCACCGATGACTGCGCCCACGGCCTGCACCAGTTGCGGGTTGAAGGTGGCCGCCAGCGCCGCGCCACTGGGGAACACCGTGGCCACCTCGTCGTTATTGGACCGCAAGCCATTGGGGCCGTCGGCCAGGTTTAGAGCCGGGATGCCCAGCCGGGCGATGGCGGCCGTGCCGAACGTGGAGCCACCGCCCATCAAGCGCAGCTTTTCCGGCAGCGTCAGCTGCGCCAGCAGTGTGTTGACGCGCTGCTCCAGCGCAGCGTCATCGGCAGCCATCAGAGGGCGCAGGCACAGACCTGTGACCAGCACAGCGGACATTACGAGACGCAGAGCAAGGTGGTTCATGCAGGCAGCCTAACGGGCTGTGCGCCGGCCTGCCAGTCGCTGCGGCTATACTGCCGGCCACTCACTTGCCGGGGGGCGCCATGAAGTTCGCATCATTGTTTGCTGCAGCGCTGCTGCTGTCGCTGTTGTCCAACGCAGCGCCCGCTGCACAGGGCAGCGAAGAAGACACCCTGTTCCAGAGCAGCTGCGCCGCCTGTCATGGCGCAGCGCCAGCAGCAGCCGGAACGCCTAACGAACGTGCGCCCACGCGCGAGGTACTGCGCGGTTTTACCGCTGAAGCCGTGGTAAACGCCTTGGTCAACGGCAAGATGCAGGCGCAGGGTCTGGCGCTCAACGAAGCGCAGAAGCGCCTGGTCGCCGAATACGTCACCGGCAAGCGCATCGATCCGGCGGCGCTGGCCGCCAGCGGCACGCAAGTGGTCAACCGCTGCGCGGTCAACACGCCGATGAGCGACATCAACCAGGGCGCGCAGTGGAGCAGCTTTGGCAATGGCGTGGCCGGCACGCGCTTTCAGCCGGCCGCAGCAGCCAAACTGACCGCTGCCGACCTGCCCAAGCTCAAACTCAAATGGGCTTTTGGCTATGCCAATGTCGGTTCGGCACGCGCCCAGCCCAGCTATGCCGGCGGTCGCTTGTTTGTCGCCAGCGAGAACAGCGAGGTTCACGCCTTGGACCCGCGCAGCGGCTGCACCTATTGGACCTACAAAGCCGCCGCCGGCGTGCGCACGGCGCTGGCCGTGGGTTCGTACAAAATCGCTAAGGGCCGCAGCGCGCCGGCCGTGTACTTCGGTGACGGGCGTGCCAATGCCTATGCGGTCGATGCACAGACCGGCGCTTTGATCTGGACGCGCAAAGTCGATGAACACACCGCGGCGGCCATCACCGGCGCACTGGCCGTGCACGACGGTCGCGTGTTTGTGCCGGTGCAGGGCTTGAACGAAGAAGGCCGCGGCAGCCGCGACAACTATCCGTGCTGCAGCTTCCGCGGCAGTCTGTCGGCGCTCGATGCCAACACCGGCGCGGTGCTGTGGAAGACCTGGACCATCGATGAGCCCAAGCCGCGCGCCGTCAACAAAGCCGGTGTGCAGATGTTCGGCCCGGCGGGCGGTTCGATCTGGTCCTCACCGTCGGTCGATGCCAAGCGTCATCGTGTGTATGCCGCCACCGGCAATGCCTATGCCGATCCGCCGCAAAAGATGACCAATGGCGTCGTGGCGTTTGATGAACGCACCGGCAAGGTCGTGTGGTTCAAGCAGCTGCTGCCGGCCGACCAATGGGCCATGGGCTGCGAGGCCAAGAACCCGGACAACCCGGCCTGCCCCGAAACCTTGGGACCCGACATGGACTTCTCAGCCACGCCGGCGCTGGTGCGCGCCGGTGCCCGCGACCTGCTGGTGCTGCCGCAGAAATCCGCCATCGCCTATGCGTTGGACCCGGACCACGACGGCGCCATCGTCTGGCAGACCAGGTTCGGCGAAGGCAGCGGCTTGGGCGGCCAATGGGGCGGTGCCTATGACGGACAGCGCGCTTACTTTGGCCTGGCAGACTTTCTGACACCCAACCCGGGCGGCATGAACGCCCTCAATCTGGCGGACGGCAAACTGCTGTGGCACATGCCGCCGCAACCGCTGCTGTGCGGCGAGAAGCGT
>CAIVTJ010000107.1 GCA_903908825.1 uncultured Pseudomonadota bacterium | reverse complement strand
GCAGCGGCGCTGCGCAGGCGGCACAGATGGGCTCGGGTGATCCATCACCCACCAATGACACAGAGCTAGGGTTCATCGTATTTCAGCAGAACTGCACTTCCTGTCACGGCAACGCGGCGGTTGAGCGCGCACCTACTCCGGCTCAGCTGCGCAGCATGTCGCCGGAGCGCATTCTCACCGCGTTAACCACCGGTCTGATGAAGACGGTGGGCGACACTCTGACAGACACGCAGCGTCGCAAGGTGTCTGCTTCGCTTGCTGGCAGGCCCTTGGGCAGTGATGTCGCCGGCGATGCCAAGCACATGCCCAATCGCTGTGCCCGTGACAACTCACCCATCGATACCGCGGCCGGCCCGCATTGGAACGGCTGGGGCTTGGACCTGGTCAACTCACGCTTTCAACCGGCCGAACAAGCACAGTTGTCAGCCGCGGATGTGCCAAGACTGAAACTCAAGTGGGCCTTTGGTCTGCCGAATTCCAGCTCTTCATACAGCCAACCCACCGTGGTGTCCGGGCGTGTCTTTGTCGGCGCTGACACCGGCTATATCTATGCCTTGGATGCCAAGACCGGTTGCGTGCATTGGTCTTTCAAGGCCAAGGCCGGCGTACGCAATGCGATGACGCTGGGTCCCATCAAGGGTGTCGCAGGGGTGTCCACGGCCGTCTATTTCGGTGATCTGCTGGCCAATGTCTATGCGTTGGATGCGCGTACCGGCCGGCAACTGTGGGTCCGTCAGGTCGGACAGCATTACTCCAACCGCATCACGGCTGCACCGGCCTTTCAGGACGGCCGGCTCTATGTGCCCGTGTCTTCGTGGGAGGGCATTGCGGCATCGACCAAAGACTATCCGTGCTGTCAGTCCATCGGTGCGGTGGTGGCGCTCAATGCCAATACCGGCAAGCTTCGCTGGCGCAATCTGGTCATACCCGACGGTGCTAAGCCCTTGGGTCCGAATCCCGCTGGCACCATGCTATATGGCCCTGCCGGTGCCCCGGTATGGAACACGCCCACAGTCGATGTGGCCCGCCGCCGCGTCTACTTTGGTACCGGTGATGCCAGCACCTTCCCGGCAGCTCCGACTTCAGATGCGGTGATGGCTGTCGACATGGATACGGGCAAGGTCGCCTGGTCCTATCAGGTGTTCCGCAACGATTCGTTTCTGGTGGGCTGCCCCGTCAGTGAACCGGTTAACAACTGCCCTAAGAACCAAGGTCCCGATTACGACATTCCGGCATCGGTGGTGCTGCGCAAGGTCGACGGCCATGATGTGATTTACGTCGCCACCAAGCCCGGCGACATTCTGGCGTTAGACCCTGACCACGACGGTGCCTTGTTGTGGCGTAAGAACTTAACCGGTGCAGTGGCCGGTGAAAACGCTGTCGGCAGCCGGACCGGTCTGGCCGCACCTTCAAACGGCGTGCTGTGGGGCGGGGCCTTCGGCAGCGAAGTGGCTTATTTCGGGCTGACTCGCGGTGGCGTGGCTGCCATCCGCATCGCCGATGGAGAGCGCGTCTGGTTGCGTAGCTTCCAGTTGCCACCCGGTGCCAAGGCCGGTAACGCGGCCGCGGCCACTGCCATCCCCGGCGTGGTGTTTATCGGCAGCGCCGAAGGCACGTTGCATGCGCTGTCGACCAACGATGGCAGCAGCCTCTGGCAGTACGACACGCATCGCTCCTTCGATGCCGTCAATCGTGTGCCGACTCAGGGCGGGTCGATCAGCTCCGGCGGCGCCGTGGTGGCCGGTGGCCGCGTGTTTGTCGGCTCCGGCTTCGGCGTGGTGGGTGGCCTGACGGGTAACGCCTTGTTGGCCTTTGAAGTTGAGTGATTGCCGACGGGCACGCTTAATAATTGAGTGGCACAATCGTCAGCCTCTTCGCTTGAGGTTGACGAATGCGCCCCCTGATCAAACCGTCTAACGCTAACTTTTCGTCAGGCCCTTGTTCCAAGCGGCCCGGCTATGACGTCTCCCGTCTGCAGCTGGACCTGCTCGGCCGTTCGCACCGCAGCGCCCTTGGCAAGCAGGCGCTGTCCTTGGCGTGCAGCGAAACTGCGCGCTTGTTGCGCTTGCCCGAAGGCTATCGCGTAGCCGTTGTGCCTGGTTCAGACACCGGTGCCATCGAGATGGCCATGTGGTCCTTGCTGGGTTCGCGTGGCGTCGATGTGCTCGCCTGGGAATCCTTCAGCGCCGGTTGGGTCACCGATATCGTCAAGCAGCTGCGCTTACCTGAAGTCAGCGTCATCAAGGCGGACTACGGTCTGTTGCCCGACTTGAGCGCAGTCAATTTTGAACACGATGTGGTGTTTGTCTGGAACGGTACGACCTCGGGCGTCAAGGTGCCTGACGGCGATTGGATACCGGCCGATCGACAAGGCTTGACCTTGTGTGATGCCACGTCTGCGGTGTTCGCCATGGAGATGCCTTGGGACAAGCTCGATGTGGTCACCTATTCCTGGCAAAAGGTACTGGGCGGTGAGGGCGCGCACGGCATGCTTATTTTGAGTCCGCGCGCAGTGCAACGGCTCGAGTCTTATGACCCGCCGTGGCCTATGCCTAAAGTGTTTCGGATGAAGTCCGGCGGCAAGCTCAACGAGGGCCTGTTCCGCGGCGAGACCATCAACACGCCATCCATGTTGTGTGTGGCCGATTACCTCGATGCTTTGCAGTGGGTCGATGGGCTGGGCGGCGTGCAGGCCACCATTGCGCGTTGCGAGGCCAACCTGCAAGTCATCGCCGATTTTGTAGCCGCCAACGACTGGATCAGCTTTCTGGCTGCAGAACCGGCAACACGATCGAGCACCAGCGTCTGCCTGAGCCTTGCCCTGGCTGAGGATCAGGTCAAGCGCATCGTCAAAATGCTGGCTGCAGAGGGCGTTGCCCATGACATCGGTGCTTATAAGGATGCGCCGGCAGGTCTGCGCATCTGGTGTGGTGCGACCATTGAAACCGCCGACCTGCAGGCCTTGATGCCCTGGCTCGCTTGGGCTTACCAGCAGGTTTGCCTTACTCCCTCTGCCTGAGACACTTTTATGTACAAAGTTCGCACCTATAACCAGATTGCCCTCAAAGGCCTCGAGCGCTTTCCGCGCCAGAGCTACGAAGTGGGCAGTGATATCGCCCATCCCGATGCGTATTTGCTGCGCAGCCAGAAGTTGCAGGAGCTGCCGGTACCCGAGACCTTGCTGGCTGTGGCGCGGGCAGGCGCCGGTGTTAATAACATCCCGGTGAGTGACTACAGTCGCCGCGGCATCGTTGTTTTTAATACGCCCGGTGCTAATGGCAATGCCGTTAAAGAACTGGTGATGGCCGGCATGCTGCTGGCCTGCCGTGGCGTGTTGCCAGCGCTAAGCTATGTGGCTGCACTGGACGCCAACGCAGAGGCTGCAGGCATGGCGCAGCAGATCGAGAAAGATAAGTCGCGCTTTGCCGGTACCGAGCTCAAGGGTAAGACCCTGGGCATCGTGGGCCTAGGCATGATCGGTGGCATGGTGGCCGAGATGGCTTTGGCCATGGGCATGAAGGTGGTCGGTTTTGATCCGGCCTTGTCTATCGATGCCGCCTGGCGTTTGTCTAATGATGTCGTGCGCATGGAGAACCTGCAGTCGCTGTTATCGCGCTCGGACTATGTGACCTTTCATGTGCCGGCCATCGAGGCCACGAAGCACATGATCGATGAGTCGACGCTGGCCTTGATGAAGCCCAGCGCGGTGTTGCTGAACTTCGCGCGTGAGTCCGTGGTTGACGCAGCAGCAGTGGCTCGCGCCTTGGATGCAGGCGCACTGGCGCGCTATGTCTGCGACTTCCCGGAGCCGGTTCTAATCGGCCATGCCAAGGTCGTCGCTCTGCCGCACATCGGGGCCAGTACCGAAGAGTCAGAAGAAAACTGCGCGGTCATGGCTGCTGATCAGTTGGTCGATTATCTGCAAAACGGCAACGTCACCAATTCGGTTAACTATCCGTCCATCCACATGGACCGCAGTCCCGGCACCAGTCGATTGACGTTCTGCAACGACAACGTCGCAGGCGTGTTGGGTAATGTGCTTTCCGTGTTGGCCGAGCGGCAGATCAATGTCATCGACATGGTCAACAAAAGTCGCGGGGATTTGGCAATCAACATTATCGATGTGGCCAATACCGATTGCAGTGAGTTGGCTGTGGCCATTGCAGCAGTGCAGCACGTCATCCGCGTGCGCGTGGTCTAGCCCTTGCAGCTGACCGATTACCGCTTGATCGCGTTCGATATGGATTCGACGCTGATCAACATCGAATGTATCGATGAACTGGCGGATGTTGCCGGTTGCCGGGCAGAGGTCGCTGCCATCACTGCAGCGACTATGCGCGGTGAGATCGCTGACTTTAAAGACAGCCTGCGACGGCGTGTGGGCTTGCTCAAGGGCTTGTCTGAAGCGGCACTGGCTCAGGTGTTTGCGCAGCGGTTGCGGCTGAATCCCGGCGCGCGCGAACTGGTACAGGCCTGTCACTCCGCCGGTTTGACCACGGTGCTGGTCAGCGGTGGTTTTAGCTATTTCGCCGACAACGTCGCCGCAGATCTAGGCATCACCCATATCCGCAGCAATGTGCTGCAGATCCAGCAGGGCTTATTGACCGGTCTATTGGTCGATCAGCCTTGGGGAGATATCTGTGATGGCGCTGAGAAACGTCGCATGGTCTTGCAGACCTGTCAGCAGTTGGGCATAGGCCCTGCTCAGGCCATTGCCGTAGGCGACGGCGCGAACGACTTACCGATGATGGAGGCTTGCGCAGCGGCAGGCGGCTTGTCCGTGGCCTACCATGCCAAGCCCGCTGTCCGGGAGCGGGCGATGATCGCTATCGAGACAGGCGGCTTGGACCGCCTGCTCGACTGGTTCACTTAAGCGATCAGTATCCGTCGATGCAACCTGCCTGACCGGACAGGTTCTTGTAGCCCTTGCCTGAGGTATAGGCAGCGTTGCTCCACTCCGACTGCACCTTAAACTTAGAGACACCGAAGAGTATTGAGGTGTGGCCATAGGACCAGGCGCACTTGTCACCGTTCTCAGCATTGGTGGCGTCATACCAGGCGTTGAGCAGCGGGTCTGAGATCGTTTCCTGAACCTCATGCGCGGTCACATTGGCCAGCGCTGCCAGGCCTTGGCTGTTGCCGGTGGTGGTGTCTTGCGCGCTGCAGCCGGCGTCGCCATCCAGGTTCCACAGGAAGGCCACTTGCACGATCTGGCCCGAGCAGCTGGCTGCCGTGTGATAACCGCAGTAACCCACGGTGCTGGGACGTGCCATATCGGTATAGGCGACAATGTATTGGTTGCCTGAAGTGTCGGCTTTGAATGTGCCACTGCGATATTCGGTGCAGGCTGCGGTGACGACACTGTTGATGTTGCGACCATCCAGTGAGACCGACTTGGTCGAGGGCGCGGTATAGCCTTGATAGCCAATCAACGCGCTGACCTTGCCGTTCGAGCCGGTGTATTCGCTGGCCGTCTTGGCATAGGGCGAGTTGCTATAGCTGCCAAAGAACTTGGCCAGGCCACTGATCTTGGTGCCTGCAAAGGTGGCGTTGGCCCAGTTCGGACCTGCGAAAATCAAACGCACCTGAGTTGTGGCGGCCAGCACCTTGCCGCCATGAAAAGTCATGGGTAAGGCGGTTGCCGCAGCACCGGTTGCGGCAGGCGCGGTGATACCACGAATCTCCGGGTTCAGATCATCGGCGGCCTGATCAACCGGCAACACCCGATCTACCGCGTGTTTGGTCACTGACGGCACGCGTATGCCACCGGGCAATTTGTTTTGCGGGGGCGGGCTGCCGGCGAGGGCGACGCCGCTGAGTGCTGAGATGAGAGCGATGGCGCAGGTGGAAGCTTTCACGGGGTTCCTTTGGATGGGCGTATCGATAGCGGCAACTGTGAGCGAGTCACCTTCAAATTGGTGTGAAGCTGTGTGGTTTTGTGATCTGCAACACACTCTGCGCGCCGTATATCGTTCAATCTGGTGTTATGTTCCGTCGCCAACAGATGCTTGCCTTGGGCGGTATTACGGCCATTGCCTTGCTGGCTTTGAGTCTGTATCTGAGTTTGTATGACCGTCCTGCCGTGGTGCTGCACACTGCTGACACTGATGAGCCGGGTCAGTTGTCAGTGCGTCCCGCTTGGCAGACCACGCCGTTATCGGACCCGGCAGAGCCTCAGACTGCCCCGGAGCCGGACTCTTCTGTAGAACCTCAGATGCCCAAAGCCTTGGCCGATCCAGCGATACAGATGCAGGGATTGGTTGGTGTGTCTCTGGAAGTGGGTGCCGGTAAATCACAGACGTTTACGGTTAATCCCAGCGATGTGCTGTTGAACAAAGGCCTCATGCTGGTGGGTGCCAAAGCCCGATTGTTAGGCATGGGACTTCCTGAGATGCCAGTTAGCGCGTCGCAGGCCTATGTCGGTGCGCCGATTTCGATCAGCGTGGCGGACGCCCTGAAGGCACTGGGGGGCGGTAACGCTGAGTCGTTGGTCGGCGGTGTGCCCTTGTTCTTGGAAGTGACCAGTACCGATTCAGCCGGCCAGACGCATGTCACCCGCACGCCCTTTGAGGTGACTAACCGGGACCTGCAGGCCGATGCCAACGCAGTGCTTGAGTCGCCGCCCTTGATGCCTGCCTTATCGCCTTAGCGTTGCCCGGCATAACAGGCGGTAAGATGCCGGTTATGGTTACCTCGAAGCTCCACCCCCACCACGACAAACCACTCTGGCTGCGACTGATCCTGGCCCGGCCGCGCTTGTGGGGCAGTCTGGCCTTAGGTTTTGCCACCGCCTTTTTATTGCCGACCGCGTTGGTTCAGCACGGCGTCACCCGCGCCATCATCGGCTGGAACGCCGGCGCCAGTCTGTATCTACTGCTGGCGTTACAAATGATGTTCGGGTCCAGCCATGAACGCATGCGCACGCGCGCACTCCAGCATGATGAAGGCAGCACCGTGGTCATGCTGTTGGTGGTCACTTCGGCCGTGATGTGCATCAGTGCCATCGTGGCCGAACTGGCGGTAGTCAAAGAGCTCACCGGTCAATTGCGCTATCTGCACATCGCACTGGCAGGGATGACCATCGCCACATCGTGGGCGTTCACGCAAGTGATGTTCGCGCAGCACTACGCTCACGACTACTACGTCACCGTGCAGTCCGGCGACCATGGTGGGCTGGAGTTTCCCGGCGGGCATTTGCCGGACTATGGCGATTTCTTGTATTTCGCTTGCGTCATCGGCACCTCGGGTCAGACCGCTGATGTCAGCTTCACCGGTCGGCGCATGCGGCGCATAGGCTTGGTGCATTGCGTACTGGCGTTCTTTTTCAACACCACTCTGGTTGCGCTGACCATCAACATCGCTTCGGGTTTGTTCTAGGCGCCCGGTCGGCTCAGGGTAACCAGAGCTGTTCATAAATCGGGCTGCGGTTGAGGATGCCTGCTTTAAAATCCGCAATCCGCTGCCCCGGTGCTGTTGCTGCCTGACACGACTGCAAGGCGCACCAGCCCAGTCCCATGCGCCCGTTTTGCGGCCTGAGACCTGCGAGTTCAAGCAGGGTCGGATACAGGTCGAAGTGGGTCACGGTGTCGGTCGACGGTGTCGCGACCGGTTGCGTGACCATCAGGTTAAAGATGTCTCGTGTCGGGCTGGCTTCCAAGCTGTCATGGATGGGGTTTTCCATGGCCATATGGTCGCCCTGTACCACAACTGCAACCCGGTCCAGCCAACCCTGTGCCTCTATGTATTGCACAAACTCAGCGACCTGACCGGCCGTGCAACGGACAATGTCCTTGAAGTCTTGGGCACCCCGTTTGTGGCATTCCTGGCTCATGAGTCCTTTCGGGCCATGCGTGTCCACGGTGAGGATGGTCAAGTTGAATGGCTTGCCTGTTGCGATCAGCGCTGCCAGTTCGCTGCGTGCATGTC
>CAIVTJ010000106.1 GCA_903908825.1 uncultured Pseudomonadota bacterium | reverse complement strand
TACCGCGCATCCTCATCGTTGACGACGAACCCGACCTGGTTGAACTGGTCGGACTCACACTGACGCGCATGGGTCTGGCCCATGATCACGCCTATACGCTGGCCGCAGCGCACGAAAAGCTGCTGACGCAGCGTTTTGATTTGTGCCTGGCAGACATGCACCTGCCGGACGGTGATGGCCTGAGCCTTTTAGCGTGGACGCAAGAGCATTGCCCTAGCCTGCCGACCGCCATCATCACCGCGCACGGTAACGTCGATACCGCGGTACGGGCGCTTAAGGCCGGCGCTTTCGATTTCATCGCCAAGCCGCTGGATCTGGGCGTGCTGCGGCGCATGGTGCTGCGGGCACTGAAGCTGACCGAAGGCGGCATAGAGTCGGGTCTTGCACAACGCAGCCCGCGCCTGCTGGGTCGCGCACCGCCCATGCTGGCACTGCGCGAGATGATTGGCCGCGTGGCGCGCAGCCAGGCGCCGGTACACATCGCCGGCGAATCCGGCACCGGCAAAGAGCTGGTCGCCCGCCTCATACACCAGTCAGGCCCGCGCGCAGAGGGCCCGTTTGTGCCGGTCAACTGCGGCGCCATCCCGGCCGAGCTGATGGAAAGTGAGTTCTTCGGCCACAAGCGCGGCAGCTTTACCGGTGCGGTGTCCGACCAGCGTGGCCTGCTGCAAAGCGCCGAAGGCGGCACGCTGTTTCTGGACGAAGTGGCCGAACTGCCGCTGCACATGCAGGTCAAACTGCTGCGCGTCATTCAAGAAAAAGCCGTGCGCCCGGTCGGCGAAACCACCGAACAGCCCATAGACGTGCGGATTTTGTCGGCCACGCACCGTGATTTGGCCGCCTTGATTGCCCAAGGCCGGTTTCGCGAAGACTTGTACTACCGCATCAACGTCATCGAACTGCGGGTGCCGGCGCTGCGCGAACGCGTCGGCGATATCGCTGAACTGGCGCAACATGTGTTGCAGCGTCTGGCTTTGCGCAGCCAGATCGCCGCGCCGCAACTGGCCCCCGAAGCCCTGCGCGTGCTGCAGGCTTATCCCTTCCCGGGCAACGTGCGCGAACTGGAAAACGTCCTGGAGCGGGCGCTGACGCTGTGCTCCGGTGAATGGATTGCTGCCGCTGACCTGCAACTGCGCAGCGCCGTGCGACCCGACACCGCAGCACCCGCCCCCGCCGGCGCGCCGGGCTTAATCACAGCACCAGAGGCCAACACCGCAGACCTGGGCGATCAACTGGAAGTGTTGGAACGCAACGCCATCATTAAGGCGCTGGAACAAAACCGCTTTAACAAGACGGCTGCCGCCAAACAACTGGGCATGAGCTTTCGTGCCCTGCGCTACCGGATCAAGAAGCTGGGCATAGAGTGACCTTTTATGTCACTCCCTGACAAAGCTTGCCCAAAGCGCTGAACATAATCCGCACAGATTATGTAAAGCGAAAGTAATACCTAGCTAAATCAGTTGGTTATACTAAAAATCATCGGTGGCACGGCAATTGCTTTAGTTAGCTCAGGCAAATGCCCAGGTTTAGATTCAGAACTGTTTTTCAGGAGCTCGAGCTAATGAACACCATGCAAAAGGGTTTCACCCTTATCGAACTGATGATCGTCGTCGCTATCGTCGGCATTCTGGCCGCCGTCGCCATCCCGGCTTATCAGGACTACACCATCCGCGCCCAGGTCAGCGAAGGCCTGAGTCTGGCCAGTGCCGCCAAGGCGGCGGTGGTCGAGTCTTATGGCAGCAACGGCGCCTGGCCCTCTGACAACACCGCAGCCGGCGTGGGCACTGCAACCAACATCGTCGGCAAATATGTCACCGGCGTGGCTGTGGCCGGCAATCTCGTCACCGTCACCTTCGGCGGGTCGTCGAACTCTGCCATCTCGGCCAAGACACTGTTCTTCACCGCCGGCCTGAGCGCCAATGGCGATATCGCTTGGCAGTGCGGTAGCAAGTCGATGGCCACTGGCATCACTGCTACGGGTACCGGCGTCACTGCTTTTGCGGCAGCCGGCGGCGGTGGCACCTTGGACCAGAAGTACCGCCCGGCCGAATGCCGCGGCTAAGCCCTAGGCACCCGGCTTAACCGCCAGGCGCCAGGCACCTAAAGCCCCCCGCAGTGCGGGGGGCTTTTTTTTGCCCTGCAACTGTTGACGCATCACGAAAAAGCCCGCCGGACAAACCCCCAATTGGGAGACCGGTCACGCGCGCAACCCTTGCGCTATGCGACGATCGGGCAAGATATGACAATTGTTTTGCGCCCGGCCGGGTCTAGACTGACTGGCCGAACCTGGGTAGTTAACCGCTCGTTATGAACGAATCAGCTTCTCTCGCCAGCATCGCCCCCGCCCGCGGCAGCCTCAATGGCTTGCCGCAGCGGCTGGTTGCCGATCGCGTGGCCGATGAGACCGCCGTCGAAGCGGCGCTACGCAATGCGCGTGAGGGCAGCGGCAGTTTCGTCACCCTGCTGATCGAAAGCGGCGCTGCCACGGCGCGTGACATCGCCATGGCCGCCTCGACCGAGTTCGGCGTGCCGCTGCTGGACCTCGAAGCGCTGTCCCTGGACCCGGAAGTCACCCGCCTGGTCAACGACAAGCTGTTGATCAAGTACCGCGTATTGCCGCTGTTCAAGCGCGGCACGCGCTTGTTCGTGGGCGTGGCCGACCCGACCAACCTGCAAGCGCTGGACGAAATCAAGTTTCAGACCGGCCTCACCGTCGAAGCGGTGGTGGTCGACGATGACAAGCTGCAGCGTGCCGTGGTCCGGATGCTCGAGCAGGCCGACACGCAGATGCCGGCCATCAACGAGGAAGAAGGCCTGGAGCTCGATGCCCTCGAAGTGGGGGCCGGTGATGAGATCACCAACGAAACCGTTACCCGAGACGATGTTGAAGACGCGCCCATCGTGCGCTTCATCAACAAGATCATGCTCGACGCCATCCGTCGCGGCGCCTCCGATATTCACTTCGAACCCTTCGAGAAAATGTACCGGGTGCGACTGCGCATCGACGGTGTGCTGCGCGAGGTCTCGCAGCCGCCGGTGCAACTGGGCGGCAAGCTGGCCGCGCGCATCAAGGTCATGTCGCGCATGGACATCGCCGAGCGGCGTGTGCCGCAAGACGGGCGTATCAAGCTCAAGCTGACCAAGTCGCGCTCTATCGACTTTCGCGTCAGCCCTGCCCCACGCTATATGGCGAAAAGCTGGTGCTGCGTATCCTCGACCAGTCGCAAGCCACCATGGGCATCGATGCGCTGGGTTACGAGAACTTCCAGAAAGAAATCTATCTCGCCAACCTGGCCAAGCCGCAAGGCATGATCGTGGTCACCGGCCCCACCGGTTCGGGTAAGACCGTGTCGCTGTACACCGGCCTGAGCATCCTCAACCGTGAAGACCTCAACATCTCCACCGCCGAGGACCCGGCCGAAATTAACTTGCCGGGCGTCAACCAGGTCAACGTCAACAACAAAGTCGGCCTGACCTTTGCTGCCGCCTTGCGGGCCTTCTTACGTCAGGATCCGGACGTCATCATGGTCGGCGAAATCCGCGATCTGGAAACCGCCGAGATCGCGCTCAAAGCTGCGCAGACCGGCCACTTGGTGTTGTCTACACTGCATACCAACGATGCCCCGCAGACGCTGACGCGTCTCATCGACATGGGCGTCAAGCCTTATGCGCTGGCCACATCCATCAGCCTGATCATCGCGCAACGTCTGGCGCGGCGGTTGTGCGGCAACTGCCGCACCGTGGTCGATGTGCCCGAAGCGGCGCTGCGCAAAGAAGGCTTTAACGACGACGATATCGCTGCAGGCATCACTGTCTTTGCGCCACGCGGCTGCAACAACTGCACCGAAGGCTATAAGGGCCGCGTCGGCATTTATCAGGTCATGCCGGTCACCGAAGAGATCGGCCGGCTGATCATGGCCGGCGGTAATGCCATCGACATCGCCGAGTCTGCAGCGCGTGCCGGCGTGTGGGATTTGCGCCGCGCCGGTCTGGCTAAAGTCCGTGCCGGCCTGACCAGCCTGCAAGAAATCAACAGCATCACGCTCGAGTAACCCGACCGCATGGCAACACCCCTCACCGCCCGCGGTCTGCGCCGTGACATTCCCTACCTGTGGGAAGGCAAAGACAAGCGCGGCCGTCATGTCACCGGCAAAAGTGTCGCCGCCAGCGAGGTTGCGCTGCGTGCCGAACTGCGCAACCAAGGCATCGCACCCACGCGTTTGCGCCGCCAGAGCACACGCGGTCGGGGCGGCAAGGTCAATGCGCTGGACATCGCTGTGTTCAGCCGGCAGTTGGCCACCATGCTGGCCGCCGGCATACCCATGGTGCAGGGCTTTGAGATCGTCGGCGCCGGCCACGACAAGGCGGCCATGCAACAACTCATTCTCGACATCAAATCCGATGTCGAGTCAGGCTCATCGCTGCGCGAGGCGCTGCAACGCCGGCCCAAACACTTCAGCGATCTGTACGTCAATCTGGTGGGTGCCGGTGAACAAGCCGGTGCCCTCGACTCGCTGCTCGAGAAAATCGCCACCTATCTTGAGAAAACCGAAAGCCTCAAGAAGAAGATCAAAAAGGCCCTGACCTACCCGGCCGCAGTGTTGGTGGTCGCGATGGTGGTCACCGTGGGCCTGCTCATCTATGTCATCCCGCAATTTGAGAGCCTGTTCGCGGGCTTCGGCGCGGACCTGCCGGCTTTCACGATGATGGTCATCAATATGTCGCGCTTCATGCAGCACCACGGCATCACCTTGGGGCTGATCCTGGGCGCTGCCACCTACGGGGCGATCTCATTTTATAAGCGCTCTGCCGCACTGCGCGAACGCCTGGACCGTTATTCGCTAGAAATCCCCATCATCGGCAAGATACTGCGCAACGCAGCGCTGGCGCGCTATGCACGCACGCTGGCCACCATGTTTACGGCGGGTGTGCCACTGGTCGAAGCGCTCGAGTCCGTGGCCGGTGCCACGGGCAACATTGTCTACCGGGATGGCACACTGCGCATCCGCGACGAGGTGGCCACCGGTCAGCGTTTGCAACGCGCCATGGACAACACCGGTCTGTTCCCCAACATGGTCGTGCAGATGATCGGCGTCGGCGAGGAAGCCGGCGCCCTCGACAATATGTCGGCCAAAGTCGCAGACTTTTATGAAGCCGAAGTCGACAACGCCGTCGATGCGCTGGCCTCGCTGCTCGAACCGATGATCATGGCCATCCTGGGCGTGGTGGTCGGCGGTCTGGTCATTGCCATGTACCTGCCCATCTTCAAGCTCGGTCAGGCGGTCTAGCGTGCGCCGTTCCCATGCTTGAGCTGTTGACCGGCTCACCACCGGTGTTCATCACCTGCTGTGTCGTGCTGGGACTGCTGGTAGGCAGCTTTCTCAATGTGCTTATTCACCGCCTGCCGCTGATGCTCGAGCGGCAATGGCGCAACGAATGCGCGCTGCTAGCCGGCAACCCGCCCGCAGCCCAGCCGCGCTATGACCTGTTCATGCCGCGCTCGGCCTGCCCGGCCTGCCAGCGACCCATCACGGCCCTCGAAAACATTCCCATCGCCAGCTATCTGTGGCTGCGCGGCCGCTGCGCCGGTTGCGCCACGGCCATCAGCGCACGCTACCCGCTCATCGAAGGCCTCACCGCTGTGGCCTCGGGCCTGGTGGCTTGGCACTTCGGCTACGGCGCTGCCGCCGCCATGGGCCTGGTGCTGACCTGGTTTCTGATCGCACTGGCCACCATCGACCTGGACACCCAGCTGCTGCCCGACAACCTGACCCTGCCGCTGCTGTGGCTGGGCCTGGCCTGTGCCGTC
>CAIVTJ010000105.1 GCA_903908825.1 uncultured Pseudomonadota bacterium | reverse complement strand
GGATAAGCCTGCAGCACGCGCAGGGCTTCGGGGGCCAGTTGCGGCGCGGCGATCTGGCTGCGCGCGGCCAGGCGCTGCAGCACGTGTTGCGCCAGTTCCGCGATATCGCCGATGCGTTCGCGCAGCGCGGGTACCCGCAGTTCGATGACGTTGATGCGGTAGTACAAGTCTTCGCGAAACCGGCCTTGGGCAATCAAGGCGGCCAAATCACGGTGTGTGGCCGACAAAATCCGCACGTCGATGGCCTGTTCGGCGGTTTCGCCGACCGGGCGCACGGCTTTTTCCTGGATGACACGCAGCAGTTTGACCTGCATGTGCAGCGGCAAATCGGCCACTTCATCCAAAAACAAGGTGCCGCCTTCGGCGCTTTGCAGCAGGCCCCGGTGGTCGGAGACCGCGCCGGTAAAGCTGCCGCGCTTGTGGCCGAAGAACTCACTTTCCATCAGCTCTGCCGGGATGGCGCCACAGTTGACCGGCACAAACGGGCCCTCTGCGCGCGGGCCCGACTGGTGGATCAGACGGGCGACCAGCTCTTTGCCGGTGCCGGACTCGCCGGCGATGTGTACCGGCGCCTGACTGCGCGCGACGCGGCCAATCATCTCGCGCAGCGCCAGCATGGGTGGTGCGCGACCCAACAGGCGCGGGCTGCGTTGCGCAAGCCCAGACTCTTTGCCGCCTTCGGTCAGCTTTAATGCCCGCAGCACCATGCGTCGCAGCACGCCCAGATCCAGCGGCTTGGCGATGAAATCGAAGGCGCCGGCCTTGAGTGCGCGCACGGCAGTGTCCACGTTGCCGTGTGCGGTGATGATGGCGGTCGGCAGACTGGGGCAATGCTCTTGAGTCCACTCTAAAAGGCTCAGGCCATCGCCATCCGGCAGGTGCATGTCCGCCAGGCACAAATCAAAACGCTGCGTCAGCAGCTTTTCGTGGGCTGCGGCCAGCGTATAGGCGTGGTCATGGGCCAGACCCATGCGCGTCAGGGTGAGTCCGACCAGTTCAACCAGGTCGGGTTCGTCGTCAACGATGAGGATGCGCGGTATGGGCATAACAGCAAGCTTAAAGGCAAATGCCTTACATCACCCAGCGAGCAGGGTCGCTGAACACCAGCCGGAACAGACTGCCACCGCTGGGCCGTCTCTCATACAAGAGCGTTGCGCCATTGGTCTGCGCCAATTCGCGGGCCAGAAACAGCCCCAGTCCGGTACCGCGACGGTCGCGAGTAAAAAACGGCTCAAAGATGCGTTCGGTGTCTTCTGTGGCGACACCGGGGCCGTTGTCGGCGACTTCAAGATAGGGTCGTCCGTTGCTGGCCAAACGGCCGAACCGCAGCTCGATGTGCGCCTGACCCGAGGCATCACAGCCGTGGGTCATGGCGTTGCGACACAGGTTCCACACCACCTGCTGCAGCTGCACCGGGTCTACCCGCACCTCCACATCAAACGCCGGGCTGTTGTCTTCCCGACCCAGCGGCACGATCTGCAGTTGTTCATCAGTCAGTTCGACCGTGCTGGCGAACTCATTTCTGAAATGCACCAACCAGCGCGCCAATTGCAGCCGCTCGGGCTTGCTGCTGCCGCGGCGCGAGAACTCCAGCACGTTTTCGATCAGCCGGCTGATGCGATCAGCGTTGATGCGGATGATCTGCGTCAGGCGCTTATCGTCCCCATCCAGGGTTGCCGACTCGGCCAGCAACTGGCCGGCATGACTCATCGCACCCACGGGGTTGCGGATCTCGTGCGCGATGCTGGCTGACAGGCGGCCGAGGGCAGCAAGCTTGGATTGTTGCACCTGCTCGGCCAATAGGCCGGTGTCTTCCAGAAAAATCAGCACCAAGCCTTCAGTGCCGTCGGCGCTCAAACGGGCAAAGCGCGGCAGCAGCAGGCGTGCCCCGTCGGTGGCGGCCAGCGTGCCTTCGCCGGCGGGGTTGATGGCGGAACTGCTGCGCCAAGCGGCCAGCAGCTCGGCTAAGCGGGGTGATATCTCAGCCAAGAGCGAGCCGGTGGCGGCGGTTTGTGTCCCCAGCACCTGCGCCGCGGAGTCATTGATCAGCCGGATGCGCTGCTGCGCGTCGATTACCAGCATGCTTTCGCGCAGATGCGTGACGATATGCTGTGAGAGTTGCGCCAAGTTAAGCAGGTCTGTTTCCTGTCTCTTAACCAAGGCCTCGTTGTCGCGCAGTCGCTTGGCCACGGGCCGTACGGACATCGCCACCAGGAACAACACGCCGCCCAGCACACCGCTGAGCAGCCAGTCGCTGTTGCTGGAGTCGTTGTTGACGTTCACGCGCAGAATCTGCTGCGCCAGCAGTGCCAACGTGGCGATAGCGGCCAACAGATAGGTGTCGGTCTCTTCGGCCAGCAGCGCCATGGCGCCTACCGGCAACACCAGCAGGATGCCTAAGCCGCTGTTGACACCACCCAGCGCCCACAGCGTTGCACCCACAGCCAGCGAATCTAAAACAGCATGGATCAGTGTCAGGGCCCGCAGATTGGACCAGACGCGTTTGGGTAGTATCGCCATGATCAAGGCGCAGGCCAGATAGGCGCCTGCGGCCAGCAGCAGCACGTTGGCAGAGGGCACGGCAAAGCTGACGCGCAGTGCCGGCACCAGTCCAACCGCACCGAATCCCAGCGCGATGACGATGCGATACAGGTTGACCAGGCCCACTACCCGCCAGGTGAGGTCGGTTGGTGCACGTAGCGTCAGAGCTTGCTGGGGCATGGCGGGTGACTGCATGACGCACTGACTTTAGCACTGCCTTTTCGCGGCCAACGCGACCGGCATCACGACTGCTGTCGATGTTGGTGGCGGTTGCGGCGCTGATTGGCCAGAATACGCTGCTGATGAAAATCGCCGCCACAGGGCGCGCCACACTTCGCTACCGCAAGGGTCATCGATGAATCTGCACGAATACCAGTCTAAAAAAATCTTCGCTGCCTACGGCATTCCGGTGCCCGCTGGTGAGCCCGCCTCCACGCCGCAAGAGGCCATAGATGTTGCCGGTCGCCTCGGTGGCCCGGTGTGGGTGGTCAAGGCGCAGGTCCATGCCGGCGGCCGCGGCAAGGCCGGCGGCGTCAAGATCGTCAAGAGTGTCGAAGAGGTCGGCGCTGCTGCCGCCCACTTGCTGGGCCAGCGTCTGGTCACACCGCAGACCGGTGCGGCCGGCCTGCCCATTCATCAGGTGTATGTCGAAAGCGGTTCGGGCATCGAACGCGAGATCTATCTCAGCCTGACGCTGAACCGCGAAAAAGGCCGCATTGCGGTGGTGGCCTCGGCTGCCGGCGGCATGGACATCGAAGAAGTCGCGGCTCACCACCCCGAGCAGATCCTCAGTGAAACCATTCATCCGGCGGTGGGCCTCGAGGCCTATCAGGCGCGCAATCTGGCTTTCGGCCTCAAGCTGGCCGGCAACCAGATCGCGCAGTTCACCGCCATCCTCAAGGCGCTGTACAAACTCTACATAGACAACGACGCCAGTCTGGTCGAGGTCAATCCGCTGATCGTCACTAAAGAGGGCAACCTTGTGGCGCTCGATGCCAAGATCGGCATCGACCCCAATGCGCTGATGCGCCACCCCGAGTTGGTCGCGCTGCGGGACGAATCTCAGGAAGACCCGATGGAAGCGCGCGCTGCGCGCCACGACCTCAACTATGTGTCGCTCGATGGCGACATCGCCTGCATGGTCAATGGCGCGGGCCTTGCCATGGCCACCATGGACGTCATCAAGCTGCACGGCGGTAAGCCGGCCAACTTCCTCGACGTGGGCGGCGGTGTGACGGTCGAGCGCGGCATTGCAGCGTTCGAACTCATCCTGTCCAACCCCGACGTCAAGGCCATTCTGGTCAATGTGTTCGGCGGCATCGTGCGCTGCGACACCGTTGCGCAAGCGGTGATCACCGCCTTCCAGAAGGTCGGCGTGTCGGTGCCGGTGGTGGTGCGCCTTGAGGGCACCAATGCTGTGCAGGCTCAGCAGATGCTGAAAGACAGCGGTCTGGCGCTGATTCCGGCCGTAGGCCTCACCGATGCGGCGCGCAAAGTTGTCGCTGCCGCAGCTGCCAAGTAAGACACACGGATATCCCCCATGAGCATTCTTGTAAACAAGCGCACCAAGGTCATCGTCCAAGGCTTCACCGGCAAGCAGGGCACCTTTCATTCACAGCAGTGCATCGCTTACGGCACACGCGTAGTCGGCGGCGTTAAGCCGGGCGGCGGCGGCACGACGCACCTGGATCTGCCGGTGTTCGACACCGCGCGCGATGCCGTGCGTGAGACTGGCGCCACCACCAGCATGATCTATGTGCCGGCTATCGCTGCGGCTGACGCCATCCTCGAGGCCGCCGATGCGGGCATCGAGCTGGTGGTCTGCATCACCGAAGGCATACCGGTCAACGATATGATCCGCGTCAAAGCGGCGCTGGCCGGTTCAGGCACACGCCTGATCGGACCCAACTGCCCGGGCATCATCACGCCCGACGAATGCAAGATCGGCATCATGCCGGGCTTCATCCATCAGAAGGGCTGCATCGGCATCGTCTCGCGTTCGGGCACGCTCACCTATGAGACCGTGCACCAGACCACACAGAACGGCCTGGGTCAGAGCACCTGCGTGGGCATCGGCGGCGACCCGGTGCGCGGCATGAACTTCATCGATGTCATCGAGCTGTTCGAGCGTGACCCGCAGACCGAAGGCATCATCATGGTCGGTGAGATCGGCGGCAGCGACGAAGAAGCTGCGGCAGCCCACATCGCCAAGTTTGTCTCCAAGCCGGTGGTCGCCTACATCGCCGGTGTGACCGCACCGCCGGGCAAGCGCATGGGCCATGCCGGCGCCGTCGTGGCCGGTGGCAAGGGCACAGCAGCCGATAAGTACAAGGCACTCGAGGCGGCCGGTGTCCGCACCGTCAAGTCGCCGGCCGAGTTGGGCGGCGCTATGGCCGACCTGCTCAAGCGCCGCGCCCGCAAGGTGGCAGCCGCTGCGCAGATCGCACCGCGTACGCCAGTGGCTAAAAAAGCGGCCAAGAAGGCCGCTAAAAAGGCCGCTAAAAAGGCTGCGAAGAAGGCTGCGACAAAGGTAGCCAAGAAGGCTGCCAAGCCGCCGCTGCGTAAGCCGGTTGCCAAAAAGGCGGCTAAGAAGGTTGCCAAGAAGGCCGCCAAGAAAGTCGCCAAAAAAGCGGTCAAAAAAGCGGCCAAAAAAGTCGTGAACAAGGCCAAGGCCAAGTCGACGGCTCGCCGTCAGCCTGCGCGCAAGAAGTGACACGCGGACTGCCGTGAGCGACGGCACGCTCAAGGTTGCTCTGGCGCAGCTGGACCTGCTGGTCGGCGACGTGCAGGGCAACCTGGCGCGGGTGCTGGCCGAAGGCCGGCGCGCCGCCGCCTTGGGGGCAGACCTGGTGCTGTTCCCCGAGTTGACCTTGTCGGGCTATCCACCCGAGGACCTGCTGTTCCACCGCGGTTTGCGCGCACAAGTCGAGGCCGCTGTGGCGGCCTTGGCTGCCGAAGTGTCGGGCAGCAGCCAGTTGCCGGCAGTGGTCGTCGGTTATCCCGAATATGTGGGCTCAGCCGGCGCGCCGCAGATCTACAACTCGGCGGTATTGCTGCGACCGCAGGGGCCTGCGGTCAATCATCGCAAGAGCTGCCTGCCCAACTACCGCGTGTTCGACGAAAAACGCTATTTCAGTGCTGGCACGGGCGCCACGGTGTTCGAGTTCAACGGACTGCGCGTTGGCCTTTTGATCTGCGAGGACATCTGGGAGAGCGAGCCGGCGCGGGCCGCCCTTGATGCCGGCGCCGAGCTGTTGCTGGTCATCAATGCCTCACCCTACGAGCAGCGCAAACAACGCGAGCGCGAACGCGTGCTGCGCTTGCGGGTGCGCGAAGTCGGCTTGCCGCTGGCCTATCTGAATCTGGTGGGCGGTCAGGACGAGCTGGTCTTCGACGGCCGCTCGGTGGTGCTCAGCGGCGAGGGTGAGTTGGTGCTGCGTGCCACCGCCTTTGAAGAGTCGCTGTGCTGCGTCGAGTTTTATCGCGACGAGCGGCAACGCGTCAGCGTGCGCGCCTGGGGCGAGCCGCAGATTGCCCCCGAACTGGAGCCCGAAGAAAGCGTCTATCGGGCCTTGGTGCTGGGCGTGCGTGACTACGTCAACAAGCACCAGTTTCCCGGCGTGGTCATGGGTTTGTCCGGCGGCATCGACTCGGCGCTGACGCTGGCCATAGCAGTCGATGCCTTGGGTGCAGAGCGTGTGCAGGTGGTCATGATGCCCTCGCGCTACACCTCGCAGATGAGCCGCGATGATGCGCAGCAACAGGCACACACCCTCGGTGTCGATTACAGCGTGATCACGATCGAGGGCATGTTTGCGGCGACGCTGGCGGCCCTGGAAGAGCAGTTTGCCGGCCGCAAACCCGATACCACCGAAGAGAACATTCAGGCGCGCTGCCGGGGCGTGTTGCTGATGGCGATCTCCAACAAGACCGGCCGCATGCTGCTCACCACCGGCAACAAGAGCGAAATGGCAGTCGGTTATGCCACGCTGTATGGCGACATGAATGGTGGCTTCGCGCCCATCAAAGACTGCAGCAAGTTGCTGGTCTATCGCTTGTCACGCTATCGCAATCAGTTGGGTCGCGAGCGTAACGAACATGAGGGCGCAGACGTCATTCCGCAGCGCGTTATCGAGCGCGAACCCACCGCGGAATTGCGCCCTGACCAGAAAGACACCGACTCGCTGCCCGACTACGCCGTGCTGGATGCCATCCTCGAAGCCTTTATCGAAGATGACCTGTCGGTCGATGAGATTGTGGCGCGCGGGTTTGACCGCGCCGTGGTCGGACGCGTGCTCGATATGGTCAAGCGCAACGAATATAAGCGCCGCCAAGCCCCGCCGGGCATACGCGTCAGCCGCCGCGCATTCGGCCGCGACTGGCGCTATCCGATTACCAGCGGCTACCGGCGCTAAGCGTTGGCGCGGTTCAGCCGCGCTGCCAAGGCTTCCACCACTTGCCCGAGCGACCCTGCTGCAGCGGCTGGTCGGGGTAGTTCTGGTGATAGACCTTTTCGGTGTTGGCGGCCAGTTCGGCATAGCCCAGGCTCTGGTAGGCCTGAATCATGATTTGCAGCGCTTCGCGCGTGGACGGCGCACCGTCGTACTGCTCGATAGACTTCTCGGCGCGCTGCGCCGCAGCCACCCAAGCGCCGCGCGTCGCGTAATAGCGGGCGATCTGCAGTTCGTAATCGGCCAGACGGTTACGCAGATAGATCATGCGGCGGCGTGAATCAGCGGCGTAGTCGCTCTTAGGGTAAGAGTCGACCACCACCTTGAAGGCCTGAAATGACTTGCGCGCGGTGGTGGGTGGACGCTCGCTGAGGTCCACGCCCAGCCAGCGCTCGACGCTATAGGGCATGCGCTCAAAATCGACCAGCCCCTTCAGGTACCAGGCGTAGTCCACGCGCGGATGGGCCGGATTTTCGCGGATGAAAGTTTCGGCCGCATCGATGGCCGACTCTTTTTCGCGGTTCTTGTAATAGGCGTAGATGATGTCCAGACGCGCTTGGCGCGCCTGATCGGTAAAGGGATAACGGGCCGTCAGCGCCTCCAGGGTGCGGATGGCCTCCTGGTAGTCGCCGCTTTTCAGGGCTTTGCTGGCGCGCTCATACAGCGAATCGGGCGCCAGGCGGGTCAGCCGGTTGCCGTCGCTGGAACAGGCCGCCAGCAGCGCCAGGGCCAGTGACAGCGTGACCATGCGCCAAGTTGCACGCGGCGCTTTGAAGTTCGCAGTCAGGCTCATCGTGTTGGCATCCTGTGACGGGGGGCGAGAGAGTATAACGAAACGCCCGTCCACCACTGCGACACACTGATGCCCGACGAGTTCCGTACACACCAACTGCAATTGCCCGCCTCGCCCGCCGGCGCCCGGCTCGACACGGCGCTGGCGCTGGCCTTGCCGCAATACTCACGCTCGCGCCTGGCCAACTGGATCCGCGAGGGGGAGGTCACGCTCGACGGCAAGACCGCGCGACCCCGCGATCTGGTCTATGGCGGCGAGACCATCAACCTGCGCGCCCGCGTGCCGGCCGATGAGACGGTGCTGCCGCAGTCCATCCCGCTCGATATCCGCTATCAGGATGAACACCTGCTGGTGGTCAACAAACCGGTGGGCTTGGTCGTGCACCCGGGGGCCGGCAATCCGTCGCGCACGCTGCAGAACGCACTGCTGGCCTGGGACCCGGCGCTGGCACCGTGCCGCGCGCCGGCATCGTGCATCGCATCGACAAAGACACCAGCGGACTGCTGGTCGTGGCGCGCAGCATCGAGGCGCACGCGGTGCTGGTCGAGATGCTGCGCATTCATGCGGTGCACCGCGATTATCTGGCGCTGGTGGTCGGGCGCATAACCGGCGGCGGCACCATCGATCACCCCATCGGCCGGCATCGCACCGACCGTTTGAAGATGACGGTGCGCGTCGATGGGCGGCCGGCGGTGACGCACTTCCGGCTGGTGGAACGCTTTCAGAACCACACGCTGCTGCGGGTGAGTTTAGAGACCGGTCGCACGCACCAGATCCGCGTGCACATGGCGCATGTGGGTCATCCGCTGGTCGGCGATCAGGCCTATGGCGGACGGCGTCAGCTGCGCGCCGGTGACAGCGACGAGGTCCGTGCAGCCTTGGCGGGCTTCAAGCGCCAGGCCCTGCATGCGACGCGTCTGGCGTTTCTGCACCCGGGCACCGGCGAGCGTGTGGATATCCAAGCCCCGGCCCCGGCCGATCTGCTGGCGCTGCTCGCGGTGCTGCGCGACGGCGACGACGAGATGTGATGAGCGCGAGTTGGACGGATGCGCGTCTGGGGCCGGTGCTGTTGCCGGACTGGCCGGTGCCGCCGCGGGTGCAGGCGCTGACTACGCTGTGCTCGGCCAGCGAGCCTGATTGGGCCGTGCTGCCGTCGCCGCCGCAGTGGTTGCAGCAGGTCCACGGCACGGCGGTGGCCGATCTTGATCAAGCCGGTGACCGGACCGCTGACGCCGCCGTTACCGCTGGCACAGGCGTGGTCTGCGTGGTGCGCACAGCCGATTGTCTGCCGGTGTTGCTGGCCGCTGCCGATGGCTCGGCTGTGGCGGCCGCGCATGCCGGTTGGCGCGGCTTGGCCGCCGGCGTGCTGCAACACACCGTTGCCGCCTTGCGCTTGCGGGCGAGCGCTGGCGTGGCGCTGCGCGCCTGGCTGGGTCCGGCCATCGGGCCGGCACACTTTGAGGTGGGCGATGAAGTGCGCGCGGCCTTTGTGCAGGTCGATGCCGCAGCGCACGCTTGTTTTACGGCCAATGCACGGGGCCGCTGGCAGTGCGACCTCTATGCGCTGGCGCGCCAGCGCTTGATGCACGCCGGCGTCAGCGACATCCATGGCGGTGGCTGGTGCACCTATGCCGACCCGCAGCGTTTTTATTCCTGGCGTCGTGCGCGCGATGCAGGCCGCCTGGCCAGCCTGATCTGGCTCGAGCCCCTCCCTTAAGTCCGTCGCCAGCGGCCTGATACACTGCCCGGCTTGAACACTCTCGGCTGGATCATCCTGTTTACTTTCATGGGCGGCGCGCTCAGCGCGCTGGTGGCCTCGACGTTCCTGTTGCTGCCGGAACGCACCCGGTCCCGCGCTTTGCCTTATCTGGTCGCCTTTGCCACCGGCGCTTTGCTGGGTGCTGCGCTGCTCGGCCTGCTGCCCGAGGCCATCGAACATAGCCCCGACCACGATGTCAGTGCCGTGGGGCTGTCGCTGCTGGGCGGCATCGCACTGTTCTTTGTGCTCGAAAAGCTGGTGTTGTGGCGGCACTGCCATCAGGACCATTGTGAAACGCACGCGCCCGGTCACAGCCACCGCGAGCAGGCTTCCTCGGCCATGTTGCTGGTGGGCGAGGGCGTGCACAACGCGCTCGATGGCGTGCTGATCGCCGCGGCCTTTATGACCGATGTGCGCTTGGGCATCGTCGCCGGACTGGCGGTGATGACCCATGAGATCCCCAGCGAAGTGGGCAACTTTGCGGTGTTGCTGCAAGGCGGCATGAGCCGCTTGCGCGCGCTGGCCTGTAACCTGGCCACCAGCCTGGGGTCTATAGTCGGCGGCATCGTCGGCTATTTCGCGCTGTCGCAGGCGCTGGTGGCACTGCCTTATGCGTTGGGGGTGTCGGCGGCCAGCCTGCTGTATGTCGCGGTGGCCGACCTGATCCCGGGTCTGCACCGGCGTATCGATCCACGCGATAGTTTCTGGCAGGTGGTGCTGATGACGGCCGGCGTGCTCACCATCGCCGGCGTGCAGCAGCTGTTTCCGCACTGAGTGCGGGGTGGCCGCTGCGTCCTGCGCACTGTGCCTATTGAACCGTGCGCCCCAGCCCCCACACTGGTGGCATGCGTAACGACAAACTGACCAGCCGCTTCCAGTCCGCCCTGGCCGACGCCCAGTCGCTAGCCGTGGGGCGCGATCACCAGATGCTAGACCCGGCGCATGTGCTGCAGGCCCTGCTCGAACAGCAGGGCGGTACGCTGCGGCCCTTGTTGGGCAAGGCCGGCGCCAATCTGCCGCGGCTCAAAACCGATCTGAGCGCGCTGCTCGATCGTCTGCCCAAGGTCGAGGGCACCCCCGGTGAGGTGCATGTGTCGGCCGATCTGTCGCGGCTGCTCAACGTCACCGACAAGCTCGCGCAGCAGCGTGGTGACCAGTACATCTCCAGCGAACTGTTTGCGCTGGCCTTGTGCGAGGACCGTGGCGAACTGGGCAAGCTGTTTAAAACGGTGGGCATCAGCAAAGACAAGCTCGAACAGGCCATCGCCGAGGTGCGCGGCGGTGAGGCGGTCAACGATGCCAATGCCGAAGAGAGCCGCGAGGCGCTGTCCAAGTACACCGTTGATCTGACCGCGCTGGCCATTGCCGGCAAGCTCGATCCGGTCATCGGTCGTGATGATGAGATCCGCCGCACCATTCAGGTGTTGCAGCGTCGCACCAAGAACAATCCGGTGTTGATCGGCGAACCCGGTGTCGGCAAGACCGCCATCGTCGAAGGTCTGGCGCAACGCATCATCAACGGTGAAGTGCCCGAGGGGCTTAAAAACAAGCGCATTCTGTCGCTGGACATGGGTGCGCTGATCGCCGGTGCGAAGTTCCGCGGTGAGTTTGAAGAGCGGCTCAAGGCTGTGCTTAAAGACCTGAGCAAGCAGGAAGGGCAGGTCATCCTGTTCATCGATGAGTTGCACACCATGGTGGGCGCCGGCAAGGCCGAGGGCTCGATGGATGCCGGCAATATGCTCAAGCCCGCGTTGGCGCGCGGTGAGCTGCACTGTGTGGGCGCCACCACACTCGATGAATACCGCAAGTACATCGAAAAAGATGCCGCTCTAGAGCGCAGATTCCAGAAGGTGCTGGTCGATGAGCCCTCGGTCGAGGACACCATCGCTATTTTGCGTGGCCTCAAAGAGCGCTATGAAGTGCACCACGGCATCGAGATCACCGATCCGGCCATCGTCGCTGCAGCGCAGTTGTCGCACCGCTACATCGCTGACCGGCAGCTGCCCGATAAGGCCATCGACTTGATCGATGAAGCCGGTTCGCGGCTGCGCATGGAAATCGACTCCAAGCCCGAGGTCATGGACCGCCTTGAGCGCCGCATTATCCAGTTGCGCATCGAACAAGTGGCGCTGCGCAAAGAAGACGATGACGCCTCACGCAAGCGGCTGGCAACCTTGGAAGAGACGCTGCAGCAACTCGAGCGTGAGTACGCCGATTTCGAAGAAGTGTGGAAGGCCGAAAAGGCCACACAGCAGGGTGCGGCGTCTATCAAAGAAGCCATCGAGAAACTGAAGATCGAGCTCGAAGTGGCGCGCCGTGGCAATGACCTGGCGCGCATGGCCGAGCTGCAATACGGTCGCATCCCGGAACTGGAAAAACAGCTGTTGGCGGCGCAGGCCGCTGAGCACACGGCACCCACCTTGGTGCGCACCAGTGTCACCGAAGAGGAGATCGCCGAAGTGGTCTCCAAGTGGACCGGCATACCGGTGTCCAAGATGCTGGAGGGCGAGAAAGACAAGCTGCTGCGCATGGAAGAGGCCTTGGCTAAGCGTGTGGTCGGTCAGCCCGAAGCGCTGCGCATACTGGCCAATGCCATCCGCCGTTCGCGCGCCGGATTGTCTGACCCGCGTCGCCCCAACGGTTCGTTCCTGTTCTTAGGCCCCACGGGCGTCGGCAAAACCGAGTTGTGCAAGGCGCTGGCCGAGTTTTTATTCGATAGCGATGAAGCCATCGTGCGCATCGACATGAGCGAGTTCATGGAGCAGCACTCGGTCGCGCGTTTGATCGGTGCGCCGCCCGGCTACGTAGGTTATGAAGAGGGCGGTTATCTGACCGAATCGGTGCGGCGCAAGCCCTATTCGGTGGTGTTGCTCGATGAAGTCGAGAAAGCTCACAAAGATGTCTTTAACGTGTTGTTGCAGGTGCTCGACGATGGCCGCCTGACCGATGGTCAAGGCCGCACGGTCGACTTCCGCAACACCGTCATCATCATGACCTCCAATCTGGGCTCAGACGTCATCCAGCAGCTGGCCGGCGAAAAGCAATATGCCTTGATGAAAGCCGAGGTCATGGAGCGCGTGCAGGCGCATTTCAGGCCCGAGTTCATCAATCGCATCGATGACATCGTCGTGTTTCACCCGCTGGGTGCCGAGCAGATCCGCGCCATCGTCGACATACAGTTGGCGGGCCTCAGGGCGCGCTTGGCCGAGCGTGACATCGTGTTGACGCTGACCGACGCCGCCCGCACGCAACTGGGTTATGAGGGTTTTG
The DNA here is from genome assembly GCA_903908825.1 of uncultured Pseudomonadota bacterium. Taxonomy (GTDB): domain Bacteria; phylum Pseudomonadota; class Gammaproteobacteria; order Steroidobacterales; family Steroidobacteraceae; genus ZC4RG30. The sequence goes on along the minus strand of CAIVTJ010000105.1, from coordinate 4,167 downwards.
ATCCGGTGTACGGCGCCCGGCCGCTCAAGCGCGCCATACAGCAGCAGATCGAAAACCCGCTGGCCGAGCGCATCCTGCGCGGTGACCTGCAGCCGGGCAGCACCATGGCCATAGATAGCCGTGCCGGTGAACTGGTGTTCGAGAGCACGCGCCGTTGAGGCATAATCGTTGCTATGCCGTTCTATGAATACCAGTGTCGCGCCTGCGGGGCGCTAACCGAAGTCCTGCAACGAATCTCTGATGCAGCCCTGAAAAAGTGCCCTGAGTGCGGCAAGAACCAGCTGACCAAGCTGATCTCCGCACCGGTGTTCCGCCTCAAGGGCAGTGGTTGGTACGAGACCGACTTCAAGTCCGACAGCGACAACAAGCGCAACCTGGCCGGTCCCGACACCGATGCGCCGGCCGCCAGCAGCGACGAGGCCAAGCCAGCAGCAGCGGCCAAGCCGGCCGAGACGCCTGCGGCCAAGCCGGTCGACGCGGCCAAGTCCATCAGCCGCAAGCCGCCTGCTAAACAGGCTAAGCCCAAAGCACAGCCCAAGCCCAAGCCTAAGGCCAAAGCCAAAACCAAGGCACGCAAGTGAAAGCCGAGCTGCTGCGCCGCCTGCGCCGTTATCTGATGGCCGGTCTGCTGGTGTGGGTGCCACTGGGCGTCACCTTCCTGACCTTCCGTTTCGTGCTCGACCTGATGGACCGCTTGTTGCCGCTGCTGCCGCAGCGCTATCAGCCCGATGGTTTCATTGGCTTCCATGTGCCCGGCTTCGGCGTGCTGCTGGCGCTGGCGGTGTTGCTGTTCACAGGTGTGCTGGTCGCCAACTTCATCGGTCGCCGTCTGGTGGGCTGGTGGGAAGAGTTGCTCAACCGCATCCCGCTGGTCAGCACCATTTACTCCGGCGTCAAAGGCTTTACCGAGACGCTGGTGTCGACCTCTGGCGATTCGTTCAACAAGGTCGTGCTGGTCGAATATCCGCGCCGCGAGGCCTGGAGCTTGGCTTTCGTCACCTCTATCGACCTGCCCGGCATCGACGCGCACACCGGTCACCGCATGGCCTGTGTGTTTGTGCCGACCACACCCAACCCCACCTCTGGCTTTATCTTCATGGTGCCGATGTCGCAGCTCATCGAACTCGATATGAGTGTCGATGCCGCCATGAAGATGATCGTCACCCTAGGCGTGGTCGCACCACCCAGCATCCGGCCCGTCCCGCCGTCATGAGCGCCTCGCAGCTCGCCGCGCTCGTCGCGCACGAGCAGCAGCTGTTCATTCAGGCTCATCCGCACTCGCAGGCGCTGGCGCAGCAGTCTGCGCAGCATTTCAGCCACGGCGTGCCGATGCACTGGATGCGTGACTGGGGCACGCCTTTCCCGCTGTTCGTGCAGCGTGCCGCCGGCGCACAACTGACCTGTGTCGACGGCTTGGTCTATGACGACTATTGCCTGGGTGACACCGGCGCGTTGTGGGGGCACGCGCCGCCTGCAGTGGTCACGGCCGTCACGCGTCAGGTCGCCCAAGGCCTGACCACGATGCTGCCGTCACCTTTGGCGCCCGCCGCCGGTACGGCGCTACAGGATGTCTTCGGTCTGCCCTGGTGGCAGATGACACAGACCGCCACCGACGCCAACCGCGCTGTCTTGCGCCATGCGCGTGCCATCACCGGCCGGCCACGGGTGCTGGTGTTCAACCACTGCTATCACGGCACCGTCGATGAAACGCTGGTGGTGCAAGGTGCGGATGGCAGTACGCAGCCGCGTCCCGGCCAGATCGGCGCCATCAGCGATGTGGCCGCCACCACCCGTGTGGTCGAGTTCAACGATCTGCCGGCAGTGGCTGCCGCGCTGGCCGCAGGCGACATCGCTTGTGTGCTGGCCGAGCCGGCGCTCACCAATGCCGGCATGGTGCTGCCCGAAGCAGGGTTTTTACAGGCACTGCGCGAGCTGTGTACGCAGCACGGCAGTCTGCTGATCATCGACGAGACGCACACCGTGTCATCCGGCTTGGGTGGCTATGCCCGGTCCACCGGTTTGCAGGCCGACCTGCTGGTCTGCGGCAAGGCCGTGGCCGGTGGCTTGCCCTGCGCGGTCTATGGCTATAGCGAGGCGGTCGCGGCCGGCATGCGCCGCGTCGATGCGGCACGCGAGCCGGGTCACTCCGGATTAGGCACGACCTTGTCAGGCAATCCGTTGGCGCTGGCCGCTTTGCATGCGACGCTGACCCAACTGATGACCCCGGCCCATTACGCGCACATGCTGCGCTTGGCGCAGCGGCTCGCGCACGGCATAGACACTGCGTTCGCGCAGCGCCAGTTGCCTTGGCAGACCACGCGCTTGGGTGCACGGTTGGAGTTTGCACCGGCGCCTGCACCGCGTAACGGCACACAGAGTCTGGCGGCTTTGCACGATCAGCCCATCGCCGCACTGCATCTGATGTTGCTCAATCGCGGCTGTTTGCTGACACCGTTTCACAACATGATGCTGGTGTCGCCGGCCACCACCGAGGCTCAGGTGCAGCATTTTTTAATGGTGCTGGGCCAGTGCCTCGATGCGCTGCACTTCGCACTGAGGCCCGCATGAACAGCGAGCTGCAACAGTTTCTGACGGCTCATCCCGGCATCAACAGTGTGCAGGTGTACCTGACCGATCCGTCGGGTGTGGCGCGCGGCAAGAATCTGCATCGCGACGAACTGGCCGGGCTCTATGCCCACGGCCGCACGGTGGCCGGGTCCATCCTGGGGCTGGATGTTACTGGTGCCGATGTGGAAGCCACCGGTCTGGTGTGGAGCACCGGGGACGCTGACAAGCTGTGCCGGCCGGTGCCGGGCACGCTGCAGCCGTCGCCTTGGTTGCAACACACCGGCCAGGTCATGTTGTCGATGTATGAACTCGACGGCACGCCTGCAGCAGCCGATCCGCGGCATGTGCTGCAGGCGGCCGTGCAGCGGCTGCAACGTCTGGGTTACACGCCGGTGTTCGCCTGCGAGGTCGAGTTTTATCTGCTGCGCGAACTGCCTGACGGGCAGTTGCTGCCGGCCGGGCGCGGCGCCACTGCCACACTCGATAACCGCGATTGCATCGATGCCTATGGCTTGTCGCGCCTGGACGAGCTGGCGCCGGTGTTCGATGAGGTGTTTGCCGCAGCGCGGGCGCAGGGCCTGCCGGCCGGCACGCTGATGGCCGAATATGCCCCCGGCCAATATGAGATCACGCTGCAGCATCGCGCCGATGCCTTGCGTGCAGTCGATGAAGCCATCGCCTTCAAGCGACTGCTGCGCGGTGTGGCCGCCCGTCATGGCTTGATCACCAGTTTCATGGCCAAGCCGTTCACCGACCGCGCCGGCTCCGGCGCGCACCTGCACCTGAGTCTGGCCGATGCCGGCGGGCGCAATGCCTTTGCCGCAGATGACCCCGCCGGCACGCCCCTGCTGCGGCAGGCTGTGGCTGGCCTGCAGGCTACGGCCGCCGAGAGCTTTCTGGTGTTCGCACCCAACGGCAACTCCTACAGGCGCTACCGCTCCGAGAGCTACGCACCGGTGGCGGCCAACTGGGGTATCAACAACCGCAGCGTCAGTCTGCGCGTGCCGGCCGGTCCGCCGGCCTCGCGCCACATCGAACATCGCTGCTGTGGCGCGGATGCCAATCTGTATGTGGCCGCGGCCACCGTGCTGGCGGCGGCGGCGCTGGGCATCGAGCAGTCACTGGACCCCGGCGAGCCGGTCAGCGGCAACGCCTATGCCGCTGCCCGGCAGGCGGCAGACCGTGCGTTGATATTTCCACGGACCTGGCACGAGGCTCTGCAGCGCGCACAGGGCTCGCAGTTCTTGCGGCAGGCACTCGGTGCGGGTTTTCACGAGGTCTTTCTGGCCATCAAGACGCAAGAGTGCAGTGCGTTTGCCGCTGAAGTCACCGCCACCGACCGACGCTGGTATTTGCGCACCGTCTGACGTTCCTGCGCGTTCCGTATCGGCAGTATCGCTGCGGTCATTGGCAATCAAACTGCGACCGGCGTATCGTTCCCGTTGTCACACGGCAACTTCTGTTGCTTTGTCACCAACGAACAACATCAGCGGGGAGCATTCATGAGCAATCACACATTGGCGTGTGCCGTACGGCGCGCATTGCAGAACGGACCGGCGTTGACGCTGGCGGCCTTAACTCTGGTACCTGCCTCGCTGG
>CAIVTJ010000104.1 GCA_903908825.1 uncultured Pseudomonadota bacterium | reverse complement strand
GTGACCACCACCACCGCGGTGTGCTGCCAGACATCACCCAGGCTCTCAGACAGGCTGCGCAGACCCTGGTCGAGCACGCCCAAGCGCTGTGCCAGAGCACCCTGTGCGCCGCCCTCGTTAGCATGGGTGTCCCAACCGCTGGTATCAAAGACTGCAACGCGCGGCCCATCCTCGCGCGTCAAAAACCCCGCTGCGGCTTGCACGGTCTGCTGCAACTGCGCGCCGGCATTGGCACCGGCAGCCACGGTGCTGCTGACCATGTCTTCGGCCGCCAGCGCATCGGCCAGGCGTCCGGCTAAGAGCTTGTCGTTGGAATAAAGATCTGCCAGCCGCTGCAGCGTGTCGTCGTCGAGCATCGGCAAACGACTGGGTGACCAAGCGGCCACTGCCGATGAACCCCGCAAGATCAGCGGCACGTTGGGCCCTAAGGCCACTGCGGCTTCGCGACGACTGGCACCGGCCATACGTGGCAACGCACGGTTGAGCCAACCGGTCTGCACGGCATGCGGCCGCGCATAGCCGCTTTCCAGCACATCCTGCCCATCGAAGTGCGAACGTTCGCGATAGGGACTGGCCACCGCATGCAGCGCCAGCAACTGCTGCGACTGCCAACGTTCGGCCAGAAAACTTAAAGAAGGATGCAGCGCAAACGGCCCTTGCAAAGGTATAGCAGCGCGCTCACCAGCCGTTAACGACAAGGCCTGATCGCCGCGCAGCGCGGCGTAATCGGGGTCACCCACAGGCGGCAGCAAGGCCAAGCCATCGAGCGCCCCGCGCAAAATGACCACGACCAAGCGCGCTGTACCGCTGCCTGCGGCAGCCAAGGCCAAGCGCGTAGGCAAGACACCGGCGCTGCTCAGTGCAGCCACGGCCAAAGCCTTGCGCAACAGGTCCCGACGGCTGAGATGAGTCATAGGTGTCTCCAGTCTAGAGCTGACAGCGCCTTAGCGCCGCATGAACTCGGGGGCGGCCAGTAACAAGGTCAGCGCTTGCGCGGCATCTTGGGCCCGTGCGATGGCACTGCGCGTGGCCGCACTGAGACTTGCGCCCAGCACCGCGTCGGCCAATGCAGGCGTATCGATACGATTGCCCCATTGGTGGCCGGTGGCGTTGGCCAACTCTACGCGCTTGAGCAGCGCCGAGGCGCTATCCCAGTCGCCACTGCGATCGGGCCAACCGGCCGGTGAACCGGGTTGATAGGTACGCTGCCCCAGCTGTTGCATCAGCTGCTGCGCCGCCGGCCGGCGCTGCGCCGGCAACTGCAAAGCGCGCCACGCTGAGTGCAGGTAATCGGCCGGCGTCTTGAATTTGCGCAGAGCCGGCTCCCAAGCTTCCGGCCGCGCAAACAGCGCCGCATAAGTCGCACGCAGATCGGTGTCGTTATCCAGATAAGCGCGGGCGACGGTGTCGACCACCACAGCCGGTGGCTCATCGCCGATAAAATGCTGCGCCAACTTACGTGCCAGATGCCAAGCGGTCGCCGGGCGGCGCGCCAGATCACGCAAAGCCTGTTCACCCTGACTCTGGCCATCCTGCCCATAGGCCTTGCCCAGCAAAGTCTTGGGCCCGGGCTCGTGCAGCGCCTCTCTAAAAACGAACAGCCCAGGTTCACCGCTGCGCAGCGGCCCGGGCTCACCGCCGATAGACCAGCCGGTGATCATTGCCGACAGCGTAGTGACATCCTGTTGTGTGTAACCGCCGGCCACACCCAAGGTGTGCAGCTCGAGGATCTCGCGGCCCAGGTTTTCATTGAGCCCCGGCGCCGCGCGCCGGCCGCGACTGCGCACCTGCTCTGCCAATGCGGAATGCGGCCCGACAGACTGCTGGTTGTCGAGGTACAGCAACATGGCCGGATGACGTTCGACAGCCAGCAAGAGCTCATCAAACCTACCCAAAACATGCGGACGGATGGCCTCGCGCTCGAAGGCACCGGCCAAGCCCAGCACCGCCAGCTTGTCGACCGACACCGCAAAGTGATTGCTCCAGAAGTGTGTCAGGCGCTCGAGCAGACTGCAGGGACTGTCTATCGCCGCCGCGAAGCGGGCTTGCACCTCGGCCACATAAATGGGTCTGGCGTACTGACCCAGCCGCATCGCGATGGGCACCACACCGCCCTCTGCTTGAGCGGGCTTAGCACGCAAAGCCAGCGAGCCCACGATGATCTGCTGTGAACCGGGCAGATCGCCGGCCAGCAGCGGCGGCGGACCCTGCAACTGCGTGGAGAGCACCTCACGCGCCTGACTGCCCACAGTGGCCAGTTCGGTGGGCGTTGCACCTAGACCAAAGCGATTGACCAACACGGTGGCATCAAGGGCAGCAGTCATGACGACTCCACGATGCGCTGCGCGCTGCAGCTGGATAATCAGCTTAACGGCCGGGCTCGCCAACCGTTGACCATCAGCCTTTGACCGTCAGCCTAACCAGCGTCGCGCATTGCCGAACAAGCGCATCCAACCCGAGTACTCGCCGCTGACGCCCGGCGGATGCCAGGACTGCTGCGCCCAGCGCCAGGAACGCTCGGGGTGCGGCATGGTCGCCAGCACACGGCCATCGGCACTGGTCACGGCCGCTATGCCCTGCGGTGAACCGTTGGGATTGGCCGGATAGCGCTCGGCCAGCCCGCCGCTGTTGTTGACGTAACGGAAGCCCACTTGGTTTGCGGCCAACAAAGCGGTCAGCGATGCATCGTGGGCAAACTCGGCGCGTCCCTCGCCATGCGCCACCGCCACTGCCAAGCGTGAACCGGCCATACCGGCCAGCAGCACTGAGGGTGTATCGAGTATTTCCACCAAGGAAAAACGGCCTTCAAACTGTTCGCCGCGATTGCGCACGAAACGCGGCCAATGTTCAGTGCCCGGGATGATCTGCCGCAATGCAGCCAGCATCTGGCAACCGTTGCACACGCCCAGCGTGAACGTATCGGAACGCTCAAAATAGTCACTGAACTGCCGGCGTGCCGCATCGTGGAACAGAATCGACTTGGCCCAGCCCTCGCCGGCACCCAGCACATCGCCGTAAGAAAAACCGCCGCAAGCGATCAAGCCGCGAAACTCGGCCAAGCTGCGCGCACCGGACAGCACGTCGCTCATGTGGATGTCATGCGGCTCAAAACCAGCGCGATCAAGCACGGCGGCCATCTCGACCTGACTGTTGACGCCCTGTTCACGCAGCACCGCCACACGCGGCCTCGCACCGGTTGCAATGTAAGGTGCAGCCACATCGTGCTGCGCATCAAAGCTCAGCTGGCACTGCAATCCGGGGTCGCTGACATCAAGTTGTGCAGCCCATTCTTCGCGCGCACAGTCGGGCTCATCACGCAGCAGACGCATGCGATGCGATGTTTCGCTCCAGGCCTGCCGCAGCGTCTGCCAGTCAAACTGCAGCGACTCATCGCCAGCGGCTAACACCACGGTCATCGCAGTCGTGGGCGCACCGATAACCGCCACCGCCTCTGCCAAACCGTGCGCTGCAAACAAGGCCAGCACCTGCGTCACCGCGCTGCTGCGCACCTGCACCACCGCGCCCAACTCTTCGGCAAACAGCTGCGACAACAGCGGCGCCTCTGCGGGCAAGTGCAAGGCCACACCGCAATGGCCGGCAAAAGCCATCTCGACCAGGGTGGCCAACAGTCCGCCATCCGAACGGTCGTGATAGGCCAGCAGCAGATCGGCTTCGCGACAGGCGCGTAGCGCAGCAGCGAACTGCACCAGCGTCTGCGGGTCATCGAGGTCGGGTGGCGTATCGCCTAACTGACCATAGACCTGCGCCAGGATCGAGCCGCCTAAGCGATGACGCCCGCCACCCAAGTCGATGCGCAGCAACACGGTGTCGGGTACATCGGTGCGCAACTGCGGCGTGAGTGTGCGGCGCACATCGGCAACCGGCGCAAACGCCGACACGATCAGTGACACCGGCGACACCACAGACTTATCGCCCTGTGCATCGCGCCAGGTGGTGCGCATCGATAAAGAATCTTTGCCCACCGGTATGGCAATGCCCAAGGCCGGACACAGTTGCATGCCCACTGCCTGCACGGCGGCATACAGCGCAGCATCTTCGCCAGGTTCGCCACAAGCGGCCATCCAATTGGCCGACAGACGGATATCACCCAAACGTGCGATGTCTGCGGCCAGCACATTGGTGATGGCCTCGGCCACCGCCATACGCGCCGAACAGGCGGCATCGAGCAAGGCCAGCGGCGTGCGTTCGCCCATGGCCATGGCCTCGCCACAAAAATGCTGATAGTCCGACAGCGTCACAGCGACATCGCTGACCGGCACCTGCCAAGGTCCGACCATTTGGTCGCGACTGATCTGACCGCCGACCGTGCGATCGCCGATGGTCACCAGAAAGGTTTTGTCAGCCACTGCCGGATGAGCCAGCACGCGCAGCACTGCAGCGCGCACATCGATGCCCGCATCGTTCCAAGGCTGCGTGACCGGCGCACGGGACTGCACGTCACGACGCATCTTGGGCAACTTGCCCAGCAGCACTTCGATCGGCAGGTCTACCGGCAGGTTGCCCAGCAACGGGTCACTGACCTGCAACAGACCATCATCGGTCAGTTCACCGACGACGGCATACACGCAGCGTTCACGCTGCGCGATAGCCTGAAAGCGCTCCAGACCCTGCCGCGAGACCACCAGCACATAGCGCTCTTGCGCCTCGTTGCACCAGATCTCCAGCGGGGAAAGGCCCGGCTCATCGCTGGGCACGCTGCGCAAATCGATGCGCGCACCGCGACCGCTGTGCGCGACCGCTTCGGGTATGGCGTTGGACAAACCACCGGCACCCACGTCATGAATGAGATGGATGGGATTGTCGCCGCCCAAAGCCCAGCAGCGATCGATGACTTCCTGCGCACGGCGCTGCATCTCGGGGTTGCCACGCTGCACCGAAGCAAAGTCCAGATCGGCCTGCGAAGCGCCGCTATCCATAGACGAGGCCGCACCACCGCCCAAACCGATGAGCATGGCCGGACCACCGAGCAGCACCACATGGGCACCGACCGGGCAGTCATCTTTTTCAACTTGATTGCGGCGGATGTTGCCCAGACCGCCGGCGATCATGATGGGCTTGTGATAACCACGCACACGCCGTGCGCTGGCATCTTCGGCCTGCTCGAAGCTGCGGAAATAGCCGGCGATGCACGGCCGCCCGAACTCGTTATTGAATGCAGCCGCACCCAGCGGCGCCTCGAGCATGATGTCCAAGGCACTGGCGATACGATCAGGCTTACCGAAGTCTGTTTCCCAAGCCTGAACAAAGCCCGGGATGCGCAAGTTAGAGACCGTATAACCGACCAGACCGGCTTTGGGCTTAGCGCCTTTGCCCGTGGCGCCTTCATCGCGGATTTCGCCACCGGACCCGGTGGCCGCACCGGCGAAGGGCGCAATAGCTGTCGGGTGATTGTGAGTCTCGACCTTCATCAAAATGTCGATGGGCTCATCGCTGCCGCGATAGATGCCTGAATCCGGATCGGGGAAATAACGTGTGGCCTGCGAGCCCTCGATGACCGAAGCGTTATCGCGATACGCCGACAGCACTCCGCCGGGTGCCAGTGCGTGGGTGTTGCGGATCATCGCGAACATCGACTTGGCCTGCTCGGCACCGTCGATGACAAACTGCGCGTTAAATATCTTGTGCCGGCAATGTTCGGAGTTAGCCTGCGCGAACATCATCAACTCAACATCGGTCGGGTCGCGGCCTAAGGCTGCAAAACTGCGCACCAGATAGTCGATCTCATCGCTGCTCAAGGCCAAGCCCAGTTGCCGGTTGGCCTGCGCCAAAGACCCCGCATCACGCCCCACAGAGCGCAGCGGACGGGCAGCTTCGCGGGCGAACAAGCCCTGCACTTGCTCGGGCTGCAACAGCAGCGTTTCGGTCATGCGGTCGTGCAGCAGCGCGCCCAAGGCCAGCCACTGCGGCGCAGATAACTCAGCGCTTGTGCTGATGTGATAGTCGATACCGCGTTCGATGCGGCGTACCGGTGCAAGACCGCAGACGGCAGCGATTTCGCTGGCTTTGGTTGACCACGGCGAGGTGGTGCCGAGGCGCGGCACAACGCGCAGGACTGTGCCTGCGGGCTGTGCATCAGGCGTATAGCGCGGACCATAGCTGAGCAAGGCCGCCAGCACCTGCGACTGGGCGGCGGACAACTCGCTGGCCACATCGATATGATGCATAAACCGCGCG
>CAIVTJ010000103.1 GCA_903908825.1 uncultured Pseudomonadota bacterium | reverse complement strand
TAAACCAAACCGGTTTTAGGACTGAAGGCATTGGGGTGCCAGCTGTGGCCGCCCTGCACGCCCGGCGCAAGGTTCCACGGTTCGTTTTCATAGCGTGAGCCCGGCACTTCGATGGGCCGGCCGGTGGTCAGGTCTATACCCGTCGCCCAGTTGACCTCGGTGAACGGATCGGCGCTGAGCAGCTTGCCGTTGGCAGCATCGAGCACATAGAAAAAGCCGTTCTTAGACGGCTGCAACAGCACGTGCTTTTTGGCGCCGCCGAGCATCAGGTCTGCAGTCATCATCGGGCTGACGGCGTCGTAGTCCCACGAATCACCGGGCACTTCCTGGTAGTGCCAGACGTACTCGCCGGTATCGGGCTTCACCGCGACTATCGAGGCTGTGAACAGGTTGTCGACGATCTTCTCGTCGCGCGCACGGGCGTTCCATGGCGTGGCATTGCCAGTGCCGAAATACAGCAGGTCGGTGACCGGGTCATAGACAGCCGCATCCCACACGGTGCCGCCACCGCCGGTCTTCCACCATTCGCCCACCCAGCTCTTGGCGGCCTCAGCCAGCTTGGGGCTCTCAAATCCCTTGGCTGGATCACCGGGCACGGTCCAGAAGCGCCAGACCTGCTTGCCGGTTTCTGCATCAAAGGCCGCGATCCAGCCCCGCACGCCAAACTCACCACCCGAGCCGCCGATGAACACCTTGCCCTTGGCCACGCGCGGCGCCATGGTGATCGAGTAGTGATTGCCCATGTCGCCCAGATTCAGGCTGGCCGGCACGGTGTCGGTAGACCAGGCCTGCTTGCCGGTCTTGGCATCGATGGCCACCAGCCGCGCATCCAGCGTGCCCATGATGATCTTGCCGTTCCAAGCGGCAATGCCACGATTCACCAAGCCCAGGTTGTAGCGCAGGCGCTCGCCTTGGATGACCGGGTTGTACTTCCACAGCTGCTTGCCACTGCGGGCGTCATAGGCATAGACCACATTGCGCGCGGTCGACACATACAACACGCCATCGATATACAAAGGCGAGCCGTGCTGGTTCTGGTTGGTCTCGTAATCAGCAAACCACTTGAGGCCCAACTGCTCAACATTGCCGGTGTTGACCTGTTTGAGCGGACTGAAGCGCTGCTCAGAATAGGTACCGCCATAGGTCATCCATTGCGCCGGCTCGCCGGCAGCACCGGTCAGGCGCTTGGCGGTAACATTGGCTGCTGCATTAACCATCTGGCACGTTGCCAGAAACGACAGCGCGCCAACCCAAGCCCAGATACGTTGCGTGACCATAAGGCCCCCTTCATTTTTATGGATGGATATTACGTCAGGCGGTCAGGCCTTTTGAATGTCGTTGTCGATGCACAGCATCTGCCCGGAAATCGACTTGCCGGCCTCTGAAGTCAAAAACAAAACCATCGCGGCAATGTCGGCCGGATCGACAAACCGTTTCAGCGACTGGCTGGCCATGGCATCAGCCAGCACCGCCTCCAAGGCTTGACCGCTGGCCTGCGCACGCCCGGCATACACCCTGTGCAAACGCTCGCCATCGACGGCGCCCGGCAGCAGCGCATTGGCCCGGATGCCGAACTGTCCCAACTCTATAGCCAACGTCTTCGCAAAACCCACTAGCGCCCATTTGCTGGCCGAATAGGCACTGCGGTTGGGATAACCAAAGCGACCCGCTGCGGAGGACATCACGATGATAGAACCTGCAGCAGACTGCTTCAGATGCGGTATGGCCAGACGCGTGACATCAAACGTACCGGTCAGATTGACCTGCAACACGCGATCCCAATCGGCGGGCGGAAACTGCTCGACCGCTGCCGTGGGGCCACCGATACCGGCGTTATTGACCAGTACATCGAGGCCACCCAGCGCAGCCACGGCTGCCGGCACCATGCGTTCGACCGCATCCCGCTGGCCGACATCACAAACAAGTGTGACGACGCCCGGGCATTCGGAACGCAGCGTTTCCAATCCGGACTCGTCGATATCGCAAACCGCCACCTGCGCTCCGGCTGCCACAAAGGCGCGGACAATTTCACGGCCTATGCCCAGGGCGCCGGCAGTGACCAGAACTTTTTGACTCATAAGATGCTCACTCCATAGGCTCAGGGCCAGTTGATTACGGGCCCGATTGGGCGCTAAGTTGCGGCACAAGCGCAAGACCATCACCACGGGGGCAACCATGACCACGATCCACGTCAACGGCCAAGCACTGGAAACCGACGCAACGCCCGACACGCCCTTGCTGTGGGTGTTGCGCGATCACTTGGGACTCACTGGAACTAAATTTGGCTGCGGCCAAGCCTTATGCGGCGCCTGCACGGTGCATGTCGACGGCAAACCCATGCGCTCCTGCCAACTACCCTTGGGCAACGTGGGCGATCTGGCCATCACCACCATCGAAGGCCTGTCGGCCGATCGCTCGCACGCCGTGCAAAAAGCCTGGATGGAGCTAGACGTTCCGCAATGCGGCTATTGCCAGTCGGGGCAGATCATGTCGGCCAGCGCGTTGCTGGCGGGTAACCCTGCACCCAGCGATGCCGACATCGACACCGCCATGGCCGGCAATATCTGCCGCTGCGGCACCTATCCGCGTATCCGCAAAGCCGTGCATCGCGCGGCAGAACTGCTATCGGCTGCCGCCGGCACCACCAAATAAAGGGAGCGCGAAATGAGCACACACAATACAGACAACTCACGCCGCGACTTTCTGAAGATCAGCAGCCTGGCCGGTAGCGGACTGCTGCTGGGTCTATCACTGAGCGGTTGCAGCAAACCGGGCGCGCTGGGCACCGAGGGCGGACAACCCGTCGCCTGGCTCAAGATCGACGGTGAGAATGGCATCACGGTGCTGGTCGACCGGTCGGAAATGGGTCAAGGCGTTTACACCTCGCTGACGCAGCTGCTGGCCGAAGAACTTGAGGTCTCGCTCGACGCGATCAAGGTTGTGGCCGCCCCGGTCAATGCGGTGTACGTCAATGCGCTGCTGGGCGCGCAAATCACCGGCGGCAGCACCAGTGTGCGCGATGGCTGGGACAAGCTGCGCAAGGCCGGTGCGCAAGCGCGCACCATGCTGCTGCAAGCGGCTGCCGCTCATTGGGGTATTGAGGTCGCTAAACTCAAGGTCGAAGGCGGCAACGTCGTCAACGGCAGTCAGCGCCTCAGTTATGGTGCGCTGGCCGAGAACGCTGCCAAGCTGCCTGTGCCCACCGAGGTGACACTCAAGTCACCCAAGGATTTCAAGCTCATCGGTACGCCGCAAAAGCGTGTCGATACAGCCAGCAAAGTCGATGGCAGCGCAGTCTACGGATTGGACGTCAAGCTGCCCGGCATGCTGCACGCTGCACTGGCACAGCCACCGGTGCTGGGCGGCAAGCTGTCGCGCTTTGATGCCAAGGCAGCTGAGTCCATGCCCGGCGTACACAAAGTGTTGGCCACCAGCAGCGGCGTCGCCGTGGTCGCCGACCATTACTGGCAGGCGCGCAAGGCGCTGGCTGCAGTCAAAATCACCTGGGATGCCGGTGCTAATGCAGGCCTGAGCACTGAGGGCATGCGCGCCAAACTGCGTGCGGCGTCGGGCCGCGCGGGCCGCGATGTGCGTAAAGACGGCGACGCTGCTGCCGCAATCAAGGGTGCAGCCAAGGTCTTGCGCGCAAGCTATGAGTTGCCACTGCTCGCTCATGCCACGCTCGAACCGCAGAACTGCACCGCCGATGTGCGAGCAGACGGCGCAGACATTCACGTCAATACGCAGACCCAGCAGATCGCACAAGGCGTTGCCGCTGCGGCCGCGGGCCTGAAGCCTGAGCAAGTGTTTATACACACCACGCTGCTGGGTGGCGGTTTCGGGCGGCGTCTAGAGGTCGATTACATCGCCGCGGCGGTCGAGGCCTCTAAGGCGGTGGGCAAACCGGTCAAGGTTATCTGGACCCGTGAGGACGACACCACTCACGATGCCTATCGCCCGCCGGCTTACGACGAAGTCGCCGGCGCGCTGGATGCCAACGGCAAACTGGTGGCTTGGCAACTGCACCTGACCGGTCCTTCGATTACGGCGCGTATGTTCCCGGCCGTGGTCGAAACGGCCATCGACCCGTTCGCCGTCGAAGCGGCACAAAACTTTCCCTATGACGTGCCCAATGTCGCAGTCACCTATAACCGCGAAGAGATCGGCATCAACGTCGGTTACTGGCGCTCGGTCAGCCACGCGCTCAACTGCTTTGTGGCCGAAAGCTTCATGGACGAGTTGGCGCATGCGGCCGGGGCCGACTCATATGCCTTCCGCGCAGCT
>CAIVTJ010000102.1 GCA_903908825.1 uncultured Pseudomonadota bacterium | reverse complement strand
GCGCGCGCGGACCTTGGGCCATTCACTGCTTAAAAAACGCTCGCGCTCGCCCTGCAGCAGCGTGGCTTTGGCGCCGGTGGTCACATACAGGCCCATGCCACGGCGTTTCTCGACCAGGCCTTCATCGACCAGCTGCTGATAGCCTTTGAGCACGGTCAGCGGGTTGAGGCGATAGTCGGCGGCGACCTGCCGGACGGACGGCAGCGCCTCGCCTTCGGCGATGACCCCGTCGAGAATCATGACCACCACCCGGTCGTGCAGCTGGCGGTAGATGGGCTGGGCGTCGTCCCAGTTGGTGTCGGAGTGGCTCACGCGGTTCCTCTTGCTTGCGCCGGTCGGGCAGCGCTCGTGTTGGTGTTATATATAACTACAACACTAGGCACAGGTCAAGCACCGTGAGCAGCTTCCCTGAAATTCGCAAGGTCTGGCCTTAGAATCACCGGGTCATACCCACGGAGTCGCCATGAAGAAGCCTTTGACCGTCACGATCACCGGTGCCGCTGGCCAGATCGGCTATGCCCTTGCCTTTCGCGTTGCCTCGGGCCACCTGCTGGGACCCGATCAGCCGGTCAACCTGAACCTGCTCGAGATCACCCCGACGCTGCCGGCGCTGCAGGGCGTGGTCATGGAACTCAACGATTGCGCGTTCCCGCTGCTGCACAGCATCACCGCCACCGATGACGCCAAGGTCGCCTTCCGCGACGCCAACGTGGCGCTGCTGGTCGGCGCCCGCCCGCGCGGCCCCGGCATGGAACGCAAGGACCTGCTGCTGGCCAACGCCGCCATCTTCTCGGCCCAGGGCAAGGCCATGAACGAAGTCGCCGAGCGCAACATCAAGGTGCTGGTGGTCGGTAATCCGGCCAACACCAACGCGCTGATCGCCCGCGCCAATGCGCCGGACCTGAACCCGCGCAACTTCACCGCCATGACGCGCCTGGATCACAACCGCGCGCTGGCGCAGCTGTCGGAAAAGACCGGCTGCCACACCACCGACATCCGCCGCCTGACCATCTGGGGCAACCACAGCTCGACGCAGTACCCGGACATCAACCACGCCACCGTCGGCGGTCAGCCGGCCATCGAGCTGGTCGATCAGGCTTGGCTTGAAGGCACGTTCATCCCGGTCGTGCAGCAGCGCGGCGCGGCCATCATCAAGGCCCGCGGTGCCTCGTCGGCGGCCTCGGCTGCGGCGGCGGCCATTGACCATGTGTACACCTGGGTCAACGGCACGGCCGAGGGCGACTGGGTCAGCATGGCTGTGCCCTCGGATGGCAGCTATGGCATTGCCGAAGGCGTCATCTATTCGTATCCGGTGACCACCGCCGGTGGCGAATACAGCATCGTGCAGGGCTTGGACATCAGCGCCTTCAGCCGCGGTCGCATGGATGCCAGCCACACCGAGCTGCTGGAAGAGCGCGACGGCGTCAAAGACCTGCTCTGATGGACGTCCTCCACCCCACCGGCAAGTTCGACAACCATGCGCAGCGCTACGAGCACATCGAAGCGCTGCCGCTGGCTGCGGCCATGGGCGCCGAAATCCGGGGGGTGGATCTGCGCGACGTCACTGACGCGCAGTTCGCCGAAATAGAGCACGCGCTGTTCCGGCACAAGATGATTTTTTTCCGTCAGCAGCCGCTGACGCACGAGCAACACGAGGCCTTCAGCCTGCGTTTCGGCGCGTTTGCCGAAGACGCTTACACCAAGGGTGTGCCGGGGCATCAGAACGTGCACCCGCTCATCAAGGAAGCCGAAGATAAATCGAAGATGGTGTTCGGTGAGGGCTGGCACACCGACTCACCGTTTTTGCCGGAGCCGCCGGCCATCACCATGCTGCGCTCGGTGCAGGTGCCGCCGTTTGGTGGTGACACGCAGTGGGCCAACTCGGCTTTAGCGCTGGCCCACCTCAGCGACAACTACCGGCAGATGATCAGCGGCCTCAAAGTGCATTTCTCACTGCGCAATGTGCTCAAGGCTGTGCATGAAGCGGTCGAGGTCAGCGACAGCCCCATCGGCCGTCTGGCCACCACCCGCGATGCAGTCACGCTGTCTGAAGACCTGCAGCGCAAGATCCGCGGCAACGTGCATCCGCTGGTGCGCACCCATCCGGTGACTGGCGAACAAGCGCTGTATGTCGATGGCGCTTATGCGGTGGCCATCGACGGCATGAGCAGCGGTGAGTCCGACTCTATCCTCAACTTTCTGGCGCCCTATCTGATACAGGCGGCCTTCACCTGCCGGCTGCGCTGGGAGCCTGACATGTTGGCCGCGTGGGACAACCGCCTGTGCGTGCACCAGGCGTTTAACGACTACCCGGGCTATAGGCGCGAGCTGTACCGGACGACGGTGAGAGGGGAGAGGCCGAGTTAAG
>CAIVTJ010000101.1 GCA_903908825.1 uncultured Pseudomonadota bacterium | reverse complement strand
GCCGTTCTTCGTGCGCGACCCGTACATTCTGTCGCTGCGCACCTGGGGAGTCCTGACTGTGCTGCACGATCTAGCCGCACTGGCCACGGTGTTTCTGATCCTGGTGCACGTCTACTTTGGCTTGCTGCCCGAAAAGCGTTTGTACCTGCGCTCTATGGTGCTGGGTTGGGTGACGCGCGATGAACTGCGCGCGAATCACGACCCGCAGCGGATTGCCCGCGGTGAGTGAATCACCGCTGGCAGAGCACATCGACACCATCGAGCGCGCTTACGAATATCTGCTGGCCTACGCGGCGCAGGGCCGGCAGGAGGATGCCGGCACCGAAGCACGCACCATGCTCGAACAGATGCATATCGCGCTGGGTGCGATCGGTGGCTTGGCGCAGGCCGCCTTTGCCGCTTGCACGGCGCAATCGGGCGTGGCGGATTACCTGACTGCGGTCGAGCGCGATGCCAAGGTCGCACGCGGGGCAGTGGGCTTGGTGCTGTCACGCGAACACATCGGCTCGCTGTTGGTCGACAACCTCAATGCCTCGGTGCATCTGCGCGCTGTGCTCACCGATGTGTTCCTGCTGGAGCAGGCCCTCAAAACTTAAGTTCGCCGGCGACGGGCGGCAAGGGCCAGCAGCGCGACGGCCATTAATCCAAGGACATCAGGCTCCGGTGCCTGAACCGGCGGCGTTGTTTCGGCGGCGCTCGAGGCAGGAGTGATAAAGGGCAGTGGCGCGCCGGAGGGTTGCAGGCCCCGCAAAGCCGGGTAAGCGGCATAGAGGCTGGGGGGCGGGCTGTCGGGTTCCGCAGCGGCTGTCGCAGGCGGCTCTGCAGGCTCTGCAGGTTCTGGGCTTGGCGGGGCGGCGTTGACGATGGCCAGTGCAGACACGACGTCCACGACGCCTACGACGTCTACGACGTCTACGGTGGGCGGTGGCAGGGGTTCCGGTTGATCTGCGGGCTCGGGGGCAGGCTCGGGTCCGGATTGTGTTGAGGGCTCGGCTTGCGCCATCAATGGGGCTGGCGCCTGCGCTGCGGCTAGGTCCGGCCTATAACCTACCGGGGCAAAACACAGATCAAGACCTGGCGTCAGACTCTCAAAGGCGATCAGGCTGCCCAGCATGGTGAGGGTGGCCATACGACGATGACGGGGCTGATGGGTAGGCATACAGTGCGCGTGGCCGCTCACCTGGAAGGCATGAATTAACGGGTTTATAGGCCTGTTGACATATTAGCTTAACATAATTGACACACAGCCACGGAGCCTGTCCGGGCTCGGCAGGAGGGGTACTCATGATCCGTAATCGTTGCCTTATGGCATTGCTCGCGCTGCTGAGCGCTCCAATAGTGCAGGCCGCCACGCCTGCGCCTGCGGCGGTTGCTGCTACGTCCTGCGACCGGCATTGCCTGTTGCAGGTGCTGACCGATTACAGCGAAGCGCTGGTGTTTAACGAGCCCGATACCTTGCCCTTGGCCATGGCGGTACGGGTGACGGCCAATGGCGTGCTGCAGAGCGGTGCAGGCAAGTCCGAGGTCTGGGGTGCTATACGGCGCATGCCCTTCCGTCAGGCGCTGGTCGATCCGCAGACCGGCGCGGCCATCATGCTGGGCGTGGTAACCAATGCGCCGACGCGCAATGCCGCCCGTTGGTGGTTTTATGCCGTGCGGCTCAAGGTCGAGCAGCGGCGTATCAGTGAGCTCGAAGAGATTAGCTTTGACGGCACTTTGGGCGGTACGCCGGCTTCCTCGCTGCGCTTGCCAGAGCGGGTTTTCGACTCGGTGCTGCCGGTGGCCGAACGCTCGACCCGTGAGCAACTGTTCGCCATTGCCGACAGCTATTTTTCAGCGGTCGGCCACGAGATTCCGTACCGGCAAGTGCCTTGGCATCCGGAGTGCCAGCGCATAGAGCTGGGCGTGTTCACGGTCAACTCTGAACTGATGTCCGGCAGTTGCGGGGGCGAGTTCCGGAATCCTGCGACTAAGTGGAATGTGCGCAACCGGCGCTTTTATGTGGCTGATGTCGAACGTGGCGTGGTTCTGGCCATTGGCAACTTCACCACGCCGCCCGAATATCCCAACAACAACGGCTCGGTTGTGTTCGAGTTGTTCAAGATACAGGACGGCATGATCCGTCACATCGAGGCGATCTTTCGCGGCAACGGTCAGTTGCATTCAGGTTGGGGCGAAGGACCGGGCTCTTAAGGATTACGGGACGACTGCATGAAGACTCAATTGATCGAATCCGATGATGCGGTGGTGATGTCACCCGTCGACCGGCCTGCCGATGCGGCCGTGATCTGGCTGCATGGTCTGGGGGCTGACGGTCATGACTTCGTGCCGCTGGTGCCGGAGCTGTGTTTAGCGGACACCGCTGCAGTACGTTTTATTTTTCCGCATGCCGAGCAGCGACCGGTGACCATCAACCAGGGTTATCCGATGCGCGCGTGGTATGACATCCGTTCGTTGACGCCCGAGGGCCGCGATGACGCCAACGGCATCGTCGCTACTCAACATCGATTAGTTGCGTACATTCTGCGCGAGCGACTGCAGGGCATTGCTTCCAAGCGCATCGTACTGGCCGGGTTTTCGCAAGGCGGGGCCATGGCGCTGCACACGGGTGTGCGCTATGACGAGGCGTTGGGCGGCGTGCTGGCGCTGTCTAGTTATTTGCCGCTGCGGCAGCAGTTGGCGGCTGAGGGCAGCGAAGCCAATCGCAACACGCCCATCCTGATGTGCCACGGTGAACAAGACACGGTGGTCACGATGCAGTTCGGGCTGCAGTCGCGCGATGCCTTGCTGGCTGCGGGCTACAGCGTTGAATGGCAGCAATACCCCATGCAGCACTCGCTGTGTCCGGCCGAGATCGGCCGCATCAGCCAGTGGTTGCAGCAACGCCTGGTCTGACAGATCAACGGGATCACGCCATGCACACACCACACTTGCGCCGCATCGCCACCGAAGAGGCTTTTTGCATCCCGGAGATCGCCGAAGCCCTGCGAGAGTTGAGTCGCGGGCCCAGCAACAGCATCGACATGATGTTGCTGCGCAAGATCTATGACGGCGGCACCACCTACCAGTCGTCTTTCCTGGCGCCGTTGCTGGACGTCGGTGCAGGCCGCCTGCAAGACATGGATGAAAACGGCGTAGACATGCAATTGCTGTCGTTAACCGCGCCCGGCGTGCAGTTGTTTGATGCCGACACGGCCACCGAGTTGGCCACAGTGGCTAACGATTATCTGGCATCGCTAATTGCCGCGCACCCGACGCGTTATGCCGGCTTGGCTTCGTTTGCGCCGCAGTCACCCAAGCGCGCAGTGCGTGAGATGTGCCGTGCGGTAGAGCAGCTGCAGCTCAATGGCTTTATCGTCAACTCGCACACCAACAATGAATACCTGGATGAGCCCAAGTACTGGCCCATCCTGGAGGCGGCCGAAGCACTCGATCGTTGTCTGTACATTCATCCGCGCGGACCCTCAGAGATGCTGTCCGGACCGATGCGGGACTATGGCATGTTTGCTGCCTTGTGGGCTTACGGCGTAGAGGTCGGCACCCATGCGGTGCGGTTGATTCTGAGTGGTGTGTTCGACCGGTTCCCGCGCTTGCGCATCTGCTTGGGGCATATGGGTGAGGCTGTGCACTTCTGGTTGTGGCGCATCGACTTCATGAGTCAGCGCGCACAAACCGCTGGTGCACCCAAACTGCAGCTCAAGCCCAGCGATTATTTCCGGCGCAACTTCGTCATCACCACCAGTGGCCAGGAATCACCGCTGGCCCTGGATTTCTCGATCAAGCAGCTGGGCATCGATAACGTCATGTGGGCCATCGACTATCCGTATCAGCCCAGTGCACCGGCTGTGGCTTTCATGGACAGCGTCGACGTGACGCCGGCCCAGCGTGCGCAGCTCTATCACGGTAATGCCGAGCGCATCTTTCACATCAAGCCTTGGACTTGAGGTGCGGCACGCTGTGCCAGCAGACTGCGCAGTTGCTGCAACAGATGATCAATCCGCCCGTCCTTGAGCAAAACGGCCGCAGCGCCAGCGCTCAGGCACTCGCGCTGCAGGGCCGGGTCTGTGGTGCCGGTCGTCACCAGGATGATGCACTGTGGTTGCTGTGCTATCAGCACGGGTATCAGCGATAGGCTCGAGCCGTCGGCCAGCCAGAGGTCCAGCAGACAGGCGTCGAGGGTGTTTTGTGCGAACAGGGCCAACACTGCAGCCCTGTCGCCGGCGGTGCCCGCGCAGCGCAAATCGGCTTGGTGGTCGATCAAAAGGGCCAGATTCCGCGCCAGATCGGCATGGTCTTCGGCAATCGCCACGACTGCCTTAAAGGCGGCGGATGCTTGCATTGCCTTGCATTAACCTTCTGAAATAAAAGAAATAAATTGCTTCGATACGGTGCGGTTCGTAACTGCGGACCACAAATAGCAAGCTGAATAAAATCATTGACTTTGCAGAAAAGGGGCTGTTTTTCCGTGTGGGGCCACGTATAAAATGCGCATTGATCGTTGGTCGTCCGTCTTCTGTCCGGTCGCGCTGTGCGTGAGCTTGCTCTAGTGGAAAGGTCTCCGATCGGGTGATGATTCTTTAAAATCTGTTGGAGATCGATACTCATGGCGAAGATTTATGTTGGCAACCTGCCTTTCACGGCAGACGAAGCTGCCGTTCGCACTCTGTTCTCACAGCATGGCACGGTCGAGTCCGTTGCCCTGCCGACCGATCGTGAGACCGGACGCCCGCGCGGTTTTGGCTTCGTGGAAATGCCGCAGGCTGATGCGGCCCGTGCCATTGGCGCGCTGAACGGCTACTCGATGGGCGGTCGCCCGCTGCGCGTCAACGAGGCGCAGGACAAGCCCCGCACCGGCGGCGGCGGCGGCGGCGGCTATCGCGGCGGTGGTGGCGGCGGCGGCGGTGGTGGTGGCTATCGCGGCGGCAGCGGCGGTGGCGGCATGG
>CAIVTJ010000100.1 GCA_903908825.1 uncultured Pseudomonadota bacterium | reverse complement strand
ATTGTCGTCGCCGCCAACCAGTTCGCGCGCACCGGCGCGCTCGACGAGGCTTCGCGCCTGCTCGGCAAGTGTCCGCTGCAAGTCAGCGAGCAAGGTGGCGTTGTCCTGGACACGCGCCTCATCCTGAGTGCCATTCTCGACTGCACGCGACAGATTGAACGTCGCCATCAAGATTTCGCGCTGCCGGTCAGAGATGCGGCCTTCCTGGTCGCCACCGCCACCACCGCCACCACCACCGCCGGCGGCCTGCGACTGCGTATAGCGCCGGTCAAACGGCTGCACTTGAATCAAGAACAGATCGGTCTGCACCGTGGAATGGTGATCACGAGCAACGGCGTAGTAACTGATGACATCACCGGGCTCCAAAGCCATCGCCGGTGACTGGCGCAGTTCTTCAAGACGCAGCAGCACGGCCGTGCCGGCATCGCTGCTACGCGGATCGATGGTCTGCGTGCGCCACTCACCACCGTTGACTGCATAGCGCAGCTCTAAGGCCTCGAGCCTGAAGTCATCGTGGGCACGCACCACTACGGGCACTTCTTCGATGCTGCTGGCTTGATAATCACGCCCAGGCCGGCGGATATCGACCGTAGGCTTTTCGTCGGGCACAACCTCGATGCGATAGTTGTCACTGAGTGCCACCGAGTCGCCCTCGACCATGGCCGCGAGTCGATAGCGGGTGGTGCGTTCGCTGACCACCAACTCGCCGCGGCCGGTGACACCCTGCTGTGACAGCGGCTGAGCTTGCTCATCGATGACCAGCTGCGGCTGCTGCAAGGGCACATCGCTGCGCCACTCGATGCGCACGCGCGTACCGGCCACGGCGCTGATGTCGCCGCCATCTTCCTGCACGCGTTGCGGCAAGCCTGTCCAGGACGGATAGATATAAGTCAGGCGCAGGCCTGCGATCTGCGGCAGGTCGACCACTTGAATGCTGTGCTCGGCGCTGCGCACGCCGTCTGCTGTCACGTAGTAGTGCGCAGCCTCACGCACGGCATACAGCGTGTAATCCAGGCGTCCGTCGGCGACGCGCATCGGCACGGTTTCCCACTCACCGTCGCCAAAGCGCACATGCAACTGCGCCTCGCTGGCTGCAAAGCCTACCGGTGAGGCCTGCACCGATAAATCGTTATTACGACGTATGCGACTATCACCGGGTTTAACGTCGATGCGTCGCTGTGCCATAGGCAATACGCGCTGCGGCGCCGGCGCTCCCCACCACAGACTGCGGGCAGCAGCGCCCCAGTCAGAGCCGCGCCAAGCCAATAAACCTGCAAACAGCATCAGCAGCGTGAGCGCAGCAGCGCCAGGCAGCCACGCGGCTCTGTCGATGTGCTGTTGATCAACTGGCGACTCATCAACGCGCGCCAAAGCATCGGCAGCCAGCAAGTGAATGAGTGGTGATGACTCACCTTGCGCAACGCGTCGGCGCTGATCCAAATAAGTGAGCAGACGTCCTTGCTGCAAGGGCAGGCTGCGCTCCAGTTCGTGTGCGCCCTCGTCGCGTCGCAAGTTACGCAGCGGCTGCCAGGCATAACGCCACAACAAACCGACCAGCAGCAGCGCCAACAGCACTCTGGCGATCGCACGCCAGGGCCAAGGCACTCCGGCATACAGCAACACGGCGGCGCACAACAAGGTGACGCCCAGCAGAGCCATCGCCACAGCCAGTGCAGTGCGCGCACCGGCACGCAAACGCAAGCGCTGCTGCCAGTGGGCAATAAGCTGATCCAGGCGCTGCACTGCATTCACGCGGTTTGCTCCCGTTTGACGGCCAGATGGCTGTTGGCCACCAGCGGCTCGATGAAGGCCAACACGGCCGCCAGCAGCAGCAGCCAGAACCACACGGGCACCCATCCCGCCTGCGTCGCCTGCGCAACCGCTGCCGGCGCCGAGGGTGTGGCCATCTGCTGCCAGTCTTGCTTACGCGACTCGGACAAGCGCTGCAACTGTGATTCACGCGGATCCGTGTTGACCGCCAGCCACTGGCTGCGGCCACCGCCGCGCAGCTCATAAAAGCCCGCTTGCGCCGGCGCCAGACGCAACTCATCGCGGGTACTGTCCAGCAGCGTGGCCCGCCGCCCATCGGGGGCGAACACCTGCACGCCTGCGCCGTCATTGAGCGGGCGCGTAAATAGACCACCCACGACCGCCGACTCGACGCGGCCGCGCTCACCGGCAAGCCAGGCGGCCGCCTCGGCCAGAAAGCCGACGAACTGCGGGTGCACGGCAAGGTCATTCCAATCGCGATCGAGTGCTGAAGTCAGCAACAACACCCGCCCACGGCCCGGCAGCTGCTGCAGCAATAGCGGATCCCCACCCTCAAGGCGCAGCAGCACTTGCGTGCCCTCAGCCGGCTGCACCGGCACATGACGGAAGAAGCGCAAGGCCCGCCAATCACCGGCCTGGCGCAGCGCCGGATGACTGTCATCGACTTGTGCAATACGTGGCGCCTGCGCATCGACCGGGACGCTAGCAGGGGCGGCGGCGCGACCACCGGTCACCGGCACCGTGGTCACCGCGTGGCGGCCCAGGGTCAGCAATACGCCACCGCCGGCAGCGGCGTAGTCCTGCAGGCTGCGTGACTGGGCTGCATCGAGTTGGCCGGCATCGGCCACCACAACCACCGCATAGTCGCCCAGCGCACGTCGCTTGAGCAGCGACACATCGATGACTTCCAAACGCAGACGCAAACCTTGCAGGGCTCCCAGTGCAGCGCGCAGATAAGCGGCATCATCGCCGGTGGTACTGGCGGCCACCACCAGCACACGCGGCTCTACGCGTCGCAACAAGCGATGCAAGGCATCATCACCGGCCAGCGCATCACCCGCCGACAGCACAGCGCTGGCCCGGTGCTCACCCTCACCTGAGTCAGCAACCGTAAAGTGCTCGACATAGGGTGCGGCGCGGGTTGGATCAAGCGGCTTGCGGCCCCGCTCAACGCCGTCGAT